>JBJMKX010000096.1:0-7321 GCA_045805605.1 Solirubrobacteraceae bacterium
TCCCTCGCCGAGCTCCAGCGCGTCTCCGGGCCCGCCCTGGCGCTCGTCGCCGCCTGGATCGGCCGCACCCGGCTGACCGACAACATGCCGCTCGCCTGGGACGTCGCCTGAACCGCATCCGAAAGTACTGGTGACGGCACCTACCCGATCCCTATGATCCGAGCTGGAACCCGCGCCCGGTCCCTACGGCCTGGTGCGCGGACCCTGGAGGCCGGCGAGTGCCCACGTCCGGCCTCCTTCCCTTTGTCCCGCGCCTTCGGTGTGGCGACCTGCGCTGCGGCCGCCGCGGCCGGTTCATCGGGCAGTTCGGCGCCGGACCGCCGACTTCCGCGTCGAAATGCCGGGTTATCGGGCACGGGCGGGCGCGAGCGGCGCACTTCGACGTCTGAGCTGCACGCGGCTGCCCCATGAGACCGCACATCAGCGCTGAAACTTCGGTTCTCGCGCCGGATTGCCCGATGAGGCGAGCGACGACAAGCGGCCGCTGCGTGAGCGTGGCTCGGCTCCGCGGTGACGGTGAATCGCGGCCGCGTCACGCGATTCGATCTCATGGTAGGGGGTCAGTCGCGCGCCGCCGCCTCCGTCTCCCGGGCGCGCACCTCGGCCTTGTGGGCGCGCTTCGCCGCCTGATACGACGCCAGCGACTCGGGCGAGTCGACGTCGCCGAGCGTCGGATGCTGCGGGACCACCTCGTCCAGTCCGGGCAGCTGCAGGCCGTAGCGCTTGGCCAGGATGGCGAGCATCGAGCGGACCTTCATGTCGCCGAAGGACGGCAGCGCCGCGAGCCGGGCCCGGAGGTCGGCCCCGTCGCGGGCCTCCGTCCAGACGCGGGCCGCCTCCCCGTCATAGGTCGCGGTGATATACGCGCACAGGGCCTGGACCCGCCGCGCCATGGCGGCCGGGAAGCGGTGCAGCGCCGGTCGCTGACGAAAGGCCTCGGCCAGCTCGTCCGGGTTCATGGCGGCAATCCGGCGGGGATCCAGGTTCCCGATCCGGTGCTGGAGCTCCATCGGGCCCGAAAAGGCCTTCTGCACCGGCACCTGCTGGTCGAGCGCGAAGCCGATGACCAGCGCCATCGGATCCGACGCGATGAGCTCGTTGGCCTCGTCGGATTCGGTGAAGTACAGGCGGTCGGGCATGCGACTCGATCCTAGTCCGTCTGGTCGCGGCTGCCGCGCATCCGCTGTCCGAAGCCGTACGACCCGAGGTCGAGCACGAACGCCACCGCGACCAGCAGCCACTCGAACGTCGTCAGGTGGTTCGGGTTGGCGTCGTAGGCCAGGGCGTAGACCAGCGTCGTCCATGGCAGCAGGAAGAACCCGAGCAGCGGGATGATGAAGCTGTCGTAGGCCCGACTGAGGATGTCGCTGAAGATCGCGGCGAAGAACAGCGCAAGCCGGGGAGAGAAGAGGGCGAGGAGCGCGAAGAAGCAGCCCACGGCGGGAGCCTAATGGCTGGCGGAGTGAGGGACCCGTCCCGCACGGGCCCCTCGCCCTCAGGCTAGGAGGATTGGACGGTGGAGGGTTCGGTATCTGGGACCGGCGGCTTGTGTGACGGGCCCCACACACACCGCTGAATCTCATTCAATAAGCTGCCGCTGCCCGTGGGCCAGGAAAAGCGCATCGCGATCATCGGCACCGGCTTTGCCGGTCTCGGCATGGCCATCCGGCTCAAGCAGGTGGGCATCGACGACTTCGTCTTGCTCGAGAAGGCCGACGACGTGGGCGGCACCTGGCGGGAGAACACCTATCCGGGCGTGCAGTGCGACGTGCCGTCGCACCTGTACTCGTTCTCGTTCGCCCCGAACCCGAACTGGTCGCGCACCTTCCCATTGGGCGACGAGATTTGGGACTACCTGCGCGAGTGCGCCGTCCGCTACGGCGTCATGCCACACATCCGCTTCGGCGAGGAGGTCCAGTCAGCCGTTTGGGACGACGAGCGGCAGCGCTGGCGGATCGAGACCGCGGACGCCACCATCAGCGCCCAGGTCCTCGTGGCCGGAACCGGCCCGCTGCACGAGCCGTCGATCGCCGCCGTCCCAGGCCTCGACCGCTTCGAGGGGAAGACGTTCCACTCCGCCGAGTGGGACCACGACCACGACCTCACCGGCGAGCGCGTCGCGGTGGTCGGCACCGGCGCGTCGGCGATCCAATTCGTCCCGCGCATCCAGCCCAAGGTCAGCCGGATGCACGTCTTCCAGCGCACCCCGCCGTGGATCATGCCCCACCCCGACCGGGCGCTCTCGCCGCTCGAGCAGCGGATCTACCGCGCCCTCCCATCGGCACAGCTCGCTATGCGCGCCGCCGTCTACTGGGCGCGCGAGACCTTCGTCCTCGGCTTCATGGACCGGCGGTTCGCCAAGCTGCCCCAGCGCGTGGCGCTCAAGCACCTGCGCCATCAGGTGCCCGACCCTGAGCTGCGCCGCAAGCTCACGCCCGACTACACGATCGGCTGCAAGCGCGTGCTGCTCTCCAACGACTACTTCCCCGCGCTCATGCAGCCCAACGTCGAGCTGGTCACCGACGGCATTGCGGAGGTCCGCGCGTCGTCGGTCGTGACCGCCGACGGATCCGAGCGGGAGGTCGACACGATCATCTTCGGCACCGGCTTCCGCGTCACCGACCCGCCGTCGGCGGACCTGGTGCGCGGACGCAACGGGCACACGCTGGCCGAGACGTGGCAGGGCAGCATGGAGGCCCACTTGGGCACGACGATCGCCGGCTTCCCGAACCTGTTCTTCCTCGTCGGCCCCAACACGGGCCTGGGTCACAACTCGATCGTGTTCATGATCGAGTCGCAGCTCAACTACGTCCTCGATGCCCTGCGCACGATGGAGGCGCGCGGGGCGGGGTCGATCGACGTCCGGGCCGACGTGCAGGCGCGGTACAACGCCGCCATCCAGAAGCGGCTTCGCAACACGGTCTGGAACGCGGGCGGCTGCGCGAGCTGGTACCTGGACCACACCGGTCGCAACACGACCCTGTGGCCCGGGTTCACATGGCCGTTCCGGCGCCTGCTTCGCCACTTCGACGCCGACCACTACGAGCTCCGCCCGACCGTCCGGACGCCCGAGCCGGTCACCGCCTAGCGCGCCGCGGCGTGCGGACGGAGCTCGCGCTGGCGCGCGCGCACGCGGCGGCGGCGTGCGACCAGCTCGGCCTCGAGCCGGGCGATCTCGTCGCGGCGGTGGCGGACGAGCTCGAGCTGCCGGTCCAGGTAGCGCAGCGCCTCGGCGAGGATCTCGCGGCGGCGCGCCGGGTCGTCGATGGCGCGGAACTCGCGCCGCAGCGCCGCGCGGGTCTCCTCGGCCTCGATCAGCTCCTTGAGCTCGTCGAGCGAGACGCCGAGCAGCTCCCGCAGGCGCAGCAGCTCGCGCAGGCGCTCGACGTCCTCGTCGCCGTAGGTGCGGTGCCGGCCGCTCTCGCGCGCCGCCGCGGAGGGCAGGAGCCCGATCTCCTCGTAGTAGCGGATCGTGCGCGGCGTGGTGCCGGTCAGCTCCGCGAGCTCGCCGATGCGCAGCGGTGTCACGAGGGCACCGCCTCGGCGGTAGCGGTGTGGGCGACATGGCGCGGCCGCATGAGCGACACCACCGCGCCGACGACCGACGTCGCCGCCAGCGCCCACAGCGCGGTGTGCATGTTGGCGATGAACGGGTCGAGCTTGGCGGCGCCCAGGCCGGCGGCAAGGCCCGAGAAGATCTTGAACAGCACCGGCTTGGGGACGGCGGCGGTGACGATCGCGAGCACGAAGGCGATCGAGAGCACCGCGCCGGTGTTCTGCAGCATCATCCGCGCGCCGGCGGCGATGCCGCGCCGGTGAGCGGGCACGGTGCCCATCATCGCCGCGGTGTTGGGCGAGTTGAACATGCCCGAGCCGATGCCGACGACGAACATCCACAGGCCGGTCTCCCAGTACGCGGTGTCGACCTGCAGCGTGGTCATCAGGGCCAGTCCGGCCGCGGTGACGAGCATGCCCGAGGCGGCGAGCGTGCGCGAGCCGCGGCGGTCGGCCCACATGCCTGCGAGCGGCGAGGAGACGAGCATCCCGACCGCGAGCGGCGCCAGCTTGATGCCGGCGGTGATCGGGTCGTCGCCCTGCGCGCCCTGGAAGTAGAAGACGAACACGAACATGAGCGCGAAGCGCGACAGCCCGTTGATGAAGGCGGCCGCCGTCGCCGCGGCGAAGAGCCGGTTGCGGAAGATCGTCAGGTCGAGCATCGGCGCCCGCCCGCGCGACTCGATCCAGACGAACAGCGGCAGTAGCACCGCGGCGACGGCGAGACTGCCGATCACCAGCGTGTTGTCCCAGCCGGAGATGCCGCCCTTCGAGATCCCGTAGACGAGCCCGGTCAGGCCGACCACGAACGTGGCCGTGCCGAGGAGGTCCAGCCCGCGCTGCTGGTCTGGCTTGGCCAGCTCGTGCAGCACGAGGGCGCCCCACACCGCGCCGACGATTCCGAACGGCACGTTGAACCAGAACACCCATTGCCAGGAGGCCGTCACCAGCAGCCCGCCGAGGACCGGCCCGAGCACGAGACCGACGGCCGCCACCATGGTGTTGGTGCCGAGCGCGACGCCGAGCTGGCGCTTGGGGAACGCGTCGGTGACGAGCGCCGCGGCGTTCGCGAACAGGAAGGCTCCACCGACGCCCTGGACGATGCGCCACAGGATCAGCTGCGTGCCGTCGGCGGCAAAGCCGGCGCCGAGCGAGGCCAGCGCGAAGAGCACGAACCCCCCGACGTAGGCCTTCTTGCGCCCGAAGAGGTCCGACAGTCGGCCCGCGGTGAGCACGAGCACGGTCGACGAGATCATGTACGCGAGGATCACCCAGACGAGCTGCAGCAGGCTGGTGTGCAGCTCGCGCTCGAGATCGGGTAGGGCGATGATCAGCGTGCCGGAGTTGATCGTCGCCATGAGCATCCCGAGGCTCGTGCACGACAGGGCCCACCACTTGTAGTGCTGGTGATCGGCTCCCACGAAGCGCTTTCGCATCGCCTCTCAGGATACCGTTTTTGACGTTGACGTAAGCTTTCAATTCATGCGCATCCGCTGGTTCGGACAGTCCGCCTTCCTGATCGCCGGAAGCGATGCGTCGGTGATGCTCGACCCGATCGGCGACACGGCGGCGTTCCGGGGCCGCGTGCGTTTCGACTATCCGCCGGTGACGGGCGTTGCCGCCGACCTCGTGCTGGTCACCCACGACCACCGCGACCACAACGGCGTCGCGGGCATCGAGGGCGACCCCGCCGTGATCCGCGTCGCCGGCACCCACGCGTCGCCGGTCGGCGAGGTGGTCGGTGTCGCGGGCGAGCACGACGACGTCGCCGGCACCCGGCGCGGTCCCAACACGCTCTTTAGCTTCGCGCTCGACGGCATCCGGGTCGCGCACCTCGGCGACCACGGGCAGAGCGTGCTGCGCCCCGAGCAGGCGGTGGCGCTCGGTCCGATCGACCTGCTCTTCGTGCCGGTCGGCGGCGGCCCGACGGTCGGGGCGGAGGGAGCGGCGACGATCGTCGAGCGGCTCGACCCGCGCTGGGTGGTGCCGATGCACTACCGCACGCCCGCCGTCGACTTCCTCGATCCGGTGGATCCGTTCCTGGAGCGTTTCGAGGCCGTGACGCGGTGCGAGGGCGCGGAGGTCGAGGTGCCAGGGGCGCCGAACGGGGTGCTGGTTCTAAGCCCGCCGAGGAGGCTGGCCCGCTCCGCATAGGTTCTGGCGATGCGGCGGTTGCTCGTCCTCACCGGCGCGGTGGTGTTCCTCGACACGCTGTTCTTCAGCGCGATCGCGCCGCTGCTCCCGCGTTACGCGGATGACTTCGGTCTCACCAAGGCGGCGGCGGGCGTGCTGGCGGGCGCGTATCCGGCGGGCACTCTTGTCGCGGCGATTCCGGCGGTGCTGGTGGCGATGCGCATCGGCGTCAAGGGCGCGCTGTTGCTCGGACTCGGTCTGCTGGCCGTGTCCAGCGTCGCGTTCGGGCTGGGCGAGAGCATCGTCGTGCTCGACGTCTCGCGCTTCGTGCAGGGGGCGGCGGGCGCCCTGTGCTGGAGCGGCTCGCTGGCGTGGTTGATCGGCTCGGCGCCGGTCGACCGGCGCGGGGCGCTGATCGGCACGTCGCTGGGGATGGCGGTCGGCGGGTCGCTGCTCGGTCCGGCGTTGGGGACCGCGGCCGTGCAGTTCGGGGACGTGCCGGTGTTCAGCGCGGTCGCGGCGGCGGCGCTCGCCCTGGCGGCGTGGGCGGCGACGATGCCCGGCCGGCCGGGCGCCGCCGAGGCGGCGTCGCCGCGCGCGCTCTTCGTCGGGCTGCGCGACCGCTCGGTCCAGGCGGCCGGGTGGCTGAACACGCTCTACGGCCTGGCCTTCGGGGCGGTCGGCGTGCTCGTCCCGCTGCGCATGTCGTCGCTGGGCGCGAGCGGCGCCGTCATCGGCCTGACCTTCGCCCTCGGTGCCCTGGGTGAGATGGTGGCCAGCCCGCTCGCCGGCCGCCTGGCCGACCGCGGCACGCGCCTGTCGCCGGTGCGCGTCGCGCTGCCCGCCTCGGCGCTGGTGCTGGCGCTGCTGCCGGTGGCCGGTGCGGCATGGATCGTCGCCGTCCTCGCGGTGCTCAGCGGCCCGGCGGTCGGCGCGCTGCTGGCCCCGGCCGGCGCGATGCTCGCGGACGCGGCCAGCGCACTCGGCATCGGCCAGGTGGTGGCGGTGGCGCTGTCCAATGTCGCGTGGAGCGCCGGGGAAATGGCGGGCGCCGCGGGCGCGGGCGGGCTGGCGCAGGCGACGAGCGATGCGGTGCCGTACGCGCTGCTGTGCGCGGCGTGCGTCGGGACGACGCTGGCGCTGCGGCGCGGCACGCGGATCGCGCGGGCCGCCGATGCGGCGCGCGCGGGGGCGGGCGCCGGCGCGCCGTAACGGTGGCGTTAGGGAGTGGGTCTACGCTGTGCGCACGATGCTTTTCACCCGCACGAAGACCCAACTGATCGCGCCCGAGGACGCTCTTCCCGGCCGCGATTCCCCGATCCCGACCTCCGAGACGCACTACGTGCTCGGCACCCCCATCAAGCCCCCCTTCCCGGAGGGCGTTAAGACCGCCGTCTTCGCGATGGGCTGCTTCTGGGGCGCCGAGCGCATGTTCTGGGAGGCGCCCGGCGTCTACACCACCGCCGTGGGCTACGCGGGCGGCACCACGCCCAACCCGACCTACGAGGAGGTGTGCAGCGGGCGGACCGGCCACACCGAGGCGGTGCTCGTCGCCTTCGACCCGCAGAAGGCCTCCTACGAGGAGCTGTTGAAGATCTTCTGGGAGGGCCATGACCCGACCCAGGGGATGCGC
>JBJMKX010000097.1:0-16491 GCA_045805605.1 Solirubrobacteraceae bacterium
CTTCGCCTGCACCTCCTGTGGGCATGAGAGCCCCAAGTGGCATGGCCGCTGCCCGGGCTGCGGCGAGTGGAACACGCTTGTCGAGGAGCGTGCGAGCCCTCTTCGGCGCGGCGGCGGCGCGGGCGGGACAGCGGCAGGCAAGGCTGCCAGGCCGGTGCCGCTGCGGGAGGTCGCGGCCGGGCAGGTGGCTCGGATCGGCACCGGTATCGCCGAGCTCGACCGGGTGCTCGGCGGCGGGATCGTCCCGGGGTCGCTGGTGTTGATCGGCGGGTCGCCCGGCATCGGCAAGTCCACCTTGACGCTGGCCGCCCTCGCGAACGTCGCTGCGCGGGCGCCGGTGCTTTACGTGACGGGCGAGGAGTCCGCCGCCCAGGTGCGGCTGCGCGCCGAGCGGCTCAGCTCCGACGCGCTGGCTGTCCCGATCATCGCCGAGACTGACGTCTCGGTGGTCGAGGCGACCCTCGAGGCGGAGCGGCCCTCCGTCTGCGTCATCGACTCCGTGCAGACGCTGCACGATCCCGCCCTGTCGAGCGCGGCCGGATCCGTAGCCCAGGTGCGCGAGGCGACTGCGCGGCTGATGCGCGTCGCCAAGCAGCGGCGCATCGCTCTCTTCATCGTCGGACACGTGACCAAGGACGGAACGCTCGCGGGCCCCCGGGTGATGGAGCACCTGGTCGACTGCGTCCTGCAGTTCGAGGGCGAGCGGGAGCGGACCTATCGGACGGTGCGCGCGATGAAGAACCGCTTCGGGTCGACCAACGAGGTCGGCGTGTTCGAGATGCGCGAGGACGGGTTGATCGAGGTTCCGGACGCATCCGCCCGCTTTGTCGGCGAGGCAACGCGTGCGCCGGGCTCGGTGGTGCTGTGCGCGATGGAGGGTTCGCGCCCGCTGCTGGTGGAGGTCCAGGCGCTCGTGGCGCCGTCCGAGCTGGTCCCGCCGCGGCGCGTGGCGAACGGGATCGACCGGAATCGGCTGGCCTTGGTGCTCGCGGTGTTAGGTCGCCAGGCGGGGCTCGCTGTCGGGTCCGCCGACGTCTTCGTGTCCGTTGCCGGCGGCGTGCGGGTGGACGAGCCGGGGGCGGATCTGGCGGTGGCGCTGGCGATTGCTTCGGCGGCTCGGGGTGTGACGCTGGGCGACGGGGTAAAGCCTTTGGCTGCGTTTGGGGAGATCGGGCTTACCGGCGAGGTGCGGCACGTGGCGCATCCCGACCGGCGGCTTGCGGAGGCGCGGAAGTTCGGGCTGGAGGTTGTGCTCGCGCCGGGGTCGGCGACGCCTACGGTCAAGGCGGCGATAAGGGCTGCGCTTCGGGCCGGGTCGGACTCCGCGCGCGACGCGGAAGACCCCGAAATCCGCCGCGCCGCCTGACGCGCGCAACGTCTGCCGCAATAGTTCCGGCGAAAGCGGCGCGCGGCCCGAAGCGGCCCCGGATCAGCGGATCTGCATCCCGGATATCGCTCGGGCGATCACAAGGCGCTGGATCTCCGACGTTCCCTCGAAGATCGTGTAGATCTTCGCGTCGCGGTGCATGCGCTCCACGGGGAACTCGCGTGTGTAGCCGTTTCCGCCGAGGATCTGGATCGCCCGCTCGGTCACCCAGACCGCCACCTCGCCGGCCTTCAGCTTCGACATCGAGCCCTCGGCCGCCGTGAACTCCTTGCCGGTCCGGCCCATCCACGACGCCCGCCAAACCAGCAGCCGCGCGCAGTCGACCTCCATCTTCATGTCGGCCAGTGTGAACGCGATCGCCTGGTTCTCGACGATCTTCTTTCCGAACTGCTCGCGCTCCCTCGAGTAGTCGAGCGCGTACTCGTACGCCGCCCGCGCGATCCCGACCGCCTGCGCGCCCACGGTCGGCCGCGACACCTCGAACGTCTGCATCGCAGCCTGCGTCTTGGCCTTCGCCCCCTCGCGCGCCCGTGCCAGGCGCTCGTCGAGCTTCTCCTTGCCGCCCAGCAGGCACGCACCCGGCACGCGAACGTCGTCCAGGAAGACATCGGCCGTGTGCGAAGCCCGCAGCCCGTGCTTCTTGAGCTTCGTGCCCATCTCGAGCCCCTTGGTGCCCGGAGGAATCACGAACGCCGCCTGGCCGCGTGCCTTCAGCTCTGGATCCACCGAGGCGACGACGACGTGAACGGTGGCGATCCCCCCATTCGTCGCCCAGGCTTTTTGACCGTTCAAGACCCACTCGTCGGTGGCCTCGTCATACCGGGCGCGAGTCCGCAGCGAGCTCACGTCCGATCCAGCGTCCGGCTCCGACACGCAGAAGGCCCCTACGGCGGGCTCCTCGGCCGTCCCGTAGCACTGCGGGACCCACTCCATCACCTGCTCGGGCGTCCCGGCGCTGAAGATCCCGGCCACCGCCAGCGTCGTGCCCATGATCGCCATGCCGATCCCGCCGTCGCCCCAGAACAGCTCCTCGTTGACGATCGGCAGGGTCAGGCCGGTCGGGTCGGCCCAGAACTGCGCCAGGCCCTCGTAGCCGTAGAGCCCGATCTTCGCCGCCTCGGCGATGATTGGCCACGGCGTCTCCTCCCTCTCGTCCCACTCGTGCGCAGCGGGGCGCACGGTGCCCTCGGCGAAGCCGTGCACCCAGTCGCGAATGTCCTTCTGGTCCTGGTTCAGCTCGAGGGAGAAGCGCCGCTCTTCGGTCTGCTCCTGCTCGTCAGCGGCGATTGTCGCCATGTCACATCGCGCGGGCGACGCGCCCCGGCGTCGTCGTTGCCGGTCGGCGGGCCCGCTCGGGCGGGGGCCCGCTGGAAGGATCGCGGTAACTGCGGTCCACGCGCATCAGGCCCCACACGACGAGGCCCAGGAGGGCCTGTGCCAGGGCCAGAACGGCAAGGCATCCGAGCGTCGTCAGGATCCTCGGGACGTCCCTCTTCTGCTCACGCTGCAGGTTCTGCTTGTCGTAGTCGAACGGGACGAGTCGAACGGCGGTGGCGACCCCGGCCAACACGGTGGCGATGAACACCTGATCGAGGGCGGCGCGCTGGCCGGCTTGGGTGGCTGCGAAGGAAAGCGCGGGCATCTTTCTTCCCTCCTGGACGTTACCCACCCCTTTACCGTTCAATTTTGGCAAACCGGCAGGCTTGCGGCGGCGGTTTTGTCAGCGGGGTGATGACGGGAGGCTCAGCGCGACGCGCTATCCGGCCTCGGCGGCGATCCGGTGCCGCCCGGCCGGCGTTGCGCGGACCAGCGTGCCCTCGCTCGGTGCGGTCAGGTGACCGGCCGGCCCCGGTGGCCGCCCTGCAGGACGGGCGAGATGCCGCCGACAGGGACCGCGGTCCCCGCCGCTCGCGCGGTCGAACAGCTCGCCGAGGGGTTGGGGCCGGTCGCGGCACCCGAACTGGTCTGCGTCATGGTCGGCGCGCCCGGCGTGAGGTCGACGTCCGACGGCTTCGACGGGCTGCGCCGCGCCTGGGCGGACTGGGGCGAAACGTTCAGCGAGCTCGAGCTCATAGTCGACGACGTCTCGAAGTGCCGGCGGGGGCGCTCGTGCCCACGCGCCAGGTCGGGGCGACACGGCACGGCGGCATCCGGCATGGAGCAGGACAGCGCCATGCTCCTGCGCCTGGGCGACGGCCGGATCGGCGCGATCGAGTTCCACCTCGACCCCGAGCTCGCGCGCCGGACGGGCGACGAGCCACCAGCGCACCCGTAGTTGGTACCGCCTTGCGGCAAGGCACGGAACCTCATCCCGCTGGCGGCAACTGCGTCGTCGACACCGCCGTGCTGTCGAACCTCGCGCGGCTGGATGCGGTTCCGAGCGGCGTGCGCGAGGTGTGGTTCTCGCCGCTGCGCCGGATGCCGCTGGGTCTCCGTGGGCGCCGCCATCCTCGGAGGCCGGCTCTTCCTCGCGCTGCGGGACCGCGACGTGCTGCTGCCCACCGATCGCGAGCCGCATACCGCCCTGGTCTATTCAAGTACCCCCAGGGGGAATCGAACCCCCGCTACGGGCGTGAAAGGCCCGCGTGCTAACCGCTACACCATGGGGGCGGGCGGCTTGAGTCTAGGAGAGGGGCGCGCAGGGCCGTCGGCGCGGATGCGGTCGCCGCCGGCGACCTCGGCGTAGCACATCGCGATGTCGGCGGCCACGAGGACGTCCTGGCCGGAGGTCGTGTCGCCGTCGAGGTTCACTAGACGGCGGTAGCCCGGTCGGCGTACCTCGCACCAGGCGTCGGGGACCGGACGACGCCGGCCTCGACCTCGCCGTGGCAGTTGGCGCACAAGAGGACGCACTTCCTGGCCTCAGCGCGAAGGGCCTCGAGGCCCTTGCCGCGCATCGCGTTCACCGGGAAGGACTTCGTCGCCGGGTCGACGTGGTGGAAGTGGAGGTTCAGCGTGCACCCGCCGTAGCCGCAGAGGGCGCAGCGGCCGCCGGCCTCCCCGAGCAGGATCGCCCGCACCTTGCGATGGCGGCGCGTGACCGCCTCGCCCACACAGCGCTTGCACCGCCAGCGACCGCTGCCCTTGTAGAAGTGAAACGCGACCACGCCATGACGCGGGCAGCGCCGCAGCTCGGCGGTGCTCTGGCCGGGTGGACGGCCAACGTTCCGGAGACGACGATCGGGCTCTTGCACAACACATGGTCGCATCGTTCCGGATGTCACGAGTACGCCCCCCGGGACTCGAACCCGGACCGCCGGAGTAAAAATCCGGAACTCTGCCAATTGAGTTAGGGGCGCTCTGCAAGTCTGGCACGTACGCTGCCCGTTCCGTGGCGCTCTGGGAGGGCATCCGGTGGCTGCATCTCGTCGCCATGGCGTTCTTCGTCGGTGGCCAGCTGCTGCTCGCCGTTGCGGTCGTGCCGGTTCTCCGCGGCGATTCCGAGCGGACGCGGGTGCGGGCGATCGCGCGTCGGTTCGGGTGGGGGACGCTGGTGGCGATCGGCGTCCTCGCCGCCACCGGCGCCGCCATGGCCACCCACTTCCACGACTGGGGCCGCGAAACGTTGCACGTCAAGCTCGCGCTGGTCGTCATCGTGGCCGGGCTGGTCGTCTGGCACATGCGACGGCCGGCGTTTCACGCGCTCGAGGGCGCGATCTTCCTCGTGTCGCTCGCGATTGTCTGGCTCGGCGTGGCGCTGGCGCACTAGCGCCATTCTCGCTCGTGGCTAGATCCTCGGGGTTCGCCGTGCCCAACACGGATTCACCCCTGCGTCCCGGCGCCAGGAAACGAGCTATGACGCTAACAGCGGTGCGGAAGACGTGTGCCGGACCCGCGCGCCGGGTACAGGTCGGGGCGCATGAGCACGCTCGTCGAGTTCCAGCAGCGCAGCAGGGTCACGCGCAAGACGCTCGGCGAATGCACGTGCATCATCACCTCCGAAGGACGCTTCACCTCGAGGACGGCGCTGGCCTTCGCGCGCGAGCTCGCCGCCGCGCGCACCGAGGGCTGCTCCGACTTCGTCTTCGACTTCGGCGGCGTCCAGACCGTCGACTCGATCGCCGCGATGATCTTCTGCGAGCAGCGCCTGCAGCTCTCCGACTGCTCCGTGGTCATCGCCGCGCGCCACCCGGAGACGATCGTCGCCCTCGCCGACGCCCCGGTGCTCGCCGACTGGCCGCTGCGGCCCACGCGCGAAGAGGCGCTCGCGACCCTCCTGAGCGAGCCCGTCGCCTGAGCCAGCCAACCGGCGTTGCCGCATAGCGCCATCGCTCGGCGTTCCTGGCTCGGGACGCAAGGGCGAAGCCGTGCCAGGCACGGCGAGGACCCAGTCAGGAGCTGCGAGGATGGCGCTAGGACGCGACGCGGAAGCTGCCCCGCATGAACGGGTGGATCCGGCAGAAGTAGCTGTAGGTGCCCGGCGGCAGGTCGTTCGGCGTCTCCCACGTCGTCCGGTTCGCCGTGGGCGGACCGCCGGTGCCCAGCTCGCCCGAGTCGAAGTCCACCGGCCCGTCCGCGAGCGGGTAGGCGATCCCCGTCGTCTTGTTGCAGGGCGCCTTGCACGCGGTGATCGTGTGGTAGGCCGGGTTGGGGTCGTTGTCGGAGAACTTCAGCGCCTGGCCCTGGCGCACCACCGGCGGCGCGCCGGCGGCGCCGGAGGAGCCCAGGTCGCCCTGGCTATAGACGAAGTTGTCGATCGTCACGGCGTTGTCGGCGCCGAACACCGGGCCGTCGGGAAGGGAGGCGGCGTCGGGCAGGCCCGCGTCCTGTCCGCCGTGGTTGTCGTTCTCCGGCAGGTGGCCGTGCGTGAGTTCGCCGGGCCAGTCGACCTTGGTCGAGAACGGGTTCGGACCGCCGGACCCGTCGGCGTACCAGACGACCATGATCCCCATGGACTCGTACCAGGAGGACCGCTGGGAGTCATAGGTCGAGGTGATCTTGAGGACGTCGCCGCGATGGACCTGGACACGCCAGTCCGGCTGCGTCCCGGTCATGGCGACGTCCCACGACACGGCGCCGGCCGGCTCGAAGTAGTCGGCCATCGACTTGAACAGGTGGACGGTGTCGCCGTCGGCGGCGGGCCGCGCGCAGGCTTTCTTGACCGTCCTCGACGCTGCCGACGCCTTCCGCGCGCGGGCGCGCGCCTTCGAGCAGCGCGCCGCGACGGTCGACGCCGACACCGGCTGCGCGCCCGGCCGCGTCATCCACAGGTCGTCGTGGAGCCCTCCCGGATGCAGGTGACCAGCGGTGCCGAGCAGCACCATGTCGTGGTCCGCGTGGAACTCGTTGCGGCGCCGGCCGCCCGGATAGGCGTCGGGGTCCTGGTCGGGGTAGGTGAAGGTGCCATTCGTCCCCGACCCGCGCTTGACGTCGAAGACCGGATAGATCTGCCCCGAGTGGACGTCCATCCACAGCGGCTTGGCCTCCTTCATTCCCTTGGCTCCGGGGGCCTTGTCGGGGACGAAGTCGATGTCCCACGTGATGTAGACCCTGGTGGGCCGCGCCGTGAGGTTGTGGATCATGTAGTTGAGGAGCCAGCGGTCCGACGCCCGGTAGCGCATCCCGTAACCGCGCGGCAGCTGGAAGATCGTCTTCTCCTCGCCGGCGGCGAAGAACGGCGCAAACCCTCCGCCCGACGCAACGCCCGGGTGGTTGAGGTTCAGCCAGACCGCGTGGTGGAGGTGGATGACGTCCACTGGGGGAACGGTCCCGTCGGTCAGCTCGAGGTTCGGCGACATGCGGGTGATCCAGCCGTCGACCTTCGGCTTGGGGACCTGCTTGTTGCCGATCTGGATGTTGTTCTGGCCGGCCTGGATCGGCAGAGGCCCGTAGCGGTAGTGCAGGTGCTGGGTCTCGTCGTAGTTGACCGACGGGACCGGCCGGGTGTTCGCGAGCTCCGGGGTCAGGTTCTCGGCGCCCTGCGCGAACGCGGGCACGGCGAGGATCAGGACGCAGGCAAACAGGCCTGCGAACAGGCGCGCGGGGTGAGCCACCCCGGCATTGTGCCTTTTTGCGCCCGAAATGCAAATAGATTCCGGGTGGAAACCGGGGAGAGTGGCGGCGCCGCCGCGCTCACACGAAGCCGACTGGAGCCATCGCTCGGCGTTCCTGGCACGGGACGCAGGGATGAAGCCGTGCTAGGCACGACCCAGCCCGAGGACCTAGCCAGGGGCGCCGAGAGTGGCTCTAGTGGCGGAAGTGGCGGCGCCCGGTGAGCACCATCGCCACGCCGGCCGCATCGGCCGCCGCCACCACCGCGGGGTCGTTGCGCGAGCCGCCCGGCTGGATGATCGCTGTGATTCCGGCGTCGATCGCCAGCTGTGGGCCGTCGGGGAAGGGGAAGAAAGCGTCCGAGGCCATGGCCGCGCCAGCGAGCGACTCCGACGTGCTCTTCTCGACCGCCAGCCGGACCGAGTCGACCCGGCTCATCTGCCCGGCGCCGATCCCCGCCGTCACCAGGTCCTGCGCGAGGACGATCGCATTCGAGCGTACGTGCTTGCAGACGCGCCATGCGAACAGCAGCTGCGCCCGCTCCTCCTCGGTGGGCAGGCGTTTGGTCGCAACCTGCATGCCTTCCCATTCCTCGACGTCACGGTCGCGGTCCTGGACGAGCACCCCGCCGATCACCTGCTTGACGTCGGGCTCGCCGACCGCAAGCCCGCGTCGCTCCTCGTCCTGGAGGATGCGGAGGTTCGGCTTGGACGACAACACCTCGAGCGCCTCGTCGGTGTACCCGGGGGCGAACAGCACCTCGACGAACTGGGCGGTGATCGCCTCGGCCAGCACGCCGTCCACCGGCTGATTGAGGGCGATGATGCCCCCGAACGCACTCATCGGGTCCGCGGCGAACGCCTTGCGGTAGGCCTCGAGCCCGTCCTGCGCGAGCGCGCACCCGCACGGGTTGTTGTGCTTGACGATCGCGCACGCCGGGGCCTGGAACTCGCTCACGAGCAAGCGCGCAGCGTTGAGGTCGAGCAGGTTGTTGAACGACAATGCCTTGCCGCCGTGCTGGCGCACTCGCGACAGCACGTGCATGCGGGCGCCCACCTGCGTGTAGAACGCAGCGCGCTGGTGGGGATTCTCCCCGTAGGGCAGGTCGGCCACCTTCTCGTACGCCCGCACGAGAAGCGGCGGGAACTGCTCGTCGCGCTCGGCGAACCAGCGCGCGATCGCGGTGTCGTAGCGCGCGGTGTACGCGAACGCCTGCGCCGCCAGCGACTCGCGCGTGGCCAGCGACAGCCGGCCCTCGGACTCGCGGAGCTCGGCCAGGACGGCGTCGTAGCTCTCGGGCTCGACCACCACCGCGCTGAAGGGGAAGTTCTTGGCGGCCGCCCGGATCATCGTCGGCCCGCCAATGTCGATGTCCTCGATGACCTCACCCTCGGCGATACCGCGCGTCGAAGCGGTCTGCTCGAACGGGTAGAGGTTCACGCATACGAGGTCGACCCATTCGACCTCCTGCTCGTCGGCGGCCTGCAGGTGGGCCCGGTCGTCGCGCCGCGCGAGCAGGCTGGCGTAGAGCTTGGGATGCAGCGTCTTGACCCGGCCGTCCATGATCTCCGGAAAGCCGGTGAGGTCGGTGACCGAGCGCACGTCGAGCCCGCCCTCGGAAAGCGCCCGCGCGGTGCCTCCGGTGGAGATCAGCTCGACGCCGAGCTCCGCAAGGCCGCGCGCGAAGTCGACGACGCCGCGTTTGTCGGAGACCGAGATCAGCGCGCGCCGGACCTTGACTTCGCCCGGGGCGGTCGGCTCGGTCGCCGTGCGTTCAGCCATCGGTCAAAACATAGACCCGGCGCGGATGACCGGGATCGACGCGGACGGCGCCCGCGGCGAACGCGCGCACCACCCGTGGCAGGACCTCGTGCTCGATCGGCTGCAGGGCAGCGTGGACAGCGGCGGCGTCGGCGGCATCGGGCAGCTCGATCGCGCGCTGAAGGATGACCGGCCCCGAATCGACGCCCTCGTCGACGAAGTGCACGGTCACGCCGAAGACCTTGACGCCGTACGCGAGCGCCTGCTCGATCGCCCGCACGCCGGGGAACGCGGGCAGCAGTGCGGGGTGTACGTTGATCACGCGCTGCGGGAACCGGGCGAGGAACTCGGCGCTGACCAGCTGCATGTAGCCGGCCAGGACCACGAGGTCCACGCCGTGGCCGGAGAGCCATGCCGCCATCGCCTCGTCGCGGCTGCGCCGGTCGGCGAAGTCGGCCTCTGGGAAGGCGGCGGTGGCCACGCCGGCCGCGCGCGCCCGCTCGAGCGCCGGGGCGTCGGCGACGTTGGACCCGACCGCGACGATCTCGATCCCCTCCCGACCGTGGACCTGGTCGAGGAGGGCCTGGAGGTTGGTCCCCGAGCCCGACGCGAGGACGCCGACTCTCATGGGCGGGCAAGCTTAGGAAAGCGCCCGCCGGTCGAGCGCAGCTGCCCCTCGGCCAGCAGCGCATCCACGCGCGAAAGCACCTCGTCCCGGCTGAGATGGCCGAAGGCGCCGTAGCCGGGGAGCCCGTCGTAGGCGTTGTCGCGGATGATCCGCGAGCGGCCGCCGCGGAGGATCTCCACCGTACGGGTACGGCCAACGGCGGGCGAGGCGGTCTCGACCACCCCGAAGATCGCCGCGTCGAGGTTGCCCCCGAGCGGCTGGGCCACCGCCCGCGGCGGGTCGGGGGCGGCGGGCACCGTCGTCGCGTCGCAGACGTCGCAGCACGGCACGCCGGGCGCCGGCTGCGCCGGGTCGCCGAAGTGCTGCAGGATCGCCGCACGGCGGCAGCGCGCCTCCTCGACGAAGCGCCAGATCGAGCGGTACTCGCGCCAGCGGGCGCGCTCGGCCTCGGCCGCCGCGGTGCGGCAGATGGCCAGCGCGCGGCGGTCGAAGGGCGCGAGCACCCTGCCCATGGCTCGGTCGGGCGGCGCCGGCAGCGGGTGCAACACGCCGGCGCGCACGAGGTGGCCGACCACCGCACGGGCGCGATCGTCGCCGCGCTCATCGCGGCCACCGGCGGCGGCGGCGACGTCGGCCATGGCCACGTCGTAGCGGCCCTCGAGGTCGGCCGAGCCCTCGATCACCTTCGCTGCCGCGCCAAACGCCGCGTCGTCCAGCCGCGCGCGCTCGATGAAGAAGACGTGCAGCCCCTTGTCGCGCGCGCTCGCGAACAGCAGGGCGCGCGCCGGGGCACCGTCGCGGCCGGCGCGCCCGGCCTCCTGGTAATAGGCCTCCAGCGAGGGCGGCACCGTGGCGTGCGCGACCGTGCGCACGTCGGCCTTGTCGACGCCCATGCCAAACGCGTTCGTGGCCACGACGATCTCTGCCTCGCCGGACATGAAGCGGCGCTGGGCGTCGGCGCGCGCGGCGCGCGCCAGTCCGGCGTGATAGGCGACCACGTCGACGCCGAGCGCCGCCCGCAGCTCGCCGGCGATCGCCTCGGAGGCCACGCGCGTGCCCGCGTAGACGATCGCGGGCCGGGCCTCGGGCGGCGCCAGCGCGGCGGCGAGCCGCCGCGCCTTGTCGGCCGCCGACCGTGACGGCACCACCGCGAAGGAGAGGTTGGGCCGGTCGAAGCCGGTCGTGACCTTGACCGGATCGCGCAGCCCCAGTCGAGCCACGATGTCCGCCGCCACCCGCGGCGTGGCGGTGGCGGTCGAGGCGACCAGCGCACGCGCGCCGAGGTAGCGGGCGGCGTCGGCGAGGCGGAAGTAGTCGGGGCGGAAGTCGTGCCCCCACTGCGAGACGCAGTGCGCTTCGTCGACTACGAACAGGCCGACGTCGGCGCCACGGACGCGCTCGGCGAAGCCGGGCGAGGCGAAGCGCTCGGGCGCGACGTACAGCAGCCGCAGGCGGCCGGTGACCGCACGCTCGAGCGCCCAGCGGTTGGCGGCGGCGTCCTGCTGGGCGTTGATCAGCTCCACCCGATCGTCGACCGCCCGGAGCGCGTCGACCTGGTCGCGCATGAGCGCCACGAGGGGCGAGACGACGACCGTCAGGTCCTCGCGCAGCAACGCCGGGAGCTGGTAGGTGAGCGACTTCCCGGCGCCGGTCGGCATGACCACGAGCACGTCGCGGCCGTCCAGCGCGGCGAGCACCGCCTCCTCCTGGCCGGGGCGGAAGTCCTCGAAGCCGAAGACGTCGTGCAGCGCGGTGCGGGGGTCCATGGGGCGGCCGACCATAGCGCCGCACCCGGCGGTCGGAATCACCCCGCAACACCCTCGTTGCGGTTAGGGTGCGCACGACGACGCAACTCTGGAGGATCGATTGATGCCAACCGGCACCGTGAAGTGGTTCAGCGACGAGAAGGGCTTCGGCTTCATCACGCCCGACGAACCCGGCAAGGACCTGTTCGTGCACCACACGGGCATCATGGGAGAGGGCTTCCGTTCGCTCGACGAAGGTGCCAAGGTCTCCTTCGACGCCGAAGCCGGCGACAAGGGGCCCAAGGCCGTCAACGTCCAAGTCCTGTAGGCCCATCTAGGCCATAGCTCGGCGTTCCTGGCTCGGGACGCAGGGGTGAAGCCGTGCCAGGCACGGCGAACCCCGAGGACCTAGCCAGGGGCGGCGAGAATGGCCTAGGCCTTGACGAGGGGAAGCTCGTCTTCGAGCGCGAACTTCCCGTTCGCGGACTCGGTGCCGGCGAGCGGGTACTCGCCCGAGAAGCACGCGTCGCAGTGGCGCTCGCGCGGCTGGCGCAGCGCGCGGTAGACGCCGCCGAGCGACAGGTAGTGCAGCGAGTCGCAGCCGAGCTCGGCGGCGACCTGCTCGGCCGAGCGGCCGTACGCGATCATCTCCTCGCGCGTGGACATGTCGATCCCGTAGTGGCACGGGTGCTTGATCGGCGGTGCCGAGATGCGCATGTGGACCTCGGCCGCGCCCGCCTCGCGCAGCATCTGCACGATCTGGCGCGTCGTGTTGCCGCGCACGATCGAGTCGTCGACCACTACGAGCCGCTTGCCCTTGACGACCTCGGGGATCGGGTTGAACTTCAGCCGCAGGCCGTGCTTGCGCAGCTCCTGGCCCGGCTGGATGAACGTCCGCGCCACGTAGCGGTTCTTGACGAAGCCGTCGTCCTGGGGCAGACCCGACGCCCGCGCAACGCCCCGGGCGGCCGCATTGCCCGAGTCGGGCACCGGGATGACGAGGTCGGCCTCCACCGGGGCCTCGTGCCAGAGCAGCTCGCCCATCCGGCCGCGCGAGGCCTGCAGCACGTCCCCGCCCATGCGCGAGTCCGGCCGCGCGAAGTAGATGTACTCGAACACGCACATCGCCTCGCGCTCCGATTCGACGACCTGCTTGGTGTAGAGGCCCTTCGGCCCGAGCACGACCATCTCGCCCGGCGAGACCTCACGCAGCAGCTTCGCGCCGATGATGTCGAACGCGCACGACTCCGACGCCACGCAGTAGCGGTCGTCGAGCTGCCCGAGGGCAAGCGGCCGCAGGCCCGCCGGGTCTCGGAACGCCACCACGCGGTCGCGGGTCATCACCACCGTCGAGAACGCGCCCTGGAGCCGCGGCACAACCTCGGCCACGGCATCCTCGATCCGCTCCGCCGGATGGGTCGACAGCAGCGCGGCGATGATCTCGGAGTCGCTGGTCGAGCGGAAGCTCACGCCCTTGCCGACGAGCTCGGAGTGCAGCTCGACCGCGTTGATGAGGTTGCCGTTGTGGGCGAGCGCGAGCTCGCGCACGTCCGAGCGCCAGACCGGCTGAGCGTTCTCCCACGAGCTCGAGCCGGTGGTGGAATAGCGGACATGGCCGATGGCCATGTCGCCCTCGAGCGAGCGCAGCTTGTGCTCGTCGAACACCTGCGAGACCAGCCCGCGGTCACGCAGGGTCATGATCGAGTGGTCGCGCGCAACGGCGATTCCCGCGGACTCCTGCCCGCGGTGCTGGAGCGCGTACAGCGCGAAATACGACAGACGCGCGACGTCGCGGCCCGGCGCGTAGACGCCGAAGACCCCGCACTCGTCTCGCGGCCCGTCGCGATGGTCGAGGAGATCGGTCATGAGGGAGCCGCCTCAATCGAGGCTACCAACGGGGGCGGCATCATCCGGCGGGTCAGCCCGCTCAGTGGGAGAACAGTGTGGCAACCCCGGCCTCGAAAGCACGGCCGAGCTCCTCGAGGGAACGCTCCAAGGCGGGCACGCCCCCGACCGCGATCCGCACGGTGTCGCCGCCCACCCGGCCGATGACGGTGCCGATGCGGTGCAGCTCGGCGGCGTCGCCGGAGACGAGGAAGGCGCAGCCGAAGGCCTCGCCGAAGAGCAGCTCGTCGGGCGTTGGGCGTTCGGCGTCGGGCGTTGGGAGGTCCACCTCCGCGCCGCGGCCTCCTGCAAGCGCGCACTCGGCCAGCGCGACCGCCAGCCCGCCCTCGGCCACGTCGTGGGCGCTGCGCACCCGCCCCTGGCGCACCGCGTCGCGAACGGCGGCGTGGGCGGCGCGGATGGCGACCGGGTCGGGCGCGGGGATCGGCGCCAGCGGCTCCCCGCGCAGCTTGGCCAGCTCGCTGCCCCCCAGCGACGGGCGGAAGTCGCCGACCAGCGCGATTGCGTCCCCCTCGCGGTGGAAGTCCAGGCGGCCCGCGCGCGCGGCCTCGGGCAGCTCGCCCACCATGCCGACGATCGGGCTGGGATAGATGGGGCCGTCGGGCGACTCGTTGTAGAGCGAGACGTTCCCCCCCACCACCGGCACGTCGAGCTCGCGGCAGGCCTCGGCCAGCCCGGCCACCGCCTGCTCGAGCTGCCAGGCCACGTGCGGCTTCTCCGGATTGCCGAAGTTCAGGCAGTTGGTCAGCCCGAGCGGCTCCGCGCCCGCCGCGGCGAGGTTGGCGGCGCACTCGTAGACCGCCTCGGCGGCCCCGCGGCGGGGGTGGCAGGCGACGCGGCGACCGTTGCCGTCGATCGCCATCGCGATGGCGGGGCCGTCACCGGCGGCGGGATCGAGCACAAGCACGGCGGCGTCGGCCTGAGCCGGGCGCCGGACGGTGCGCGACTGCACGATCGGGTCGTACTGCTCGAACACCGGCACGCGCGAGGCGAGATTGGGCGAACCGAGCAGGGCGACCAGGGCCTCGCCAGGGTCGGTCGAGTGCAGGGTTCGCTCCGGCGGCGGGTAGAGCGGTGCCTCGGGCGCCGCGGGCGCGAGGTCGTAGAGCGGGCAGTCGTCGACGAGGACCTCGACGGGCACGTCGGCGACCGCCGGGCCGCCGTCGAGCACACGCAGACGGCCGGAATCGGTGACCTCCCCGATTGGCGTCGCCGGCACCTGCCAGTGCTCGCAAGTCGCGAGCACGGCCGCGAGCTGCTCGGGCATGACGACGGACAGCATCCGCTCCTGCGACTCGGAGATCATGATCTCCCAGGGCGCCATGTCGGACTCGCGCAGCGGCACGCGTGCGACGTCGATGTCGACCCCCACGCCGCCCTTGGCCGCCATCTCGCTCGACGACGAGGTCAGCCCCGCCGCCCCCAGGTCCTGCAGCGCCACGAGGAGGTCGCGGTCGAGCAGGTCCAGGCAGCACTCGAGCAGCTCCGACTCCGCGAACGGGTCGCCGATCTGGACCGACGGGCGCTTGGCCTGGTCGGCCTCCCCCAGCTCCGCCGAGGCCAGCACGGACGCGCCGCCGATCCCGTCGCGCCCGGTGGACGCGCCCATGAGCACGAGCACGTTCCCGGGCCCAGCCGCGGCGCTGCGGATCAGCCGCTCCTGCGACGCCAGGCCGACGCACATCGCGTTGACCAGGCAGTTGGCCTCGTAGGGCGCCTCGAAATAGACCTCGCCACCGACCGTCGGCACGCCGATCGAGTTGCCGTAGTGGCCGATTCCGGCGACGGCGCGGTCGAGCAGGAACTGCGACCTGGGCGAATCGAGCTCGCCGAAGCGCAGCGAGTCGAGGATGGCGATCGGGCGCGCGCCGATGGCGAAGACATCGCGCAGGATTCCGCCGACCCCCGTGGCCGCGCCCTGGAACGGCTCCACGGCGCTCGGGTGGTTGTGCGACTCGACCTTGAAGGCGACGACGAGGCCGTCGCCGACATCGACCGCGCCGGCGTTCTCGCCCGGCCCCATGACCACGGCCTTGCCCTCAGTCGGCAGCGTCTTCAGCAGCTTGCGCGAGTGCTTGTAGCCGCAGTGCTCCGACCACATCAGCGAGAACATCGCGAGCTCGACGCCGTTCGGCTCGCGACCGAGCTGCTCGACGATCAGGTCGTACTCGGCGTCGGTGAGGCCGAGCTCGCGGTGCGGCGCCGGCGGCGCCTGCGCGCTCACGCCGCCACCCCGACCGCCGCCCGCGCGATCGACTCGAACAGCTTGCCGCCGTCGGTCGACCCGGTCAGCGGGTCGACGGCGTGCTCCGGGTGCGGCATCAGGCCCATGACGTTGCCGCGCTCGTTGGTCACGCCGGCGATGTCGTGCAGCGAGCCGTTGTGCGGGCCGCCCGGCGCGTAGCGGAGCACGACCTGCCCGTTCTCCTCCATCGCGTCGATGACCTCCGGCGGCGCGTAGTAGCGGCCGCTCATGTGCTTCATCGGGATCGACAGGCGCTCCCCGCGCGCGCATGTCGAGGTGAAGGGCGTGTCCGCGTTCTCGACGATCACGTCCATCTGCCGGCAGATGAAGCGAAGCTCCTCGTTGGGCAGGAGCGCGCCCGGCAGGAGACGCGCCTCGCACAGGACCTGGAAGCCGTTGCAGATGCCGAACACGAGACCGCCGCCGGCGGCGAACTCGGCCACCGACTCCATCACCGGCGAGAAGCGCGCGATCGCGCCCGCGCGCAGGTAGTCGCCGTACGAGAAGCCGCCGGGGACGACGACCGCGTCGACGTCGCGCAGGTCGCGGTCGTGGTGCCACAGGAGCTCGGCGTCCCCATAGCGGCGGCAGGCGAGCAGAGCGTCGCCCTCGTCGCATGAACCCGGGAAGCGAAGGACGCCGAACTTCACGCGTCGAGGATCTCGTAGTCCTCGATGAGCGGGTTGGAGAGCAGCTCCTCGCACATGCGGTCGAGCTGGGAGGCGTCCTCGACGTCGAGCTCGACCATGCGGCCGACGTGCACGTGCGAGACGCCGCTGAAGCCGAGCGCCGGCAGCGCGCGCTCGACCGCCTGTCCCTGAGGATCGAG
>JBJMKX010000098.1:0-11487 GCA_045805605.1 Solirubrobacteraceae bacterium
GAGCTTGCCCGAGAGCGTGCGCGGGACCTCCGCGACCTGACGGATCTCGTCGGGAACGTGGCGCGGTGAGCACTCCTCGCGGATCCGCCGCCTCAGCTCGGCGACGAGCTCGTCGTCGAGCTCCGCGTCCTCGCGCAGGACGACGAACAGCGGCATCCAGCCGGCGGTGCCCTCGCGCGGGACGTCGACGACGAGCGCGTCGACGACCTCGTCGACGGCGAGCACCGCGCGGTAGATCTCGCTCGTCCCCATGCGGACGCCGCCGCGGTTGATCGTCGAGTCGGAGCGCCCGTAGATGATCGCCGTGCCGCGCGAGGTGATCTCGATCCAGTCGCCGTGGCGCCAGACGCCGGGAAAGTGCTCGAAGTAGGTCGCCCGGTAACGGCTGCCGTCACTGTCGCCCCAGAACCCGACCGGCATCGACGGCATCGGCTCGGTGATGACCAGCTCGCCGACCTCGTCGACGAGCGGGTTGCCGTTCTCGTCGAACGCGTCTACCGCGCACCCCAGCGCCCGCGCCTGCAGCTCGCCGCGGTACACCGGCAGGAGCGGAACGCCGCCGACGAACGCCGTGCAGACGTCGGTGCCGCCCGACGTCGAGAACAGCCACGTGTCGCGTCCCACGTGCTCGTAGATCCAGTCGAACCCCTCGGGCGAGAGGGGCGAGCCGGTCGACCCGACCGCCCGCAGCGCGCCGAGATCCCGGCCCCGCCCCGGCTCCACCCCCGCCTTCAAGCACGACGCGATGTACCCGGCGCTCGTGCCGAAGCAGGTCATCTGAGTGGCCGCCGCCAGGTCCCACAGGACGTTCATGTCGTCGACCGCCGGGGACCCGTCGTAGAGCACGATCGCGGCCTCCGAGAGCAGCCCGGAGACGAGGAAGTTCCACATCATCCAGCCGGTCGTCGTAAACCAGAACAGCCGGTCACCCTCGTGCAGGTCGGCGTGGAGCACGAGCTTCTTCAGGTGCTCGAGGAGGATCCCGCCCTGTCCCTGGACGATCGCCTTGGGCAGGCCGGTGGTGCCCGAGCTGTACAGCACCCACAGCGGATGGTCGAACGGGACGGCCTCGAACTCGAGCGGCCCGGCGTCGCCCAGGAACTCGTCCCAGTCGCCGCCCCCCTGACCCAGGTAGGGCAGGACGACCACGCGTTCGAGCGACCGGATCTCGCGCTCGATCTGGGCGAGCACCTCGCGGCGGTCGTGGTCGCGGCCGTTGTAGCGGTAGCCGTCGACCGACAGCAGCACCTTGGGCTCGATCTGCGCGAAGCGGTCGACGACCGACCGGGCGCCGAACTCGGGCGCAGCGCTCGACCAGATCGCCCCCAGGCTGGCGGTCGCCAGCAGCGCGGCGATCGTCTCCGGGATGTTCGGCAGGTACGCCGCCACGCGGTCGCCGCGCCCGACGCCGGCCTCGACCAGGCCCGCCCGCACCCGTGCCGTCAGCTCCCGCAACTCGCCCCACGTCATCTCGGCCAGCTCGCGCGACTCGGACGCGTGGAGGATCGCCACGCGGTCGTCGGGCTTGCCGCGCAGCAGGTGCTCGGCGTAGTTGACCCGCGTGCCCTCAAACCATCGCGCGCCCGGCATCGATCGGTCGACGAGGACGTCGCCCGGGGGCTCCGGCGACTGGACGCCGAAGTAGTCCCAGATCGAGCGCCAGAACCCCTCGAGGTCCTGCACCGACCACCGCCACATCGCGTGGTAATCCGCAAGCTCCATGCCGCGCTCGCGTTCCAACCAGCGCCGATACCGCGTCATCTGGGCCCGCTCGACGAGCTCGGCGGGCGGTTCCCACAGGATCGGCGGGGTCTCCTCGCTCATGGGCCGCAGGCTACTCGCCGGGCGGCGCCGCCCCGGGCAACCTGCGCACGTAGTAGGTGACGAGCAGGACGATCATCGCCACCGCCACGACGGCCTCGGTCCAGAAGAAGGCCAGGAAGTCGTTGAGCGCACCGATCGGCGGATCGCCCGGCAGGATGTTGCGCACGGCCGGGAACGCGAACAGCAGGGCGGCGAGGAAGCTGGTGAAGCCGGCTTCGAACTTGCGCCGGCGCTCGACCAGCCTCAGGGCCAGCCCGAACGCGGTCAGCGCGACGGCCCAGAAGATCACGTCGATGAAGAGCGCGAAGAAGATGGTGGTCGTCGCCCGGCGGAGCTTGAACCGAGCGTAGGGCTCGCCGATGACGGTGTTCCGAGTCGTGGTGATCCGGAACCCGTTGAAGCCGGTGGAGACCTCCATCGATACCGGCACGCGCTCGCCTTGCGGCGTGCGAGCCAGAACGACCAGGCCGCTCTCGTAGCGGTCGAACGGATAGTCGAGGAGCTCGCCGCCGGTCAGCGCCACGGTCGCTTCGGTCGGGCTCATGACCGAGCCCGCCGCGAAATTCAGCTCGGACCGCCCCTTGGCGGTGCTGATGATCACCCGGACCGGCCTCGCGAGCGCGATCTTGCCCCGCGTGTAGTCGCCGAGCGGACCGAACTCCAGCCGCACGGTCACCGCATCGGCGTCCGGATCGATGCTGGTGACGCGGGCGGCAACGCCAATGCCGTTGCGACCGTGGCCGATCGTGAACGTCTTGCGCCCGTTGTCGCGCTGGACGGAGAACGCGAGCAGGCTGAGCGCGTAGGCGCCGGCGAGCACGAGCAGTCCCGTGCCGATCAGCAGTCCCTTGCGGAGGCGCCGGTTCATGCGGCCGACCGTATCCGGGTACAACTTGCCCATGACGGTTTCCTACGCCCACGGGGCGAGCGAGAAGCCGCTGCTCGGCGAGACCATCGGCGACAACCTCGCCCGCACCGCCGCCGAGCATCCCGATGCCGAGGCCCTGGTGTCGTGCGAGCAGGGCGTGCGCTGGACCTATGCCGAGCTCGACGAGCGCGTCGACCGCGCCGCCGCCTCGCTGATCGCCGCCGGACTCGAGCCGGGCGACCGGCTGGGCATCTGGAGCCCGAACCGTGCCGAGTGGACGCTGGTGCAATACGCGACGGCGCGGGCGGGCGTGATCCTCGTCAACATCAACCCCGCCTACCGCACGTCCGAGCTCGAGTACGCGCTGCGCCAGTCGGGGTGCCGGATCCTGATCGCGGCGCCGTCGTTCAAGACGTCGGACTACGTCGCGATGACCGAGGAGGTGCGCCCGAGGCTCGACGCGCTCGAGCGGGCGATCTTCTTCGAGACGCAGGAGTGGGACGAGCTGCTCGACGCCGGCAGCGCCGTATCGACCGACGAGGTCCGCGCCCGCGCCGCCGACCTGGCCTTCGACGACCCGATCAACATCCAGTACACGAGCGGCACGACCGGCTTCCCCAAGGGCGCGACGCTCTCGCACCACAACATCCTCAACAACGGCTACTTCGTTGCCGAGGCGTGCCGCTTGACCGCCGAGGACCGCCTCTGCATTCCGGTCCCCTTCTACCACTGCTTCGGCATGGTCATGGGCAATCTCGGCTGCACCACGCACGGCGCGACGATGGTCATCCCGGCGCCGGCGTTCGACCCGGAGACGACCCTGACCGCCGTGCAGGAGGAGCGCTGCACGGCCCTCTACGGCGTGCCGACGATGTTCATCGCCGAGCTCGGGCACCCGCGCTTCGAGGAGTTCTCGCTCGACACGCTGCGGACCGGGATCATGGCCGGCTCCCCGTGCCCGGTCGAGGTCATGAAGCAGGTCATCGACCGCATGCACATGGAGGAGGTGACCATCTGCTACGGCATGACGGAGACCTCTCCGGTGTCCACCCAGACCGGCCCCGACGACCCGCTCGACCGGCGTGTCTCGACCGTCGGCCGCGTGCACCCGCACGTCGAGGTCAAGGTCGTCGAGCCCGGGACCGGCCGGGCGCTCGAGCGCGGCGAGCCGGGCGAGCTCTGCACCCGCGGCTACAGCGTGATGCTCGGCTACTGGGAGGACGAGGAGCGCACGCGCGAGGCGATCGACGCCGGGCGGTGGATGCACACCGGCGACCTGGCGAGGATGGATGAAGAGGGCTACGTCAACATCGTCGGGCGGATCAAGGACATGATCATCCGCGGCGGCGAGAACGTCTATCCCCGGGAAATCGAGGAATTCCTGTACACGCACCCGGCGGTTGCCGACGTACAGGTCATCGGCGTGCCGGACGAGCGCTACGGGGAGGAGCTGATGGCGTGGGTCATCCCGCGCGAGGGCGAGGCGCTCGACGAGGAGTCGGTGCGCGCGTTCTGCGAGGGCCGCATCGCGCGCCACAAGCTCCCGCGCTACGTGAAGATCGTCGACGCCTTCCCGATGACCGTGACCGGGAAGGTCCAGAAGTACAAGATGCGCGACCAGGCGATCGATGAGCTGGGGCTCGCGGCCGCCGCCGGAGTGGAGACAGCGTAGACCTAGGCTGCGGGCGCCGCCGCGCGCGGGCGCAGTGTGGCGATGATCTCGCGGTAGGTGGCGGCGGCGTCCTCGCCTATCGAGTCCAGTGCGAGGCGCCGGCCGCTCGGGCGCTCGGTGGCGTAGAGGCCGAAGCGCGGCTCGTACGACCCCCACTCCCAGTTGTCGTACAGCGTCCAGTGCAGGTAGGCCTCTACCGGCACCCCGGCCATGACCGCGCGCGCCAGCGCCGCCAGATGCTCGACCAGGTAGCGCGTGCGCGTCCAGCCGTCCAAGCGCGGGTAGGCCACCCCGTCGATCACGCGGTTGCAGATGCCGTTCTCCATGACCCACACCGGCAGGTCGGTGCCCTCGGCGAGCAGGCGGCAGAATTCTCCGAAGGCGTCGGGGAGCGGCGGGTCCTCCCACAGCTTCCGGGTAAAGCCCCAGTCTCGCCCGCCGACGCTCACAGCGCCCGGCAGGTGCAGCCGGCGCTTGAGCCACACGTGGTAGATGTCGGTGGCGAGTGCGTCGAGCTTGCGCGGGCGGCGCGAGGCGTACAGCGCGTCCAGTGCGGCGGTCAGCCGGTGCGGGGCGACGAGCTTCGAGATCTGGCCCATGAGGCGCTCGAGCGGGTCGCGCTCGGCCCCGAACGACGCGTTGACCGCGGCGGTCCACTGCGCCTTGCGCTCGCCGACGTAGGCGGCGACGTCCTCCCGGGCGACGCCGCGCTCGCGCGCGAGCAAAAGGTCGGTGAGGCCGCGGTCGAGCTCGTAGATGCTGAACAGGAAGCTGTTCTCGGCCACACGCGGAGCCGCCCAGCCGGCCGCGTCGTGGGCGTCATGGATCGCGTCGTAGGCCAGGATGTGGGCGGCGAGCAGGTGGTCGAGGGCGCGGCCGCAGGAGCGGAAGCGCACGTGCAGCGGCCGGGGCGCGGCGGGGAAGTAGCCGGCCATGTACGCCTGCAGCGCGAGCACGTTGATCTCGGTCGAGGTGATCCAGATCCGAACCGGCGCCTCGCCGCGTGCGACGAGGCCGGCGTTGAGCAGCGGCACGAGCTCGCCGACGTGGTCGGCGAACAGGCGCGGGCTCTCGGGACGGAGCCAGAAGTCCAGCCCGAGCCAGCGCGGGTGGGTGAAGTGGTGCAGGCAGACCCACGGCTCGATGCCGCGGGTGCGCGCGGCGGCGAGCATGTCGACGTAGCGGGCGACGGCGCCGTGGTCGAGCTCGTCCGGACCCGGTCGTACACGCGCCCACTCGATCGAGAAGTTGTACGCGTCGCATCCGAGCGCGGCCACGGTGTCGAGGTCCTCGCCGTAGCGCGTCCACGAGTGGGTGGCGACGCCGGAGGGCACCGCGTGCCCGTTGCGCTCCCAGTCCCACCAGTTGTTGCGCGGCTGGCCCGGCCCGTTGTAGCCGCCCTCGTTCTGGGCGCCCGCGGTCGCGAACCCGAACGCGAAGTCGGCCGGCAGCGACAACCCCCTCAGTGCATCCATGCCACCCACGCGCAAGACAGCGTAGAGGGTGGCCCGTGTCGGATTTCAGACCGGCGTGATGGGGTTGCGCTTCTCGGGCCAGTCGCGGCGCTTGGCCGCGGCGGTGGCGAAGCGACGGATGAGCTCCTTGCGCAGGTCGTCGGGTGCGACGACCGCGTCGATGACGATCTCGGAGGCGAGGTGAAGGATGTCGACATCGGCCGCGTACTCGGCGCGCAGCTGCTCGGTGCGCTTCGCGCGCTCGTCGGGGTCGTCGATCGCCTGAAGCTGGTTGTAGTAGACGGCGTTGATGGCCGCCTGCGGTCCCATGACCGCAATCGACGCGGTCGGCAGGGCGATGCACGCGTCGGGGTCGAACGCGGGACCGGCCATCGCGTAGAGCCCCGCCCCGTAGGCCTTGCGCACGATCACGGACAGCTTCGGCACCGTGGCCTCGGAGACGGCCGAGATCATCTTCGCGCCATGGCGGATGATCCCCTCGCGCTCGACCGCGGTGCCGATCATGAATCCGGGCACGTCGGCGAGGAACAGCAGCGGCACGTTGAACGCATTGCAGGTCCAGATGAAGCGCGCGGCCTTGTCGGCCGAGTCGCTGAACAGCACGCCGCCCTTGAACTTCGGCTGGTTGGCAACGACGCCGACCACGCGGCCGTTGAGCCGCGCGTAGCCGACGATGAGCTCGCGCGCCCAGCGCTTCTGGACCTCGAGGAACGAGTCGGCGTCGACCAGCGCTTCGAGCAGGTCGCGCATGTCGAACGGCTTGTTCTCGTCGGAGGGGACGATCTCGGCGATGGAGGCGTCCGACGCCGGGTCGGCCGGCTTGGCGAACGGCGGCATCCACTCCCAGTGGCTCGGGAAGTAGCCGAGGTACCGGCGGGCGACGTCGATCCCCTCCGCGTCGGTCTCGACCAGGAAGTGGCCCACGCCGCTGACCGCGGTGTGCATCTTGGCCCCGCCCATCTCCTCGAGCGTGACCTTCTCGCCGATGACCATCTCGGCCATGCGCGGCGAGCCGAGGTACATCGACGCGTTGCCCTCGCGCATGATCACGACGTCGCAGAAGGCGGGGATGTACGCGCCGCCGGCGGCGCTCGGCCCGAACAGCACGCACACCTGCGGCACGACGCCGGAGAGCTTGACCTCGTTGAAGAAGATCCGGCCGGCGTGGCGGCGGCCGGGGAACATGCGCGTCTGCTCGGTGATGCGCGCGCCCGCCGAGTCGACGAGGTAGGCCATCGGAATCCGGCTCGCCAGGGCCTTCTCCTGGATGCGCAGGATCTTCTCGACCGTCTTCGGGCCCCAGGAGCCCGCCTTGACCGTCGGGTCGTTGGCCATGAGGGCGACCGGGCGGCCGTCGATCGTGCCGGTGCCGGTGACGACGCCGTCGGCGCCCAGACCCTCGCCTTCCCAGTTGGCGAGCAGTCCGTCCTCCACGAGCGAGTCCGGATCGAGCAGCCGCGCGACGCGCTCGCGGACCGGCAGCTTGCCCTGCTGCTCGGACTTCTCGTGGTGGCGGCGGGGGCCGCCGGCGTAGGCGCGCTCGGTGGCCTCTCGCACGTCGCTCATCGGGCGCGTGAGCATACTGCCGCGCATGGCGCGCCCGATCGACCTCACGCACACCTTGACGCCCGAGACGCCGCTGTACCCCGTGTACGACCCGGTGCAGGTGGCCGACAAGTTCAGCGTCGCCGGCGAGGGGTTCTACGTGCGGTCGTGGGCGTTCGACGAGCACTCGGGCACGCACGTCGACGCGCCCGCGCACTTCGGCGGCGAGGCGACGGTCGACGCGATCGCGGTCGACGACCTGGTGATCGAGGCGGTGCTGGTGGACGTGCGCGAACGGGTGGCGTCGGACCACGACGCCCTCGTCGTGCCCGACGACGTGCTGGCATGGGAGTCGGCCCACGGGCCGCTGCCCGAGCGCTGCGTGCTACTCGCGCTGACCGGTTGGGGTGAGCGGGTCGAGGACCCCATCGCGTATCTGAACGCCGACGAGTCGGGCGTCATGCACTCGCCGGGCTTCCACCCCGACCTGGCCGGCTTCCTCGCCGACGAGCGGCCGGGGGTGCGCGCGGTGGGCCTTGATACGGCCTCGCTCGACTTCGGTCCGTCGACCGACTTCGCGTTCCACGTCGCCTGGTTGCCCACCGGCCGCTACGGGATCGAGAACCTCGCTCGGCTCGACGAGCTGCCGCCTCGGGGCGCGAGGATGTTTGTGGGCGCGCCGAAGCTGCAGGCGGGGAGCGGTGGGCCGTCGAGGATTCTGGCGCTGGTCTAAGGCATCAGGCATCAGGCCGAGGGCTCGCGCCGTTCCTGACGCCTGAGAACTGATGCCTGACGCCTAATCCGGCGGCGGCAACGGTCGGTCCTCGGGTGGCTCGGCCGGCACTGGCCGCCGCCGGGCCGCCACGGTGGGCTCCGTCGGTCGGAACGGCCGGGGCTCCGCCGCTCGCTCCGCGCCGGGCTCGGGCGGCAGCCGCCGTCGCGGGCGCAGGCCGAGGCCGACGCCGGCCAAGCCGACCAGCAGCAGGAACAGCGGCCAGAACAGCAGGTCGCCGGTGAAGTGGGGGCGGCCGACGAGCACGATCGCGATCGCCAGCACCAGGACGCCCAAGTAGCCGGGGCCGGGCTCGCGGTCGACGGCGGCGTAGGCGACGAGCCCGAAGCCGCCGGCGAGCATGATCAGCGCCCAGCCGAACCCCGGGCCCGACGGCGGCGGCCCGATGATGGTGAACAGCGAGCCGAAGAAGGTCAGTTCGAGCCCGAGCACCGCCAGGCCGGCCGCGTTGACCATCTGGACCGCATGGCGACGCTCGCGGTCGCGCCGCCACAGCGAGGACAGCACGTAGATCGCGAGCAGGAGCAGCAGGATCCAGCGCGTCGTGGTCGGCCCGTGGGGGTCGAAGACCCAGTCGACGAACGCGAGCAGCGCCACGCCCCCGACGACCACCTCGATCAGGGCGCAGATCGCCGAGTTGCGCCGCCACGCCGGCCACGCCGCCACGCCCGAGAGCAAGAGCGCCATCCAGAACACCGTGCCCGACGCCGACAATGGGTCGTCGACACCGAACACCTGAGCGAGGCGGTACAGCGTGAGCGCGAGCAGGAAGAGCCCGGCGACGAGCAGCGCCGACTGGTAGGACCGGGGCCGGCCCTGCTCGAGCTCGGCCAGCATGCCCATCGTGAAGATCAGCGCGAACCCGAGCAGGTTCAGGACGAGGAAGACGCCGTCGCCCCAGGTCCCGTCCATGCGGACGTTGACCATCCCGATGGCCGCCGCGAGGACGACCGCACCCGCGCCCACCAGGTCGCCGCGGTGGGGATGGGGCCGCAGCCCGTCGAAGACCCGATCCAGCTCGGCCGGCCGGTTCACCGGGGCGAGGATACGCCGACGCCCGGCGGGTGGGTCAGGGGCCGAGGATCGCGCCGGCGTTTGCGAGCGCCACGGCCCAGAACGGCAGCACCACCAGGGGGACGAGTGCGATCAGGCGCGGCCGCTCGTGCACCGCCGCGGCGACCCCGCGCAGAGGGCCGAGCGGGGGCGATCGGCCGCTGTGGCGGCGCGCCAGCGCCACGGCGCCCCAGGCCACGACGGCTGCCCACACCACGAGCCACGACCAGTTGTAGTGCAGGAAGCGGCCGTCGCCGTTGAAGAAGTAGACGAAGGCCCGGGTCGCCCCGCAGAACGGGCAGGGCAGCCCGGTCACCGCGCGAAAGGGGCAGATGACGAGCGTCGCGTGCTGCTCGGCGATCGGGGCCCACAGCAGCCACGATGTGACCACCGGCGCCGCCACGCCCGCCGCGAGGCCCGCGGCGAGCGGGGCGGGGCGGTTGCGGGTGGTGGCCTCGAGCACGCTGGGGGACTAGCTGGCGGACACCCAGATCGCCGCGCCGATGGCAAGGAAGAGGAGGGACAGCACACCGCCGATGATCGAGAGCCCCAGGCCCCAGGTGGCCAGGTTCGTCGGCACCCCACGCTCCTGGGCCTGGTTGCGCCCAAGGATGCCGCACACGACGCCGGCGATCGGGAGGGGGACGCCGAAGATCCCGCACAGGAATCCGAATAGCACCGAAAGGATGCCGAGCACGAGTGCGGCGACCGCAATGCCGGGCTGGCCGGTGGCGGGCTGCTGCGGGTAGGCGGCCCCGGGCGGAGCCGCATAGCCGGGCGGCGCCCCCGGCGGGCTGGGCGGAGCCGCGTAGCCGGGCGGCGGCCCGGGCGGTCCAGCGGGCGGCGCCTGCGGCGGCGGTGGTCCTGCGCCCGGCGGCTCGGGCGGCGGCGGCTCGGCGCCCGGCCCTTGCAGCGGGTCGCCGTGGGTCGGGCGATCGGGCGGGTTGGTCACTGGTTCACTCCTCTCACAGCCCCGGGTTGGCGACCGGCTCATCGCCCGAATAGTCGTAGAACCCCATGCCGGATTTCCGACCGTACCACCCCGCCGCCAGCATCTTGCGCAGCAGCGGCGGCTTCGCGAACCGGCGCTCGCGGAACTCGTCGAACATCACGTCGGCGATCGCGCCGAGCGTGTCGAGTCCGACGAAGTCCGACAGCGTCAGCGGCCCCATGGGGTGGCCGGCGCCCGCCTTCATCGCCGCGTCGATCTGCTCGATCGAGCCGACGCCTTCCTCGTAGGCGCGCATCCCGTCGAGCAGGAACGGGACGAGCAGGCGGTTGACGATGAACCCGGCCCTGTCCCGTGTCTCCACCGTCAACTTGCCGAGCTTGGCCCCGAACTCCATGCCGACGGCAAACGCCTCGTCGGACGTCGTCACGGCGCGGATGACCTCGACCAGCTTCATCACCTGCACGGGGTTGAAGAAGTGCAGGCCCAGGAACTGCTCGGGCCGCGACGTGGCGACCGCCTGGTCGATCACCGGCAGCGACGAGGTGTTGGTGGCAAAGAACGCCTCGGGCTTGACCAGCTTGTCGAGCTTCCCCCACATCTCGAGCTTGAGCCCGAGGTCCTCGGTGACGGCCTCGATCACGAGGTCGGACTCGGCGAGGTCGCCGTATTCGAGTGTGGGCGTGATCCGGCCCCGGACCGCCTCGGCGTCGCCCTTCTCCATGCGGCCCTTGTCGACCGCCCGGGCGAGCTGCTTCTCGATCATGCCGATCCCGCCGTCCAGCTTCTCCTGCGAGACCTCGCGCACCACGACCTCGTAGCCCGCCTGGGCGGCGACCTGCGCTATCCCGTGGCCCATCAGGCCGCATGCGACCACGCCGATCTTGCTGATGTCGGCCAAGCCTGCCTCCGTCTGGGCCTTTGCCTAGGAGTTGTCGGAGACCGCGACGATGATGACCACGATCAGGTAGATGATCCCGAGGGCCAGCAGGACGCAGCCGATGATCCCGAGGATCTTCCCGGCCGTCGCCATGCTGCGGCCCCCGAGTGTCCCGCCCGAGGCATCGACCGCAGTCTCCGCGCGCTTGCCGTAGTAGTAGGCGAACGGCGCGCACACGTAACAGGCGACGACGCCGATGATCCCGAGCACGAGCGCCGCGACGGCGCCCGGCGCATTGGGTGCCGCTGCGGCGATGCCCCCGCCTGGCTGGTACGCGGGCGGCGGCGGGCCGGCTGCCCCGGGCGGAGGCGGCGGACCGGCCGGCGGCGGGCCCGCTGCCCCGGGCGGCGGCTGCTGCGCGGGCGGGC
>JBJMKX010000099.1:0-27742 GCA_045805605.1 Solirubrobacteraceae bacterium
CGACGCGCCCATCCACAAGATGAGCGACGACTGGTTCCAGAAGATGCTCGACATCCACGTCGTCGCGCCGTTCCGGATCATCCGCGCCGCTGCGCCGCACCTGCGCGAGCCGGCCAAGAAGGAGCGCGAGGAGGGCCGCGAGGTCTTTCGCAAGATCGTCAACGTCTCCTCGGTGTCGGGGACGATGGGCAACGCCGGGCAGGTCAACTACTCCTCGGGGAAGGCCGGCGTGGTCGGCCTGACCAAGACGCTGGCCAAGGAATGGGGCCAGTTCAAGATCAACGTCAACGCGGTGGCGTTCGGCTACATCGAGACGCGGCTGACCGCGCCCAAGGAGGACGCCAACGTGATCCTCAAGGACGGCAAGGAGATCCAGCTCGGCATCCCCGACCAGCTGCGGTCGATGGCGGCGATGCTGAACCCCCTCGGCCGCCCGGGCACGACCCAGGAGGCGGCCGGCGGCGTCTTCTTCCTCTGCTCGCCGTGGTCGAACTACGTGCACGGCCAGGTGCTCAACGTCACCGGCGGCCAGTTCACGGGGATGACGGCGTAGCGACCTGACCGAGCTCAGCGCGGGGCGCCGGTGGTGCGTCGAGCCGCGCTGGAACGGCAGCGGCGAACCAGGGGAATCGGGCGGGAGTCGTCTCGGTGAATGGAGGATTTGGTCCCCCAGAGGGGCCCAAAGGCTCCACTCGCTCGGTCCCTCCCTCCCTTCTTCGTCGCCGCCGTTCGCCGAAACGACGTCGCCGCCACGAAGGGACTCGGCGCCCCGGAGGCACGACCCGCCCTACTCGCTGCGCTGGGGCTCCGCCTCGCGCTCGCGCCAGCGCTCGCGGGAGCGGTCGATCTCCGCCAGCGCCTCCTCGCGCGGGAACCACCCGTCGACCTTGACGACCTTGCCCTCCGGCTCCTTGTACATGCCGAAGAAGTGCGAGATCTCGTCGCGCAGCTGGATCGGGATGTCGTCGAGGGTCGCGTACCTGTTCCAGTTCGGGTCCTGGCAGGGCACGCAGAGGACCTTGTCGTCCTGGCCCTTGTCGTCCCGCATGCGGAACAGCGCGATCGGCTTGGCCTTGATCACGCAGCCCGGGAAGGTTGCCTCGGAGACGCAGACCATGGCGTCGAGCGGGTCGTCGTCCAGCGCCCATGTCTCCGGGATGAACCCGTAGTCCGTGGGATAGACGACCGACGAGAACAGGAAGCGGTCGAGGGTGATCACTTCGAGCTCGTGGTCCCACTCGTACTTGTTGCGCGACCCCTTGGGGATCTCGATGACGACCGCGATCGGCTCCGCTTCACTCATGTGCCCCCGGCACTCTACGCTCAAGTGGGCATGGGCCACGGGCACGACCATGACCACGCGCACGAGGCGCGCCACGCCGACACCAAGCGGCTGGCGATCTCGCTCGCCCTGATCCTGACCTTCATGGCCTTCGAGATCGCGATGGCCGTGGTGGCCTCCTCCCTGGCCCTGCTCTCCGACGCAGCGCACATGCTCACCGACGCCGCCGCGCTGGCGCTCGCCATCCTCGCCGCGCGGCTCGCGGTCCGGCCGGCTAGGGGCGCCATGACCTACGGCCTCGGCCGCGCCGAGATCCTCTCCGCCCAGCTCAACGGGGCCACGCTCATCATTCTCGCCGCGTTCATCGTCTACGAGGCGATCGTGCGACTGGTCTCCCCGCCCGAGGTCAAGGGCGCGATCGTGCTGATCGTCGCCGTCGTCGGCATCGGGTTCAACGTCCTTGCCTCGGCGGTGCTCGCGGGCGGCGGGAAGGGCAGGCGCTCGCTCAACGTCGAGGGCGCGCTGCAGCACGTCCTCAACGACCTGTACGCGTTCGTGGCCACCGCACTGGCGGGCCTGATCGTGCTGGTCAGCGGCCTGGATCGGGCCGATCCGATCGCCTCGCTCGTCGTCGCCGCGCTGATGGTGCGCTCGGGCATCCTCCTCCTGGTCAAGTCCGGGCGGGTGTTCCTCGAGGCCGCCCCCGAGGGTGTCGATCCGGAGGCCATCGGCCGCGACCTCGCCTCCCAGCCGGGGGTGGTCCAGGTGCACGACCTCCACGTCTGGGAGGTCACCTCCGGGTTCCCCGCTCTGTCTGCGCACGTGGTGGTCAAGCCGGACGACGACTGCCACGCGCGCCGACGCGAGCTCGCCCGCCGGGTGGAGGAGCGCTTCGGCATCGGGCACACGACCCTGCAGGTCGACCACGAGACCCGCGGCGGGCTGCTCGAGATCGAGCCCGCCCCGGCCGCTCACTCGATGGAGTAGCTCACCCAGTCCCCGCGGTCGCCACCCATCTTGGCGTAGAAGGCCTGCGCGCGGTGGTTGTCGGCGGCGGTCTGCCACTCCATCTCTGCGCAGCCGCGCTCGCGGGACAACGAGCGGGCGGCCTGGAACAGGGCCTCCGCGGCGCCGGTGCCGCGCGCCGCCTCCGTCAGGTAGAGATCGTTGAGGATCGAGATGCGGTCGGCGCGCAGCGTGCTCCAGGTGAAATACAGGGTCGCGAAGCCCACGAGCTCGCCGTCGACCTCGGCCACGAGCTGCGCGCCGTCGCGTCCCTCCGCGAGCAGGTCCACAAGCGCCTCCAGGCGGTCGCGGGGCGGTCGCCGCCAGTGGTAGAAGTCGACGATGTAGGCGTCCATGAGGCGCAGGAGCGCCTCCCGGTCGGCGGGGATGGGCGGTCGGACGATCGGCGCGGGCATCGGCGTAGACTCGCACCGGTGAAGGTGGTCAAGCCCGGTGACGAGCGCGAGGTGCCGCGCGGCGTCGTGGGCGGGGCCGAGGTCTCGCAGGCCACCACCGGCGCCCACAACATCTACATGGGCGTCTTCCGCGTGCCGCCCGCCGCCCGCTCGCGCCCGCACTACCACGCCAACTGCGAGAGCGCCGTTTACATCCTCGTCGGGCGGCTGCGAGTGTCGTGGGGCGACCACCTCGAGCACGAGGTCGAGCTCGAGCCGCGCGACCTGGTCTACGTGCCCCCGCGCGAGACCCACTTCCTCGAGAACCTGTCCGAGACCGAGCCGGCCGAGTACGTCGTCGCGCGCGACTCGCCGCACGAGGACTCGGTCGAGGTGCCCTGGGCCGGCTAGCGGCGGAAGGGACCGCTCACTCGGCGAGCGGCAGCACCAGGAACGCGATGACCGCGAAGTGCAGGGCCGCGGCCACGACCACGAGCACGTGGAAGATCTCGTGGTATCCGAAGACGGTAGGCGCCGGGTCCGGGCGCCTGCGCGCGTAGACGACGGCGCCGGCGCTGTAGAGCAGCCCCCCGGCGACCACGAGCGCCACGCCGAGGACCCCGAGCCGGTCGAGCATCTGCGGCATGGCGATGATCGCCACCCAGCCCAGGGTGACGTAGACCGCAGCGGACACGCCCTTGGGCGCATCCGGCCACAGCAGGCTGAGCACGATGCCGCCGGCGGCGCCGGTCCAGATGAGCACCAGCACCACCGCGCCCAGCGGCTGCGAGAGCACGAGCACCGCGAACGGCGTGTAGGTGCCCGCGATGAGCACGAAGATCATCGAGTGGTCCAGGCGCCGCAGCCAGCGGCGCACGTTGGGCTTGCGCCAAGTGACGCGGTGGTAGAGCGCGCTCGTGCCGAGCAGGCCGGCCAGCCCGGCGACGTAGATCGCCGCCGCCAGCCGCGCCTTGGCCGTCGGGGCCGCGACCAGCAGCCCCGCGCCGGCCGCCAGCGCGACGAAGAACGCGTATTCGTGGACCACCCCCCGCATCCGCGGCTTGACCGCCATCATCAGGCCAGCACCGCCTCGCCCATCGTAAACACGCACCCCGAGTAGTAGTCGCCCGCCGGCGAGGCCAGGTAGGCGACGAGCGCCGCCACATCGTCCGCGCTCGACGCGTCGCCGGGCACGATCGCGGACGGCCGGATGGCGTAGCGCGCCCACTCGATCGACAGCGTGCGCGCCAGGTTCTCGAGCGCGGCGCGCGTCGCCTCGGCGTGCTCGCCGGCGCCAGGCGGCGGGGCGACGAGCACGAGCTTGCCTCCGGCCGTGATCATGAACGCCGTCGCGACCGCACGGGCTGCGATCCACGCGCCGTCGGCGGCGGCACGCAGGCCGCCCGCCCCGAACCGCGCGGCAGCATCGTCCACGAGCACGTCGACGCACTCGAGCCGACCCGCGGCGCCCGCGGTGGCGTCCTCGTCCAGGGGATCGCCGTCGAGCCGTTGCACGGACGCGCCGAGGGCTGCGCAGGCGCGCGCGGCCGCGTCGCCAAAGGCCCCGGCGCCGGCGGCGATCACGACCGCCTGCCCCTCGAGCAGGCCGGAACGGAACAGCTCGACCGTCACGGCGAGAAGATACTCAGGCCGCGAAGCGCCCGAGCCCCTCGCGGAGCCAGTCCGGGATCGGGGTCTTCTCGTGGGTGCCGAGCGAGACGACGACGTGGCGCAGCTCGCCTTCGACGAGGAGCTCGCTGCCGCGCAGGACGTCGTAGCGCGTCGTGATGCCCGTGGTGCCGAGCCGGGTCACGGTGACCTCGAGCTCGAGCTCGTCGTCGAAGCGCGCGGGGGCCCGGAAGCGCGCGTTCGCCTCCCCCACGACGAGGTCGATCCCGCGGTCGAGCATCGACTGGTAGCTCCCGAACGCCTCGCGGTAGAGCTCGGTCAGCGCCAGGTCGAAGTACGCGAAGTAGTGGGCGTTGAAGACGATCGACTGGGCGTCGCACTCGCCGTAGCGGACGCGAATGCGATGGCGGAACGGCTCGGGCATCCGCGAATCAGAGCACCACGACCTCGCCGACGCCGCGCGCCTCCGCCGCCCGGAACGCGAGCTGCGCCGCGACGCTGTCCTCGACCACGTGACCCATCGACTTGTAGACGGTCAGCTCGTCGGCCGAGCGACGCCCCGGCCGGTCGCCCGCGATCGCCTCGCCGAGCTCGGTTGCCGCCGCCGGATCGAGGCCCTGGAGCTCCGCGCAGCCCACCGGCGTCGGCTCGAAGGCGCGGCGCGTCTCGACGAACAGGCTCGCGCTCGCCGCCAGGGTCGGCGGCAGCTCGCCGCCCGGCGGCCGGTATCCGACCGAGGTCACGTGCGTGCCCGGCGAGATCCACTCGGGCCCGATGACCGGCTCGGAGGCGTTGGTGGCGAGCGCGACCACGTCGGAGCTGCGGACGTCGGCCTCCAGGTCGCCGACGGGCCGGGCGCGCGGGTGCTCGGCGGCCAGCCGCTCGGCCTCGGCCGCGCTGGTGCCGGCGATCCGGACCTCGGCGAAGTCGCGCACGAGCGGGAAGGTCTGCAGATGATGGACGCCCTGGACGCCGGTGCCCACGACGGTCAACACGCGGGCGTCGCCGCGCGCCAAAAGGCGCGTGGACAGCGCCGCCGCGGCCGAGGTGCGGAGCGCAGTGACGTAGGTGCCGTCCATGAACGCGCGGCAGGCGCCGGTGTCGGGGTCGTAGAGCCCGATCGTCGCCAGGTGGACGGGCAGGCCGCGATCCGGGTTGCCCTCGTAGACGGTGACCACCTTGACCGCCATGTCGGAGCCGGGCGCGTGTCCGGGCATGCACAACAGGAAGCCAGCCTCGGGGCGCTCGAGCTGGTTGCGCCCCGGCGCGACGACCGCGGCTGCGCTCAGGCTCACGAACCCGCGGGCGAGCGCGTCGAGGAGCTCGGGCAGCTCGATCAGCGCGCGGACCTGCTCCTCGCTCAGGATGCGGACGTTCAAGCCGCGGCGGTGCGCGCTGCCCGCCGGGCCGCCCGGCGCTCGCGTCGGTCGCGCTGCACGACGCCCTTGCGGCCGTCGCGGTCGAGCTGCGCGTAGAGGTCCTTGACCCGCGCGAAGATCTCGTCCGCCACCTCCTGGTGGCGCTCGCGCGGGGCGCCGGCCTCGGCCGGGAAGGTCACCGGCTCGCCGAACAGGATGGTGACCTTCGGGAACTGCAGGCGCTTCCAGTTACGCGCCTTCAGCGTGCCGTGGATCGCGACCGGCACGACGGGGGCGCCGGAGTCCAGCGCCAGCCGGCCGACGCCGGGCTTGGCGTGCTCGGCCAGCTTGCCCGTCCGCGACCGGCCCGCCTCGGGGTAGAGGGTCACCAGGCCGCCGTGGCGGAGGATGTGCTCGGCGGTGAGGAAGGCCTCTTCGTCGCGGTGTCCGCGCCGGACCGGAAAGACCCCGCCGTGGCGGTAGATGAACTGCATCGGCGGCTTGAACAGCTGCGACTTGGCCATGAACCGCACGTGGCGGCGCAGGAACACCGCCACGAAGAAGTGGTCGAGGAACGAGAAGTGGTTGGGGGCGACGATCACCGGGCCGGTGGCGGGCACCTGATCCGAGCCGATGCAGCGGGCTCGGTGGACGATCAGCAGGTACGGCGTCAGCAGCATCCGGACCACGCCGTACACCCAGTCGGGCCCGCGCCGGCGCGCACGGGCGTGGTAGCGCTCGAAGTGCGAGGCGGGTCGCGGGTCCTTGTAGACCTGCGGCTTCAGGTCGGTGAGCTCCTCTGGGGCCATCCCTCCGGTTCTCCTACTCCGGCTCGGCGCCCCGGTTACCTACCCCGACTCGGCTCTCGCGCATCCTCGCGGCCGCTCGGCCGCCCCGCGGGTCTTGAGCTCGAGCGGCCGGGACGTCCGCCGGCGGGCCGTCCCGCCCTGGCCGGTGGTCCCCTCGAGTTGCCCCGGCCGCCCTTGCTCGTGTGGTTGGCCGCGACGGCTGGGTCAGGGCCGCCGCGGGGTTCGGGTCTGTCGTGGTGCAAGCTTGGCGGGGCGCCCGCCTGCGGCCAACCGCCAGCCGGTCCAAGATTTGGCGGGCGCTCCCCTACCTGCGGTCGAGGTACACGCGTGCGCAGTCCGCCAGCTGGCGCCCTCGGTGGACGAACCCGCGCAGCGTGCGGCCGGTCGCACGGTGGCCGAGGTCGAGCTCGACCTCGACCAGCCGGTAGCCCGCCCGCACGGCGTCGACCGTCATTCCGATCTCCATCCCGAAGCCGTGCGCGAACGGCACCACCACCGGCAGCACGTCGCCGCGCAGCGCGCGCTGGCCCGAGATCGGCGCCCGCAGCTCGACTCCGGTAAGCCGGCGGATCGCCCAGCGGGCAAAGCGCAGCGCGAAGCCAAATCCGCCCCCCTCCCGGCGGGCGAACGCCGCCACCGCGACGTCGGCCTCGCCGCGCTCGACCACCGCCGCCAGCACCGTCAGCCCCGCGACGCTGTCTCCGAGGTCGCCGTCGCACAGGACGACGATGGGCGCGTCGGGCTCGAGCGCGTCCGCCATCACCCGCTCGGCCGCCAGCGTCGCGGCGCCGCCCTTGCCGCGGGCGGGAATGGCGCGAACCAGCTCGGCGCCGGCCTGCAGGGCCACGTGCGCGGTCGGGTCGCGCGAGCCGTCGTCGGCTACGACCACGCGCGCGCCCGGGAAGGCGCCCGCGATCGCCTCAAGCGTGGCCCCGAGGCGGTCGGCCTCGTCCCGGGCCGTGACGATGACGATGGTGCGACGGGGCATGTGAGAGCGGTCGAGCCGCGGGCCGCCGGAAGCGATCACCCAGGCGACCGCCCTCGGGGCTCCCAGCTATCGTGCCGCGCGCTCGAGCGGAACGTCAGCCAGGAGGTCGGATGCCCGATGTCGAGGCGCACATCACCGGGACGGTGTGGAAGATCGAGGTCAAGGTCGGCGACAACGTCGACGAGGGCGACACCGTGGTGATCCTCGAGTCGATGAAGATGGAGATGCCGGTCGAGGCCGAGGACGCCGGCACGGTCAGGGAGATCCTCTGCGAGGAGGGCCAGGCCGTAAACGAGGGCGACCCGCTCCTCGTGCTCGAGTAGTGGCGAACGCGTTCGCGGGTGGGCGGCTGCTGCTCGACGAGCCGGCGGCGGGGGTCGCGCGGCTGACGATCGCCAACCCGGCCAAGCGCAACGCGCTCGACCAGGAGATCCTCGACGCGATTGCGGCCGCCGTCCCGGACCTGGACGCGAAGTGCGTGATCCTCACCGGGTCGGAGACGATGTTCTCGGCCGGCTACGACATCGGCGACATCCCGTCCGAGGTGTTCGCCGAGGAGGCCGAGAAGCTCGTCGCCCACCCCTTCGCGGCCGCGATCGAGGCGCTCGAGACCTATCCCTATCCAACCGTCGCCGCCCTCAATGGCCACGCCATCGGCGGCGGCCTGGAGGTGGCACTGTCGTGCGACCTGCGTGTCGCGGCGGCGGGGATCCGGGTCGGGATGCCGCCGGCCAAGCTCGGGCTGGTCTACTCGCATACCGGCATCCGCAAGTTCCTCGACGTCATCGGCGCCGCCCGTACGCGCGAGCTGTTCCTCGTCGGCCGCAACGTCGACGCGGAGACGGCCGAGCGCTGGAGCCTCGTCAACGAGGTCGTGCCGGGGACGGAGCTCGAGGCGCGGGCACTCGCGCTGGCCGAGGAGATCGCCGCTAACGCGCCGCTCTCGCTCGCGGGCAACAAGCGCGTCGTGCGCGAGCTGCTGGCTGCCGAGAGCCAGCTCGATCCCGAAGTCGAGCGCGAGCTCGTCGAGCTGCGGGCCGCGTGCTTCCAGTCGGAGGACTTTCGCGAGGGCGTGCGGGCGTTCGGCGAGAAGCGCAGGCCCCGGTGGCGCGGTCGCTGAGCGTCGCCCGCAGATCTTTACCGCCGCCATACCGGCCCCTGACGGACGACAAACGGCCGCCGGCGAGACTTTCGCCATGGAGCTGATCGTCCTCGCCGTCTTCGTCGCTGTCCTGGCCTTCGTGGCCTGGAAGGCGCCCTCCGCCTCGCGGCGCTAGCGCGCCTGCTTCGTCGGCCGCACGAGCACCTCGTTGAGGCACACGTGCGCGGGCTGCGAGACCGCGAAGACGATCGCGTCGGCGATGTCCTCCGGAGCCAGCACGTGGCCGATCTCCTCCTTCTGCCCGGCGGCCGCCTGCTGGACGAAGTCGGGGTTGTGGGTGAGGAGCTCCGTCTCGACGAAGCCGGGCGCGACGATCGTGACCCGCACCCCGATGTTCAGCGCCTCCTGGCGCAGGGCCTCCGAGAACGCGTGCACGCCGAACTTCGTGGCGTTGTAGACGGCCGAGAACGCGGTCGCCTTCCGCCCGGCGACCGAGGAGATGTTCACGATGTCGCCGGCGCCGTGCTCCTCCATGATCGGCAGCGCCGCGTGCACGCAGTACAGGAGGCCGAGCACGTTGACGTTCACCATCGTGCGCCAGTCCTCGACGTCGGCGCCGTGGACCGGGCCGAGCAGCATCACGCCGGCGTTGTTGACCAGGATGTCGAGCCGGCCGAGGTCTTCGGCCACGCCGCCGACGAACGCGCGCGCCTGCGCCTCGTCGGAGACGTCGACCGCGAACGCCTTCGCCCGCCCGCCGTCGGCCTCGATGCGGTGCACGAGCGACTCCAGCCGGTCGGCGCGGCGCGCGCCCACGCCGACGGCGGCGCCGGCCTCGGCCAGCGCGAGCGCCGTCGCCTCGCCGATGCCGGACGAGGCGCCGGTGACCGCTGCGACCTTGCCGTCGAGACGCTGCGTCGGCACGACGGCGATGCTATGGCACCGGCGGCCCACGATGCTCACCCGGGCGCCGTTCGCGCGCGCCAGTTCGCCGGCGCGCGGTTAGGGTCGGCGCGTGGCGCGGGATCTCCTCAACAGCGTCCCCGAGGGGTTGCTCGCCGTTGTTTTCGTCGGCGGCGTGGTGATCGTGGCCGTCGGGGCGTCCCTTCTGGTGTCCCGTCGGCTGGCGTCGTGGCGGAGTCGCAGCGCCGCCGAGGTCGTCCTGGGTGTGGCGGCGATGGCGATGACGCTGTTCGCCCTCGTCCTTGCCTTCGTCGTGGTCAACCTCTACAGCGACTACACGACCGCCTCGGGGGATGTGACGGACGAGGCCAACGCGCTTGGCGCCGTCGTGCAGGACGCGCGCGTGTTCCCCGCGCCCGACCGGCGCTCGATCAATCGCGCCGTCGCGACGTACGTACAAGAGGTCCGCACGCGCGAGTTCAAGGCCTTGGCCGACGGCGAGCACGATCCCGTGGCCGAGGGCCGGGCCCTCGCCATCGTCGCGGCGCTGCAGGCCTACGAACCCCGGACCGCGACGCAGACGACCTTCTACGGCGCTGCGGCCGATCAGCTCAACGTCTTCCTCGGGGAGCGGGACAACCGGGTTGCCAAGGCCGGGACGGAGATCCCGGCCCCGCTGCTTGGGCTGCTGATCTTCCTGGCGATCACGACCATCACCGTGAGCCTGTTCATCCAGACCCATCGCCCGAGTGTGGACATCGCGCTTGTCGTCGTGGTGTCGGTGATCGTGGGATCGGGGCTCCTGACGGCGCTGATCCTCCAGTACCCGTATTCGGGGGCGATCGCGGTCAAGAGCGACCCGCTCACGGAGGGGCCGCTGTCGCGCGTGGGCGATGGGACGTGAGCGTAGACTCGCGTGCGATGGCGGTGGAGGTCATTGCGCTGGTCAAGCACGACTGCGAGACGTGCGCGACGCTGGCGCCCGCGCTCGAGGCCGCGGGCGCGGCCGGAGCGCCCGTCCGCATGGTGTCCCAGTCGTCCGAGGCGGAGACGCGCGCGTTCGCGCAGCGGGTCGGGCTGAGTGCGGTGCCCGAGGTCGACGACGACCTCGCGCTTTCCGAGCGCTTCGATCCCGACGCCGTGCCCGCCGTGGTGCTGCTCGACGGCGGCGTCGAGCGCGATCGCGTCGAGGGACTGCACCGGGCGCGCCTCGAGGCGCTGTTCGAGGCGGCCGGCGCCAGCCTGCCTCGCGACGGCCTCCCCGAGATCAAGCCCGGCTGTGCCTCGATCACGCGCGAACCGGAAGTCGCCGCGCGCATCGCCGCCCGCCGCGCCCGCGCCGAGGGCCGCATCCGCGCCCGCGAGCTGCGCCTCGGCGAGCTCGAGGACGTCGTCGAGGCGCTGCACGAGCGCGGGTTCACCGACGGGCTGCCGGTGGTGCCGCCGACGCCCGAGCGCGTGGTCGCGATGCTCGAGCACACCGGCCGCGACCCCCAGGAGGTCGTCGGCGTCGTGCCGCCCTACGCGGGCGAGGCGACGGTCGAGAAGGTGGCGATCAACGCCGTCATGGCCGGCTGCTCGGGACCGGAGCTGCCGATCGTGCTCGCCGCCATGCACGCGGCCTGCCGAGAGGAGTTCGCGCTCCACGGCCTGATCGCCACCACGCATCCGGCGGGGCCGCTCGTCGTCGTGTCCGGGCCGTACGCGCGCAAGGCCGGCATGAACGCGGCCGGCAACGTGCTCGGCCAGGGGAACCGCGCCAACGCGACGATCGGCCGCGCCGTCCAGCTCACCGTCCGCAACGTCGGCGGAGGGCGGCCGGAGGTCGAGGACCGCGCCGCCCACGGCCAGCCGGGCAAGGTCGGCGCCGCCTTCGCCGAGCGGCTCGAGGACTCGCCGTTCGTGGGGCTGGCGCAGGACCGTGGCGTGCCGGCGGACGAGACAGGCGTCACCGTGATCGCGGCCGAGGCGCCGCGCATCCTCGTCGACCAGCTCGCGCGCGACCCCGAGGGCCTGTGCGCGTCGCTCGCTCTCGCGCTCGAGTCGATCGCCCACCCCAAGCAGCGGCTTGCCTGGGACGGCTTGGTCCTGCTCGGCCCCGAGCACGGGCGGATCTTCCGCACCGCCGGCTGGGACCGCGCGCGCGTGCGCGACGAGCTGTTCGCGCTCACCACCACCCCCGCGGGCGAGCTCGTGCGTGGCGCCGGCGGCTCGCCCGAGGGCGTCGAGGCCCGCTTCGTGACCGATCCGGAGATGCCGGTGGCGAAGTTTGCGGCGCCCGAGCGCATCCTGCTCGCGCACGCGGGGGGCGACGCCGGGCTGTTTTCGATGGTCTACGGGTCGTGGGCGGCGGGCGAAATCGGGTCCGCGCCGGTGACCGAGTCGGTGGAGCCGTGGAGGTAGTCATCCTCGACCCCACCGCCGAGCGCGACGAGGCGACCGGCCGGCCGCTCGCGGCGCCACTGGCCGGCGCCGACCGAGGGCGCATCGCGCTGCTCGACATCCGCAAGCCGCGCGGCGACGTCTTCCTCGACGAGCTAGAGCGCCTGCTCCGCGAGCGCGGCCATGAGGTCCAGCGCACGGCCAAGCCCACTTTCACCAAGCCGGCCCCCGCCGACCTTCGCCGCGAGATCGCCGAGCGCTGCGACGCGGTCATCGAGGCGCTCGCGGACTGAGGGTCATGCGTGTCGTGCGGTCTGCGCGACGTGCTGGAACTGGAGACGCTGGACACGCCCGCGGTGCTCGTCGCCTCCGACGCGTTCGTGCAGGCGGCCGACGACCAGGCGCGCAAGCTCGGCCAGCCGGCCATCCGCCGGACCTTCGTCGGCCATCCGGTGCAGGACCGCACCGACGACGAGGTGCGCGAGGCGGCGCGGGCCGTCGTCGACGAGGTGCTCGCGCGGCTGTCCGACCGCTAGGGGGTCAGGTCATTCGTTGCAGCAAGCTGTCTCTGGGTGTGGCAAAGAAAGACTTGACCCCTGCTGCCAACTAGCCTCGAGGCGTGGTCACGATCCGCCGCCTGACCGAAGCCGACGCCGACGCGCTGGCCCCTTCGCTCGAGGATCCGAGCATCGCCCGCTGGTGGACACCCCTCGGCCCGCTCGAGGAGCGCGCGCGCGAGCTGCGCAACCAGGGCCGCGCGTTCGCGATCGAGGTCGACGGCGAGCTCGCCGGCTGGATCGGCTACGAGGAGGAGCTCGAGCCGAACTTCCGCTACGGGAGCCTCGACATCTTCCTGCGGCCCGAGTTCCAGGGCCGCGGCCACGGGTCGGCGGCGCTCCGCCTGGCCGCCCGCCGGCTGATCGACGAGCGCGGCCACCACCGCATCACGATCGATCCCGCCGCCGACAACGAGCGCGCAATCCGCGCGTACAGGGCGGTCGGCTTCCGCGACGTCGGCGTGATGCGCCGCTACGGGCGCCTCGGCGACGGGCGCTGGGGCGACCACCTGCTCATGGACCTGCTCGCGGAGGAGCTTCGCGCCTAGAACCGGCGGGCACGGGTGCGCGATCCGAGCCAGCCCAGCAGTACCCCGAAGAAGATCGTGATCAGGACCTGGAACGCCTCGACGGCGGGGAGCAGGCCGTGATCGCTGCCGCCCGCGACAGCATGGCCGATGAGGATGAAGGCGCCGAACAGCGCGCCGCCGCACAGTCCACGCAGCACCCCGCCGCGCCAGTGATCGTGCTCGAACCCGGCGGCGAACCCGCCCGCGATGCCGACGAGCTGGAGCACGAGGAACACCGCGCCGGAGGAGCCGAGCAGAGCCCCGCAGAGGAAGCCGAACGCGGCGGGCAGGAGGCCTGCCAGCACCAGCCGCACGCCGACCGGCCACTCGCGCAGGAGGGGCGGCGGGAAGCTAGTCGAGTGCGGCACAGACCGCCGTCTCTTCGGCGCGGCGCAGCGCGGCGAACACGGGCCTCTGCGTCTTCGTGAGCCTGGGGGGGTCGAGCTGCGTGTTGATCGCGAACGTCACCGACCGGTTGCCGTCCAGCGTCGCGGCCATGAACTGGGTGTAGCCGGGGAAGTTGCCCGTGTGGCCGTAGACGGCGCCGCAGCGGGTCGTGTACCGGAAGATCCCGAGGCCGGCGAGGTTGCGCCCGGGGCCGATCGGCTCGGAGTGGCCGGCGACGAGCTGCAGCTGCTGGTCCTGCGTCGCCTGCCCGAAGAATCTGCGCGTGGTGTACGCGCGGATGAAGGTGGTGAGGTCGTCGGGCGTGGAGATGATCGCGCCCGAGGCCCACACGAACGACATGCTCAGCGCCGTGCTGATGTCCTCGGTGGGGTCGACGGTCAGGTCGTATCCGTGGATGTAGGGGGCCGGGATGCGGAACCCATCCGGCACGCTGGTCTGCGTCAGGCTCGCCGGCGCGTACACCTCGGAGGCGAGCAGGTCGGCGTACGTGCGCCCGGTGGCGGCCTCGGCCATCAACGCAACGACGATGTTGTCGCTGTTCGAGTAGCGGAACTTCGAGCCGGGCGCGAAGTTCAGCGGGTCGGTCGCCACGTAGGAGAGGACGACCTCGTGCGGGAGGAAGAGCCGGTGCGGGGTGCGGGCCAGCGTGGCCAGGAGCCGCGCGTCCTTGGTGTAGTCCGGCAGTCCGCTCGTGTGATCGAGCGCCTGGCGCAGGGTGACCGCGCCCCACGCGGCCGGCAGCGAGGGCAGCCGCTGGGCGATGGTGTCGTCGAGCGAGAGCACGCCCTTCTCGACCAGCGAGAGCGCGACGGCGCCGCTGAACGCCTTGGACATGCTCGCGATGCGCATGTGGTCGGTGCTGCGCAGCGGCGCGCGGCCCTTGAGGTTGGCGACCCCCGCGCGGTGGACGGTCCGCTGCTTGCCCCGCTGGACGACCGAGATCGCCCCCGGCGGCCCGCCCTTCATCGCGACGAGCCTCTTCATCGCGGCGTCGAGCTGCCGGTCGCCGGTGGTCGCGGCCGAGGCGGAGGAGGCGAGGGCCAGGAGGGCGACGACGGCGCTCAGGGCCACGAGAAGGCGAGTCATCGGCCGAGCCTATCCGCTCGGAGACGTCATCAGCGCCGTGATCGCCTCGGCCGTGGGAGGCGGCGAGGCGGGGGCTTCGCGGGCCGCCGCGAACGCGTCGGCCAGCCGGCGGATGCCCTCGCGGATCGCCGGCTCGGGCAGCGTCGCGTAGCCGAGGATCATCGCGCCGCCCGCATGGCGCGGCGTCACGTAGGCCCACCCGAGCGGATAGATGCCGACCGAGCGCGCGGCCGCCGCCGCCATGAGCGCCGCCTCGTCGACGGGCGCGGGCGGCTCGACGACGGCGTGCAGCCCCGCGGCGATCCCGGCTACGCGCGCGCCGGGAAGGTGGCGCTCGAGGGCGGCGGCGAGCGTGTCGCGACGCTCGCGGTAGCGGCGCCGGGCGGCGCGCAAGTGGCGGTCGTAGGTGCCGCCGTCGATCAGGTGCGCGAGCGCGTGCTGGTCGATCGCGGGCGAGCCGCCGTCGGCCATCAGCCGGGCACGGGCGAGCGGGCGCACGAACGGCGTCGGCGCCACGATCCAGGCCAGGCGGAGAGCGGGCGCGAGCGTCTTGCTCGTCGAGCCGGTGTGGAGAACCTGCTCGGGTGCAAGGCCCTGCAGTGCGCCGAGCGGGGCCCGGTCGTAGCGGAAGTCGGCGTCGTAGTCGTCCTCGATCACGATGCCGCCATCGAGCGCCCAGGCGGCCAGCGCACCGCGCCGGTCGGGCGCGAGCGCCACGCCGGTGGGCGACTGGTGCGCGGGTGTGGTGAGCACGGCGTCGGCGCCGCTTGCGGCGAGGAGGTCCGCGCGCAGGCCGTCCCCGTCGACGGGCATCGGCACGAGCTGGGCGCCGCCCTCGGCGAGGATCGCGCGGTGGCGCGGGAAGCCGGGGTCCTCGACCGCGACCCGCGGCGGGCGACCCAGGACCGCGCGCAGCGCGACGGCCACGAGCGCCACCGCCTGCTGGGCGCCGGCGGCAACGATCACCCGCTCGGGCTCGGCCACCACGCCGCGGACGCGCCGCAGGTAGGCGGCGAGCTGGGCGCGCAGCTCGGGCGCCCCGTGGGCGTCGGGGTATCCGAGCGCGCGGTCGGGCATGCGCCGCAGCGCCTCGCGACTGGCCCGCAGCCAGTCCGCGCGCGGGAAGCCGGCCAGGTCGGGAGCGCCAGGGAAGAAGTCGTAGCGCAGGCTCGGGGGATGGAGCGGCCCCGTGCCGGCCGGCCCGAGGGGCGGTGCGGCGGTGGTGGCGCCGGCGCGCACGAAGGTCCCCGCCCCGGTGCGGCCCTCGATGTAGCCCTCGGCCCGCAGCTGCTCGTAGGCCTCGACCACGAGGCGGCGGGAGACGCCGAGGTCGCGTGCGAGCACGCGTGTGGCGGGCAGCCGGGCACCCGGCTCCAGGCGGCCTGAGCGGATGGCGTCGCGCAGGCCGGCCTCGAGCTGGACGCCCAGCGGCGCCCCGTCGCCGCGCCGCAGCTCCACCAGGACTTCCGGACCAATGGTTCCCTCTTCGAGCATCGGATTGGACCTTCGTGCGGTACCACTGAGAATCTACTCTGCTTGGCCATGACCCGTCGCATGCAGCGCATCCTCCCCGTCGCCGTCGGGGCGCTCGCGGCCTACGAGCTCATCCTCGGGCTCTGGATGGTCGTCGCCCCTCGCTCCTTCTACGACCAGGTCGCCGCCTTCGGCGGCTATCCGCCGCACTTCATCCGCGACGTCTCGACATGGCAGCTCGCCCTCGGGGTTACGCTCGCCGCTGCGGTCGGCCGCGCGTCGTGGCGCTCGCCGCTGCTCGCCTTCGCGGCGTTGCAGACGGGGCTGCACGCGATCAACCACTGGGTGGACGTCAACGACGCGTCGTCGCTGGGCATGGGCCTGTTCGACGCGATCTCGCTCACCGTCCTGTTCGCCGTCATCGCGGCGCTCTGGCGCGCCGCGGCCACCGTTCCGATCAAGGAGCTGAACCCATGAGAGTGTTCGTCGCCGGCGCCACCGGCGCCATCGGCCGCCCCCTGATCCCCAAGCTGCTCGCGGCCGGGCACCAGGTCACCGCCCTCGCGCGCACTCCCGAGCGGGCGCGCGCCCTCGAGGCCCAGGGCGTCGAGGTCGCGCTCGCCGACGCCCTCGACGAGGCCGGCGTGCGCGAGGCGGTCGTCACCGCCCGGCCCGAGGTGCTCATCCACCAGCTCACCGCCCTGCCGCACCGCTTGAACCCGCGCAAGTACGCCGAGGCGGTCGAGCCCACGAGCCGGCTGCGCGAGCAGACGGCGCCGTACTTTCTCGCCGCCGCTCGCGAGGCCGGGGTGCGCCGGGTGATCTTCCAGTCGATCTCGTTCATGGTGGCGCCGCAGGGCCCGCCCGTCGTCGACGAGACGGCGCCGCTCAGCGATGACCCCATCACGAAGGCGACCGCGACGATGGAGCGCTACGTGACATCGGCCGAGGCGCTGGAGGGCATCGTTCTGCGCTACGGCTTCTTGTACGGCCCCGGCACCTGGTACGCGCCCGACGGCTTCATGGCCGAGCTCGCGCACAAGCGGCAGCTTGCGGTCATCGGCTCGGGCGAGGGACGCTCGTCGTTCGTCCACGTCGACGACGCCGCGGCCGCGACCTTGCTCGCCCTGGACCACGGCAAGCCGGGGATCTACAACATCACCGACGACGAGCCGGCGCCCCAGCGCGAGTGGGCCCCCGAGCTGGCGCGCCTGCTCGGCGCTCCCAACCCGCGTCACCTCCCCGCGTGGCTGGTGCGTCTGTTGGTCGGCCGCTACTTCGTGCTCATGGGGACCGAGCTGCGCGGCAACTCCAACGCCAAGGCCCGCGCCGAACTCGGCTTCGAGCCGCGCTTCCCGCACTGGCGCGAGGGCTTTGCCGCGGTGTTCGGCGGAGCGCGCGAAGCGGCGCCTGCGGCTGCATAGAGTCGTCCGGCCGCGGCCGTACGTTTCGCGGCATGGCCCCGCTGATCACCCACGAGGAGGCGCTGCGACTCGGCGAGCTGAGCGCTCCCGCCGACATCGAAGCGCTCGTTGAGCGCGCATGGCGCGCGCGTACCGAGCGCTTCGGCGACTCGACCGACCTGTGCTCGCTCGTCAACGCCAAGTCGGGCGGCTGCGCACAGGACTGCGGCTTCTGCGCGCAGTCGCGCTATGCCGAGGCCGAGACGCCGCTGCACGCGATGATGGATCCCGACCAGATCCTGGAGCACGCCCGCGCGGCCGAGGCGGCGGGCGCGCACCGGTTCTGCATGGTCACCCAGGGGCAGGGGCTGTCCAAGCGCGACTTCGAGAAGGTGCTCAAGGGGGCGCGGCTGGTCGCGCAGCACACCAACCTCAAGCGCTGCGCGTCGATCGGCCACATCAGCGCCGAGCGCGCCCGCGAGCTGCGCCAGGCCGGCATCCAGCGCGTCCACCACAACGTCGAGTCGTCGCGCTCGTACTACCCCGAGGTCACCCAGACCGTGCAGTACGAGGGGCGCATCCGCACCATCGAGGCGGTCAAGGAGGCGGGGCTGGAGACCTGCGTCGGCGGCATCCTCAACCTCGGCGAGACCAACGAGCAGCGGGTCGAGATGGCGTTCGAGCTGGCCGAGATCGATCCGACCTCGGTCCCGATCAATTTGCTGAACCCGCGCCCCGGCACGAAGTTCGGCGACCGCCACTTCATGGACCCGTGGGAGGCGGTCAAGTGGGTCGCGATCTTCCGCCTCATCCTCCCCGACGCGCTGTTCCGGCTCTGCGGCGGGCGCACCGAGAACCTCGCCGAGCTGCAGCCACTGGCAATCAAGGCCGGCGTCAACGGCGTGATGATGGGCAACTTCCTCACCACGCTCGGCAACGAGCCGCACGAGGACCGGGCGATGTTCGAGGACCTCGGGCTCAACGTCGGGCGCCAGCCCGACAACGGCGCCCGGCCGCGGCCCGACAACCGCTCGGGTTGGCTCGACGGGGAGACGCCTGACGTCGTCGAGGAGTTCCTCGAGAGCCCCACCCTCGAGGTTCGCCTCTGGGACCCGTCCACGCAACTCCGCTACGCGAGGAAGGCCGCATGAGCGAGATCGCCGAACGCTTGGCCGAACTGCAGGACCGCGGCCTCTACCGCCGCCTGCGCATGGTCAGCGGGCCGCAGGGGCCGCGGGTGATCCTCGACGGCCGGCCGGTGCTGCTGTTGTGCTCGAACAACTACCTCGGGCTCGCCGATCACCCGCGCGTGCGCGAGGCGGCGGCCGATGCCGCGATGCGCTGGGGCGTCGGCGCCGGTGCGTCGCGGCTGGTGAGCGGGTCGATGACCGTGCATCGCCGGCTCGAGGAGGCGCTGGCCGAGTTCGAGGGCACCGAGACCGCGTTGCTCTTCGGCTCCGGCTACCTCGCGAACATGGGCGTCGTATCGTCGCTCGCGGGGCGGGGCGAGGTGGTGTTCTCCGACGCGCTCAACCACGCGTCGATCGTCGACGGCTGCCGGCTGGCGCGCGCCGAGACGTTCGTCTACGAGCACTGCGACGTCGACCACCTCGCGTGGGGCCTGCGGCAGGCCGACGGCCGCGGCGCGCTGATCGTCACCGATGGTGTCTTCTCGATGGACGGCGACGTCGCCCCGCTCGAGGAGATCGTCGAGCTCGCGCGCCGCCACGACGCCCGCGTCGTGGTCGACGAGGCCCACGGCACCGGCGCGATCGGGCCCGACGGGCGCGGCGCGGTGGCCGAGGCCGGACTCGACGGCGAGATCGACGTCGTGGTCGGCACCCTCGGCAAGGCCCTCGGCTCGTACGGCGCCTACGTCGCCTGCGACGCCGAGATGGCGCAGTACCTCATCAACACCGCGCGCTCGCTGATCTTCTCGACCGCGCTGCCCCCGCCTGCGGCGGCGGGCGCACTCGCGGCGCTCGACCTGCTGCGCGAGCAGCCGCGGCGCGTCGAGAAGCTGCAGGCGAATGCCGACGCACTTCGGTCCGCGCTGGCGCGCGAGGGCTTCGAGGTCACGGGGTCGCAGACCCAGATCGTGCCGCTGATCGTCGGCGATGCCCACCTGGCCATGCGGGTCTGCGAGGCGGCGCTCGAGCGGGGCGTCTTTGCGCAGGCGATCCGGCCGCCGACCGTGCCCGACGGCACATCGCGCCTGCGGCTGGCGGTGATGGCTTCACACACCCGCGGCGAGCTGCGCGAGGCGGCGCAGACGCTGTCGCGCGCAGCGCTTGCGGCGGGCTTCCAGGCGGGCGCGGCGGAGCCGATCGTTGCCGCGCAGGACGCGGGCCGCGAGAGCGCGGCGCCGGACACGATCCCGCTGCGCGAAGCGGCCTAGCGCTGGGGCACACTGGGCGCGTCAGGCAAGGACGGCAGGGAGCCGGCAGTGCTACGCACGGCGGCGACTGAGGACGCCGCATGACGCCGGCCAGCGGGTCGCAGATGCACGGCGTTTTCGTCACGGGGACCGATACGGGGGTCGGCAAGACCGTCGTCGCGGCTGCGCTCGTCGCGGCGCTGCGGGTGCTGGGCGAGCGGGTGGCGACGCTCAAGCCGGTGCTCACCGGCACCGACGAGCCGTCCGACCCGGTGTGGCCGCCCGACGACGAGCTGCTCGGGGCCAGGGTGGCGCGGAGGTTCGGCCCGCCGGTCTCGCCGCACCTCGCGGCGGAGCTGGCAGGCGCGCCGATCGACCCGGCCGAGCTGATCGCGCTGGCGCGGAAGGCAGCGGGGAAGGCGGACGTGGTAGTGGTCGAGGGCATCGGCGGCATCCTCGTGCCGATCACCCCCGGCTATCTCGTGCGCGACTATGCGCGCGAGCTCGGCCTGCCGCTCGTCGTCGCCGCCCGCCCCGGCCTCGGGACGATAAACCACACCCTGCTGACGCTCGAGGCGGCCCGCGCCGTCGCCCTGGACGTCCGAGTGGTGGTCATGACCCCCTGGCCGGACCAGCCGAGCCTGATGGAGCGGTCCAACCACGAGACGATCGAGCGCCTGGGCGCGGTGCGCGTGCTGACGCTTCCCCGCCTCCCCCACCCCGACGAGCACCTGCTCGCCGAAGCCGGGGCGCCGCTCGCCGTCGCCCTGTGGGCCTGATGTACTGAGCCGCCTGGTGCGTCACGACCGCCATTACACGCTTGAGGAGGCGCGGGCGCAACTGCCGTGGGTGCGGGAGCGGCTCGTTGCCCTGCGGGACGCGCGCGACCGGCTCACCGACGCCGAGGCACGTGAGGCCCTGATCGGCGCCTCGGGCGGCAACGGCGGTGGCAGCAGCGGCAGGCAGGTCGGTGAGGCGTTCGTCGAGCTCCGCGCCGGCGCTGCCGAGTTCGCCGACCGCGGCATCGTCCTCCGCGACCTGGACCGGGGGCTGATCGACTTCCCGTCGCTGCGCGAGGGCCGTGAGGTGTACCTGTGCTGGATCGAGGGCGAGGACGACATCGCCTTCTGGCACGACCTCGACGCCGGCTACACGGGGCGCCAGCCGCTGTAGCGGGCGTCGGTCGTCAACCCCGACAAGCTGATCCACCTCGGACCGGTCGGCGACCTCAGATCGCTGCTCACTCCGCGGTTCCGTTCGACACCGACCCCGACGGCGCCCCCTGTCCCGAGGAGCTCGGCAACAAGAACGCCCCGTACATCTGCCCGCTGCGGACCGGCGACGGAGTGGCGGACATTGCCGTCGACATGAACAACGGCACCGCCTATGTCGTCTGGCAGGACGGCGGCCCGAACGGCAAGGTGCAAATCCGGCTGGCGAAGTCGAGCGACCACGGTCAGACCTGGACGCAGCTGGGCGTCGTCAACACCGTCTCCACCACCGACGCGCATACGCCCTCGGTGGCGGTCGACGAGTTCGGCACCGTGGCGGTGAGCTACTACGACTACCGCCTCAACGTCGTCAACTCCAACGACGGCCTCGAGACGGCGCACTGGATCCGCCGCTCGCATGATGGCGGGGCCTCGTTTGGGCCCGACGAGATGCTCGGTACGCCCTTCGACACCCGTAAGGCGCCGTATGCGAGCGGCTACTTCCTCGGCGACTACGACGGCCTGGCCTCGATCGGAGATTCGTTCGAGCCTTTCTGGATCTCGACCCAGGGCTCGACCGCCGGCAAGCCGGAGTTGAACGGCGGCGTCGACGTCGCCGACCGAACCAACGTGTTCTCCGCCTTCGTTCCCTAGGACGAGGAGGGATCGCGGAGCAGCGCTGACACGCCCCCAACCGGACGCGGCCTGATGCCACAAAGGGCCGCCGCCGGGTAGTTAGCCCACCCGTTCCTCGTCGGTCGGCGCGCCCCCGTTGCCGGCGCGGTGGCCGGGGTCGAGCTCCACCGGCACTTCCTCGTAGCTGCCGTCGGGCGCGCGCCGTACCACCGTGCCGTACCACCGGCGCAGCGGCCGCGCCTCCGACGCCTTGAGCTCCCGGCAGACGAAGAAGGTCACGACGAAGACGACCACCGGCAGCACGAGCGCGACGATCCGGAAGAAGATCACCTGGCCCTCGTAGGGGAAGCCGACATCGACCAGGATGCGGTCGGCCGCCCCGGCGATGAAGATCGTGAAGATCCACGTGAAGAACGCGGCACCGAATGCGGTCCGCCAGGGCCGGTCGCGCGGGCGGTCGAGCAGGTCGTGCCGACCGTAGTCCTTGGATATTCGGCGCTCGATCGCCGGCCACCCGAACAGGATCGTGAACACCACGCCGGGGAACAGCACTCCGCCGAAGAACGGGTTCCCGGCGATCGTCGCGTTCGAGATGGTGACGTCGAATCCTGGCATGAGCCGCAGGGCGCCGATGAGCCAGCCCATGTACCAGTCGGGCTGCGCCCCGTTGGTGCCCAGCCACGGCTCGTAGGGCCCGTACTGCCAGATCGGGTTGATCTGGACGAGCCCGCCGAGCAGAAACAGCGTCGCCGCCGTCGCGAGCAGCATCCCGATCGACCGCAGCGCGTAGGCCGGGAACAGCGGCGTGCCGATCACGTTGCGCTCGGTCCGTCCCTTCCCCGGGAACTGCGAGTGCTTCATGCGCGCCACCAGCACGAGGTGGATCGTGATCAGCGCCGCGATCGTCACCGGCACGATGAAGACGTGGACGATGAACAATCGGTCGATGAAGGCGCTCGACCCCGGGAAGTTCCCGTCCCAGATCAGCACCGCGAGCTGGCCGCCGACGAGCGGGATCGACAGCACCACCCCGTAGGCGATCGCCAGCCCCATCCCGGACAGCAGGTCGTCCGGCAGCGAGTATCCGGCGAACCCCTCGACCATCCCGAGCGCCACCAGCGTGACCCCGATCAGCCAGGTCAGGTCGCGCGGCTTGCGGAACGCGCCCGTGAAGAAGACGCGCATGAGGTGGATGATCATCGCCACCACGAAGACCAGCGCGGCCCAGTGGTGGGTCTGGCGGATGGTCAGGCCCGCAGGGACGTCGAAGACGATCCCCAGCGTCGAGTTGTAGGCCTCCGACACCGTCGCCCCGTGCAGCGGCGCGTACGCGCCCGTGTATTGCGTCGTCGCCGTCGAGGGGTCGAAGAAGAACGCGAGGTACGTTCCGGTGACGAGCAGGACGATGAACGAATAGAGCGCGATCTCCCCGAACAGGAACGTCCAGTTGTCCGGGAACAGGTAGCTCATCGTCGCCTTGATGAACGGCGCCACCCCCAAGCGCTCGTCCACGAACCGGACGGCGTCGGTTACGGCCTCCTCGTCGGAGACCGCGGGCTTCGAGCGTCGGCGCAGCACGCTCATGTCCCCTTGCGCACCCCCCACCACGCCGGGCCGATGTTCCCCACGTAGCCGCCGGCGGCCACTAGGTTGCCGCCCGCCTCGATCGAGAGCGGCAGCTGGGGCAGCGGCCGCCCGGCCGGGCCGAAGACGACCTTGGCCGCACGCCGCACGTCGAAGGTCGAGTAGTGGCACGGGCAGACCAGCGCCGGCGGCTGCGAGGTCGGCTCGTAGGTCGGGTAGCGAAACAGCGACACCGCGCAGCCCGCGTGCGTGCACACCTTCGAGTAGGCCATGATCCCCTGCGGCGCCCACTGCGGGTTCTCGAGGACCTCGGACTCGAGGATCCGGACGACGACGACGGCGGTTCCGAGCGCGCGCTTGTTCGCGCCCTGCGCGAACCCGGTCGTCCAGCTGCCGACCTCGAGCTGGTCGGCCGAGAGCGGCGCGTCGTTGTCGTCGACCAGCGGCACGCCCTTGCGCCACGGCGACTCCTTGAGGGCCTCCGCGACGTTGTTGGGGCCAAGCGACGCCAGCGGCGCGATCGCCGCCGCCCCCACGCTCACGCCCGCCACCCCGGCGGCGCCGACGATCAGCTTGCGCCGCGAGACGCCGTCGCGTGCGCCGACCGCCCGCTCCGCCACCTCCCGCTCGACCTCGGGCTCGACCAGCGTCGGCCGCTCCTCGACGCCCGTGCGCTGGTCGACGACGTTCTTGCCCGCGACGATCGCGGCCAGCGCGAGGAAGCCCAGCGCCAAGCCGAGGGCGAGGCCGAGCAGCTGGGTGTTGAACTCGTCGAAGACGTAGAGCAGGACGAACGCGATCGCGCACGCCGAGGCCGCCAGCAGCGCGCCGACCACCACCAGCTCGCCAAGCGGGCTGCGGCTGCGCCTCATTCGGGCTCGCGCTCCCCGATGAGGCGCGCGACCAGCAGGAGTGCGCCGGCGGCCAAGAACCAGGCGATCATGCCCTCCGGGATCGGGCCGATGTGGCCGATGCCCCAACCGCCCCGGTCGTCGGGGCTCGAGGTGGAGCGCACGTAGCGCGCGATGTCGGCGATGTCTGCGTCGGAGATCTGCTGCGCGTTGAAGTTCGGCATGAGGAAGGGCCCGACGCGAATCGCCTCGCCGATCTGGGTCGGCGTGACGTCCTCGTTGTTCAGTGCCGGCGCCACGCCTCCGGTCACGATCCCCCCGGCCGCGCCGACTTGGTGGCAGCCCGCGCAGTGCAGCGTGAACGAGGCCAGCCCCGTGTTGACCTTCCCCTGGCTGATGTCGACATGCGGAATCGCCGGACCGGCGCCGAGCGAGGCCACGTAGGCGACGAGCGCGTCGATGTCCTGGCGGTTGTAGGCCGGCGGCGAGCGCGTGGGCTCGTCGGTCGGGTTCGACAGCGGCATGCGCCCGGTCGAGACGTAGAAGTCGGCCGCAGCGGCACCCGCGCCGACCAGCGTCGGCGCCACATTGGGCTTGCCTCTGGCGTCGTTGCCGTGACACGACGAACAGCCGTCGATGAACAGCGTCCGCCCGCGCTCGACCTCCTGGCGTGCAGCGGCGCTCGTTGGCGGCGGGGCCGGCTTCGGATTGACGCTCGTACCCTTCTGCGCGGTCGCGGGCCCCACGGCGAAGCCATACACCGCGCCCGCGCCGCACACCACCGCGAGCACGCCCATGGTCGCCCGCGCCCGCGGCGAGCTGCGGCGAAGGCGCCTCACAGATAGGCCTCCCGGGCGCGCTGGCGGCGCTCTTCGCGCACCATCGCCAGCCACGCCACGATCAGCGTGCCGGCGATCATCAGCAACCCGCCGCCCAGCCACATCACGACCGCCCCGCTGCGCTGGTCGGACAGGCTCGCGTAGTGGTTGTACACGACGCCGTCGGCGGTCAGCAGCCACACCGCAACCACCGTCATCGGGACCATCGCGGTGAGCATGTACAGCACGGCGCCGATGGACGAGAGGCGGTGCGGCACTGGGTCGACCCCGATCAGCGGCGCCCAGAAGAGCAGCGCCGCCCAGAGGTAGAGCGCGTGCTCGCACGCATGCAGCCCGGGCGCCCGGAGGGCGAGGTCGTACACCGCCGGCACGTGCGTGCCGACGATCACGGCCGCGAACGCGCACCATGCCACCACCGGATGCCCGAGCACGCGCGCGAGCCGGCCATGCAGCAGCCGGACGAGCGCGTCGCGGCCCCTGCGCGGCAGGTGGCGCAGGGCAAGGCGGATCGGCGCGCCGGCGACGATCAACGGAGCCGCCACGAACACGATCAGCAGGTGCTGGACCATATGGACGGAGAGCTGCTCGTCGGCGGCGGCATCGAACGGCGGTAGGAGGGCGGCGACGAGCACCGCAAGCCCCGCGCCGAGGAAAAGGGGCCTAAGTGGCATCGACCGTCTCTCGTGAGCGCCGCTGGGCGCGCGCCTCCCGGATGAGGCCGCCAAGCCCGAAGGCGAGGATCCCCGCCCCGATGAGGATCAGGTAGAGGCCGAGGTAGAGCCCGACGACGACGTTGATGATTCCGAGGGCGATGCCGACGGTGGCGAAGCTGAGGTCGGGGACCGGCCGGTCCTCGCCCTCGGGCCGCGTGCCCCGCGCGTCCATGCGCCGGCCGCGCAATGCGACCACGATCGCCACCACCGCGAACAGGACCGCCCCGCCGCTGAGCATCGCCGGCGGCAGCGTGTACGGAGTCCACACCCACAGCACCGCCGAGGTGATGCCGATGAGCAGCGCGTAGACCGCGAGCGGGACGGCCGAGAACCTCATTCGGCCCCCTCCCGCCTTGCGATCTCCTGCGGCGGCGGCCACCCCACGCCCTCGCCGTAGCGTGCGTCGAACAGCGGCGCGTAGCTGCGGATCGGCGGCAGCGAAGCATCGAAGTTGTGGCGCGGCGGCGGCGAGCTCGTCGCCCACTCCAGCGTGTGCCCGTCCCACGGGTCGGCGGGCGCCGGCTCGCGGCGCACGAGCGAGACGACGATGTTGACCAGCCACGCGAGGACGCCTAGCGCGAGCACGTATGCGCCGATGCTCGAGACGCGGTTGAGGTCGGTGAACTGGTGTGCGTAGTCGGCGACGCGGCGAGGCATGCCGTCGTAGCCCAGGAAGAACATCGGGAAGAACGTCAGGTTCGCCCCCACGAACAGCAGCACGAAGTGGATCCACCCGAGCCCGGTGCGCAAGAAGCAGCCGGTCACCTTCGGCCACCAGTAGTAGAACGCGGCGAAGAACCCGAACAGGCTGCCCGCGAACAGTGTGTAGTGGAAGTGCCCGACGATGAACATCGAGTCGTGCACGTGGTAGTCGAGCGGCGGCGAGCCTGTGAAGATCCCGCTCAGCCCGCCGATGAGGAACTGCAGGATGAAGCCGATCGCGAACGCCATCGGCACCCCCAGCCGGATCCGCCCGCCCCACATCGTGGCGAGCAGGTCGAGGTACTCGATCCCCGCCGGAATGATGAGCGCGGTCGAGGTCAGCGAGAAGTACTTCACCGTGATCTGGCCGGTGGCGAACATGTGGTGCGCCCACACGCTCGTCGACAGGGCGGTGAACAGGAGCAGGGCGGCGACGTGCGCGCGGTAGCCGAAGAAGCGTTTCCGCGAGAACGTCGCGATGACCTCGCCGACTGCCCCGACGAACGGGAAGAACATCACGTAGACGACCGGGTGCCCGAAGAACCAGAACAGGTTCTGGTAGTCGATCGGCCCGTGCGACGTGTCGAACACGCCGCCGTAGACGCGCTCGTAGAACAGCAGCGCCATCGCCACCAGCAGCGCGGGCGCCGCCACGATCATCAGGATCGAGGTGGTCAGCATCGACCACGTGAAGACCGGCAGGCGCAGCATCGTCATGCCGGGTGCGCGCCGGCGCAGCACCGTCCCGAGCACGCAGATGGCCAGCAGCAGCGCGGAAGCGGCGGCCAGCATCACCCCGATGATCCACAGGTACATCCCGTCGCCGGGCGTGTTGGTCGAGTCCGAGAGCGGGTCGAACGCCGTCCAGCCCGCGTCGCCGGGCCCGTTCTGGGTGAACCAGCCCAGCCACATCGTGACCCCTCCCCCGATCAGCAGCCACCAACCCAATAGCGCAAAGCGGGGTAGGGCAATCTCGGCGGCGCCCACCTGCAGGGGCACGAAGTAGACCCCGAGCGCCAGCGAGAGCGGCACGACGAAGAGGTAGATCATCGTCGAGCCGTGCATCGAGAAGATCTCGTTGTAGTGGTCCTGGTTGACCAGCTGCGCGCCCGGCGAGTACAGCTCGGTGCGGATCAGCAGGGCGAGGATCCCGCCGCCGATGAAGAAGAAGAACGCCGTCAGGAACAGGCGGATCCCGATGCGCTTGTGGTCGGTGCTGGCGAGCAGTCCGAGCATGCCGCCGCGCGCCTGCCGTGGCACCGGGGTGGGGGCGACCGTCGTCACTGGCCCTTGGCCTCCTCGGACTGGCGCTGCCTCACCCAGGCGTCGAAGCCGGAGTTCGACATGACCTCGACGTTGAACGTCATCTGGGCGTGCTTGAGCCCGCAGTACTCGGCGCAGCGGCCGGCCGTGTGGTAGCCGGCGCCGGGGAACGAGAGGACGACCGAGCTCGTCCGGCGCGGGAAGGCGTCGCGCTTGA
>JBJMKX010000100.1:0-11103 GCA_045805605.1 Solirubrobacteraceae bacterium
GGTGGTCGTGGCGGCGGTGGGGCCGGCGGCGGTGGCGGTCGCGGCGGCGGCCCCGGTCGTGGCGGCGGTCCTGGTCGCGGTGGCGGCGGCGGCGGCGGTGGTGGCCGCGGCGGCGGCGGTGGCGGCGGCGGTCCGGGCGGAGGCGGTCGCTGATGCTGCAGCCCAAGCGCGTCAAGCACCGCAAGCAGCACCGCGGGCGCCGCGCCGGCATGTCGCGCGGGCAGACCACCGTGCAGTTCGGCGAGTACGGCATCAAGGCGCTCGAGGCGGGCTGGCTGACCAACCGCCAGATCGAGGCCGCCCGAATCGCGATGACCCGCAAGATCAAGCGTGGCGGAAAGGTCTGGATCAACGTCTTCCCCGACAAGCCCTTCACCAAGAAGCCGGCCGAGACCCGCATGGGCTCCGGCAAGGGCAACCCGGAGGGTTGGGTCGCGGTGGTCAAGCCGGGCCGCGTGATGTTCGAGCTGGCCGGTGTTCCCGAGCCGTTGGCGCGGGAGGCCATGCGCCTCGCCGGACACAAGCTTCCCGTCAAGACGAAGTTCGTCATGCGCGAAGAGGTCGGCGGTTAGTGGTGGCACCTCCGGCAACCCCGCACACGCTCCGGCGGCGCCGGATGACCGGCATGCGGCGTCCTCCGACCTCGAAAGACCTTTGGTCTTCCTTCGGCCCTGCGTCCTTGCCTGCCGGCCCCCGGCACTCGCCGAACCGCGCACGAAATTACCGGAGGCACCACTGATGGCCAAGGCCCGCGAGCTGCGTGAGATGGACGACGATCTCCTGCTGGAGACCATGCGCAACGCGCGCCGGGAGCTGTTCGGCCTGCGCTTCCGCCACGCCACCGGCGAGCTGGAGAACACCGCCGGCCTGGGCGCCGCCAAGCGCGATCTGGCCCGCGCGCTCACCGTCGCGCGCGAGCGCGGCCTTTCCGTGCAAACCGAGCTGACCGCGAGCGAATGACCGAAGAGCCCGACAAGACCGAAGAGAGCGAGGAGCAGCCGGCCGAGGCCCAGGCGGCCCCGGCCGAGCCCATCGAGGCGCTCCCACCCAAGGAGCGCCGCAAGCGCGACCGCGCCGCCCACGCCGGCGGGGCCCGCCCGGCGCGCTCGCCCGAGGAGCGCCAGGCCGAGCGACTCGAAGAGCGGCGTCGCAAGGCTGCGCGCCGGCGGTCCTACCGCGCCCACGTCAAGAGCAAGCGCGCCGAGGCCGCGGCGGCCCCACCCGCCGAGGAGGCGCCCGCGCTGCACCCCGATGTGCCCAAGGGCAACCGCAAGGTGCGGCAGGGCGTCGTGGTCTCCAACAAGGCCGACAAGACGATCACCGTGCGCATCGATCTCGCACGCCGCCATCGCATGTACGGGAAGGTCGTGCGCAGCTCGGGCACCCTGCACGCCCACGACGAGCGCAACGACGCGAACATCGGCGACACCGTCCGCGTGGTCGAGAGCCGCCCGCTCAGCCGGACCAAGCGCTGGCGACTCGTCGAGATCCTGGAGCGGGCGCAATGATCCAGAACGAGACGCGCCTGCGCGTGGCCGACAACACGGGCGCGCGCGTGATTCTGTGCATCCGCATCCAGGGCGGCTCTCGCCGCCGCTACGCTGGGGTCGGCGACGTCATCACCGCCACCGTCAAGCAGGCCAACCCTCAGGGCACGGTGCGCAAGGGCGACGTCGTCAAGGCCGTCGTGGTCCGCACGCGCAAGGAGTTCGGGCGCGACGACGGCACCTACATCGCCTTCGACGAGAACGCCGCCGTGATCATCGACGCCCAGAACAACCCGCGTGGAACGCGCATCTTCGGGCCGGTGGCCCGCGAGTTGCGCGAGCGCAACTTCATGAAGATCGTCTCGCTCGCCCCGGAGGTCCTATGAGGATCCGCAAGGGCGACGAGGTCGTTGTGATCGGGGGCAAGGACCGCGGCAAGACCGGCACGGTCAAGGCGGTCGACCCGCGGCGCGGGCGCGTCTACGTCGAGGGGCTGAACATCATCAAGAAGGCCCAGCGCCCGCAGACCCTGCGCGACACCCAGCGCCAGTCCAACCTCGAGGGCGGGATCATCGAGCGCGAGGGCCCGATCCACGTGTCCAACGTCGCGCTGGTCGACCCCAAGGAGGGCAAGCCGACCCGGATCGGGGTGACCTTCGAGGACGGCGAGCGCAAGCGCGTTGCCCGCCGATCGGGCACGGTGATCGACTGATGGCGACCACGGCCCGACTCAAGGAGCGCTACGAGCAGGAGCTGCGCCAGCGGCTGATCCGCCAGTTCGGCTACACGACGCCGATGCAGGCGCCCCGCGTCGAGAAGATCACCCTGAACATGGGCGTCGGCGACGCCAAGCAGGACTCGAACATGCTCGAAGCGGCGACCGACCAGCTCGCGACCATCGCCGGCCAGCGGCCCAACGTGCGTCGCGCGCGGAAATCGATCGCGAACTTCAAGCTGCGCGACGGCATGCCGGTGGGTGTCAGCGTCACGTTGCGCCACGAGCGGGCCTACGAGTTCCTCGACCGGCTGATGTCGATCGCGATCCCGCGGATCCGCGACTTCCGGGGCCTCAACCCGCGCTCGTTCGACGGCCGCGGCAACTACTCGATGGGCATCCGAGAGCAGATCATCTTCCCCGAGATCGACTACGACGCGATCGACCAGGTGCGGGGGCTCGACGTGACCATCACGACGACCGCGCGCACCGACGAGGAGGCGTTCGCGCTGCTCGAGTCGTTCGGCATGCCGTTCGCGCAGGCGGGCCGCCCCGGCACGCCGGCGGTCGAGCCCGACGCCGCCGAGGAGGAACGGCGCAAGGAGGAGGCGCGCGCCCGGGCCGAGGCCGAGCAGGCCGCGCTCGAGCAGCTCAAAGAGGAGAACCCCGACGCCTACGAGCGTCCCGCGGTGCAGGAGCCGCCGGACGAGGAGACCGAGACGGAAGAGAGCTAGATGGCGAAGACGTCCCAGAGGGTGCGGGCCAGCCGCCCGCAGAAGTACCAGACGCGCAACTACACCCGGTGTCGCCGGTGTGGCCGCTCGCGCGCGGTGTTCCGCAAGTTCGGTGTGTGCCGGATCTGCCTGCGCGAGCTGGCGCACCAGGGCTTCGTCCCCGGCATGACCAAGTCGAGCTGGTAGGAGCGATGGCGGCATGTCCATGACCGATCCCGTCGCCGACTTCCTCACCCGGGTGCGCAACGGCGCGCGCGCCAACAAGGAGACCGTCGCCATCCCGAGCTCGCGGCTCAAGCGCGAGCTTGCCCGGATCCTGGTCGAGCAGGGCTACATCGAGGGCTTCGAGGTGCGGCCGGCCGAGCCCGGCCGTGCCGGTGACCAGATTGTGCTGCGCCTGAAGTACACCGAGGACCGCCAGCCCGTGATCACCAAGCTGCAGCGCGTCTCGCGCCCCGGCCGCCGGGTCTACGTCGGTGCCGACGAGGTGCCGAAGATTCTCGGGGGCATGGGCACGGCGATCGTCTCGACCTCGCGCGGCGTCATGACCGGCCACGAGGCGCGCCAGGCGCGGGTCGGCGGCGAGGTCGTGGCGGAGGTCCAGTGACGTGTCCTTCCTCCGACCCCCGCACGCACGGATGACGCGCATGTCCGTCGCTGGATCGGCCGCCGCCTCCTCGCCGGTACTGCTCGTACCGGCTTCGTCCGCGTCGACCGCCCAGCTCGGCCCTGCGCCCCCCCGCGCGCACGCGGGCCGAAGGAAGGACACGTAGCACGCCATGTCGCGAATCGGCAAGCAGCCCATCCCCATCCCCGACGGCGTCGAGGTCTCGATCGAGGCCGACCGCGTGGCGGTCAAGGGGCCGAAGGGCGAGCTGTTCGAGCGCATCCCGCGCGACATCGAGGTCGTTCAGGAGGACGGGCAGCTGCTCGTCAAGCGCCCGACCGACCGCGGCGAGCACCGCGCCCTGCACGGTCTCACGCGCTCGCTCGTGGCGAACATGGTCATCGGCGTCACCGACGGCTACGCCAAGACGCTCGAGATCCAGGGCGTCGGCTACCGGGCCCAGAAGAAGGGCTCGGACCTCGAGCTCGCCCTTGGCTTCAGCCACCCGGTGCCGATCCGGGCGCCCGAGGGCATCGAGTTCGAGGTCCCCCAGCCCACCCGCATCGTCGTACGCGGCATCTCCAAGCAGCTCGTCGGCGAGGTCGCCGCCAACATCCGCAAGCGCCGCCCGCCCGAGCCCTACAAGGGGAAGGGCATCCGCTACGAGGGCGAGTACGTCGCCCGGAAGGTGGGCAAGCGCGCATGACCGTCGCCACGCGTCCCGCTCGCCGCCTGCGCCGCCGCCGGCGCGTCCGCGCCAAGGTGCGCGGCACCGCCCAGCGGCCGCGGATCTCCGTGTTCCGCTCCAACCGCGGCGTGTTTCTGCAGCTCATCGACGACGAGGCGGGCCGCACGCTGGCGGCGGCGAACTGGACCGAGCCCGAGCTCAAGAGCCTCCCGCGCATGGAGCAGGCCACCCGGGCGGGCGCGCTGCTGGCCGAGCGTGCCAAGGCCGCCGGGATCGAGCGCGCGGTCTTCGACCGCGGCGGCTACCGCTACCACGGCCGCGTCCGCGCCGTCGCCGATGGCGCCCGCGAGGCCGGATTGGCCATCTGACTGGGTGGTCGGGCGATGCCCGACCCTGACTAGCTACCCTCCGTTCTCCCGATGCCCGTCCCTGATCGCACCGTTTCTTCCTCCGGATACGACCTCGCCGAGCGCGTGGTCGAGATCAACCGCGTGGCCAAGGTCGTCAAGGGCGGCCGGCGCTTCTCGTTCACGGCGCTGGTCGTCGTGGGCGACGAGGAGACCGTGGTAGGGGTCGGCTACGGCAAGGCAAACGAGGTCCCGGTGGCGATCCAGAAGGGCGTCGAGCGGGCCAAGAAGAACCTGTTCCGGGTTCCGCGTCACGGCTCGACGATCCCGCACCGCGTCGAGGGCGTCTACGGCGCGGGCCGGGTGCTGCTCAAGCCGGCCTCCCCCGGTACCGGCGTGATCGCCGGCGCGGGCGTGCGCGCGGTACTCGAGCTGGCGGGGATCCACGACATCCTCACCAAGAGCCTGGGCACCCAGAATCCGATCAACCTCGTCAAGGCCACGGTCGCCGGGCTGCAGTCGCTGCGGACCCCCGACGAAGTGGCCGAGCTGCGCGGGCTGAGCATCGACCAGGTGCTCGGGCTGGGCGGTGAAGAGGTCAGCGCCGAGGAGCCGGTGCAGGCATGAAGGTGACGCAGGTCCGCTCGACGAACGGCTCCAACCGCAAGCAGCGCGACACGCTTCGCTCCCTGGGCCTGCGCCGAATCGGCCACACGGTGGAGGTCAAGGAAACGCCGCAGGCAAAGGGCATGGTCCACGCCGTCCGCCACCTGGTGAGCGTCGATGACTGAGCGCGTCGGACTGCACTCGCTCAAGCCGGCCAAGGGCTCGCGCAAGGCCCCCAAGCGCGTGGGGCGCGGGAACGCCGGGGGCGGCGGCACGACCGCCGGGCGCGGCACCAAGGGCTACGGCGCGCGCTCGGGCTCGAAGGTCCGGCCGCGCTTCGAGGGCGGGCAGAACCCGATCCACATGCGGATGCGCAAGCTGCGCGGTCCGCACATGAAGAAGTCGATGCCGTTCGAGCCCTTCCGCACCCAGACCCAGCCGGTCAACCTGCGCGACCTCGAGGCGCGCTTCGATGCCGGCGCCGAGGTCACGCCCGAGACGCTGCGGGCGGCGGGCCTCGCGACGCGGAAGGACGTGCCGGTCAAGGTGCTCGGGCAGGGCGAGCTGAGCAAGAACCTCACGGTGCATGCGCACGGCTTCTCCGCGACGGCGCGCGAGAAGATCGAGAGCGTCGGCGGGACGGCCCAGACGATCGACGGTTAGGCGGGCTCGTGGTCGCCACCATCGTCAAGGCGTTCACGGTCCCCGAGATCCGCAAGAAGCTCGCCTTCACGGCGCTGATCCTGGCCCTGTACCGGCTGGGCTCGCACATCCCGGTGCCGGGCGTCAACGGCGATGCGGTCAAGGCGATCCAGAAGAACTTCGCCAACGACTCGATTCTGGGCTTCCTCAACCTGTTCAGCGGCGGCGGGCTGCAGCGGATCGCGCTGTTCGCGTTGACGGTGATGCCGTACATCACCGCCTCGATCATCCTGCAGCTCCTGACCGTCGTCGTGCCCGCCCTGGACAAGCTCCAGAAGGAGGGCGAGGTCGGCCAGGCGCGCATCACCCAGTACACGCGCTACCTGACCGTGGCCCTGGCCGGCGCCCAGTCGATCGGCTACGTCTTCCTGTTCCGCTCGTTCGGACAGCAGGCGGGCGAGGACGTGGTCAAGAGCTTCACCTTCGGCCGCGTGTTCCTGATCGTGGTCTGCCTGACCGCGGGGACGGTGCTGCTGATGTGGATGGGCGAGCTCATCACCCAACGCGGGATAGGCAACGGCATCTCGCTGCTGATCCTGGCCTCGATCGTCTCGCGATTGCCCCAGGGCGTGCAGGCCTGGTGGACGAACCCCGACCAGGTGTTCAAGGTGATGATCCCGTTCCTGGCCATCGCGGTGGTCGCGGCGGTGGTCTTCATCCAGGAGGGCCAGCGGCGAATACCCGTGCAATACGCCAAGCGTGTGATCGGCCGCCGGATGACCGGCGGCGGGCAGACGTACCTTCCGCTGCGGGTCAACATGGCCGGCGTCATCCCGGTGATCTTCGCCGCGTCGATCATGGCCTTCCCGCCGACGGTGGGCCGGCTCATCCAGCAGCCGTGGGCCCAGGACGTCGCGAACTTCTTCTCGCCCAACGACTGGGCCTACATCGCGGGCGAGTCCATCTTCATCGTGCTGTTCACGTACTTCTACACGGCGGTGACGTTCAATCCGGTCGACCAGGCCGACAACCTTCGAAAATACGGCGGGTTCATCCCTGGGGTGCGACCAGGGAGGCCCACGGCCGAGTTCCTCGACCGCATCCTTGCTCGCCTCACGTTCCCGGGGGCGCTTTACCTTGCCGCCGTAGCGGCCCTGCCGACCATCCTGATCAACCAGACCTCGGCGAACTTCTACTTCGGAGGAACGTCGCTGCTGATCGTGGTCGGGGTAGCACTGGACACCATGAAGCAGCTGGAAGCGCAGCTGATGATGCGCAACTACGAAGGGTTCCTGAAATGAGCCGGGCTGGAAGCCCGGCCCAGAGCCGGATGCGGTCTCCGGCCCAAGGAGGCGTGAACTGAGCGAACTGAACCTCATCCTCGTCGGCCCCCCTGGCGCCGGCAAGGGCACGCAGGCCTCGACCCTCGTCGAGGAGTTCGACCTGCCCTACATCGCCACCGGCGACATCCTGCGCGCCGCGGTCAAGGAGGGCACCGACCTCGGCAAGCAGGCGAAGACCCAGATGGACGCGGGCGAGCTCGTCAGCGACGAGATCATCGTCGGCGTCGTGGCCGAGCGCCTGCGCGCTGACGACACCCGCGACGGGTTCATCCTCGACGGCTTCCCGCGCACCATCCCGCAGGCGGAGGCGCTCGATCAGAAGCTCGACGAGATGGGGCGCTCGCTGACCGCCGTCCTGCTCATCGAGGCGCCCGACGATGAGGTCATCAAGCGGATCTCGGGCCGCCGGATCTGCCCCCAGGGCCATGTCTACCACGTCGACTACGACCCGCCCGAGCGCGAGGGCGTCTGCGACCGCGACGGCGAGCCGCTCAGCCAGCGCAACGACGACAAGCCCGAGAAGGTCAAGCGGCGCCTCGAGGTCTACCACGAGCAGACCGCGCCGCTGATCGAGTTCTACGACGAGCGCGGCCTGCTGCACGAGTTCGACGGCGCCAAGTCCAAGGACGAGGTCGCCGAGCACATCCGTAAGACCCTCTCGACCCTGCGCCTCGAGGAAACGGCGTGATCGTCAAGAAAAGCCCGGCCGAGATCGACAAGATGGGGGCGGCCGGGGCGATCCTGGTCAAGACGCTGGCCCTGATGCAGGGAAAGGTTCGGCCGGGGGTGAGCACGGCCGAGCTCGACGCGGCGGCCGAGGCGTTCATCCGCTCCCAGGGGGCCGAGCCGGCGTTCAAGGGCTACCGCGGGTTCCCCGGCTCGATCTGCACCTCGCCAAACTCGATGGTCGTACACGGCATCCCCGGGCCGTACCGGCTCTCGCGCGGGGACATCCTCTCGGTCGACGTCGGCGTGGTGCTCGACGGATGGGTGGCCGATGCGGCACGGACGTTCCCGGTCGGGCCGATCTCGCCGGTCGCGGCCAAGCTCCTGCGCGCCACCGAGGCCGCCCTCCACGACGCCGTCGTCCAGTGCCGTCCGGGCAACCGGCTCGGCGACGTCTCCCACGCCGTGCAGATGCGGGTCGAGGACGAGGGATTCTCGATCGTACGCTCGCTGGTGGGACACGGGATCGGGCGCAACATGCACGAAGACCCGCAGATCCCGAACTTCGGCGACCCCGGCAAGGGCCCCCGGCTGGAGGAGGGGATGGTCCTCGCGGTCGAGCCCATGGTCACCGCCGGGCGCCACGGCGTCCGCGTGGGCGACGACGGCTGGGCGATCTACGCCCAGGACGGCTCGCTGGCCGCCCATTTCGAGTTCACGCTGGCGATCACCGCAAACGGCCCGCGTATCCTGACCCCCTGGCACGAAACCGCCGCCCAGGCGGCCGCCTGACCCCCCGGGCTGTCGCATCCCTGCTGCTAGCATGGCTCGTTGCGCTGCTGGGCCCCCAAAGCCCGCGCGCGCACTGAAAATCCGCGACTGGTAGCGGCGGCCGCAACGGCAGCCAGAGCCACGTCGTCCGGCAAAGCTTCGAAGGGAACTCAAGCAATCGTGAAGGTTCGGCCCTCGGTCAAGCCGATGTGCGAGAAGTGCAAGATCATCCGGCGCCACGGCGCGGTGCTGGTGATCTGCTCCAATCCGCGGCACAAGCAGCGGCAGGGGTAGGGCATGGCTCGCATCGCCGGCATCAACATTCCCCTGAACAAGCGCGCCGAGGTCGGCCTGACCTACATCTACGGCATCGGTCGCTCGACCGCGAACGAGATCCTCCGCGAGGGCGGCGTCGACCCCAACACGCGCGTGGGCGACCTCACCGATGACGAGGTGGTCAAGCTGCGCGAGGCGGTCGAGAGCCACACGGTGGAGGGCGACCTGCGTCGCGACCGCTCCCAGAACGTCAAGCGCCTGCAGGAGATCGGCTCCTACCGGGGCCTGCGCCACCGCCGCGGCCTGCCCGTCAACGGGCAGCGGACCAAGACCAACGCGCGCACCCGCAAGGGCCCGCGCCGCATGCAGGTCGCCGGTCGCAAGAAGGCGGCCAAGAAGTAAGCGATGCCGGCTCCGAAGCGTCCTCAGCGCGGTCGCCGTCGCGTCCGCAAGAACATCCCGGTGGGGCAGGCCCACATCAAGACGTCGTTCAACAACACGATCGTCGCCCTGAGCGACCGCGAGGGCAACGTGATCGCGTGGGAGTCCGCCGGCGGCGCCGGCTTCAAGGGCTCGCGCAAGTCGACCCCGTTCGCGGCACAGGTCACCGCCGACTCCGCCGCTCGCAAGGGCATGGAGCAGGGCCTGCAGAAGGTGGAGGTCTTCGTCAAGGGCCCGGGCTCGGGTCGCGAGACCGCCATCCGCTCCCTCCAGGCCGCCGGGCTCGAGGTCACGAGCGTCAAGGACGTCACGCCCCAGGCCCACAACGGGTGCCGCCCCCGCAAGCGGCGGAGGGTCTGAGCCATGGCCCGCTACACCGGAGCCGTGTGCAAGCAGTGCCGTCGGGAGGGGCAGAAGCTGTTCCTCAAGGGCGAGCGCTGCCTGACCGACAAGTGCGGCGTCGAGCGGCGCTCCTATCCGCCCGGCGAGCACGGCCGTGGCCGCCAGAAGCAGTCCGAGTACCGCGTACAGCTGCGTGAGAAGCAGAAGGCCCGCCGCTACTACGGCGTGCTGGAGAAGCAGTTCCGCACGTACTACGCGAAGGCTTCGCGGCAGCCCGGCATCACCGGCGAGAACCTCTTGCGGATCCTCGAGTGCCGCTTCGACAACGTGCTCGTGCGCCTCGGATTCGCCGCCTCCCGCCGCCAGGCCCGCCAGATGATCCGGCACGGGCACTGGGCGGTGAACGGTCGCCGCGTCGACATCCCCAGCTACCAGGTGCGGGAGAACGACGTCATCACCTTCAAGACCGGCTCGGACGCCGAGACCGTGGTGCGTGACGCGACGGAGCTGGTCGCGCAGGTGCCGGCGTGGCTCCAGGCGGACCACGACCAGCTCACCGCGAAGGTGCTGCGCAAGCCCGAGCGCGCGGAGATCGCCGCGCCGGTGCAGGAGCAGCTCATCGTCGAGCTGTACTCGAAGTAGGCCGCCCGCCTTGCCCGGCGCCCGTCTCCCCAGGCGCCGCTTAGCTCCCCAGAACCTGAGACGACGTTAGGACCCTATGCTCGACTTCCAGATCCCCCGAATCACCGCCGAGTCCGTCGAGGACAACCGGGGCCAGTTCGTCGTCGAGCCGCTCGACCGCGGCTTCGGCTACACGTTCGGCAACTCGCTGCGGCGCGTGCTCCTCGCCTCGCTCGCAGGCGCGGCGGTGACCTCCGTCCGCATCGAGGGGGTCGCCCACGAGTTCTCGACGATCAAGGGCGTCACCGAGGACGTCACGGACATCGTGCTCAACCTCAAGGGCATCGTGTGCCGCATGCACTCGGACGCCACCGAGGTCGAGGCTCCGCTCGTGGTCACCGGCCCCGGTGACATCACCGCTCGCGACATCGACCTGCCCTCGGGCGTCGAGATCCTCAACCCGGACGCGCACATCGCCACGCTCGAGAAGAAGACCAAGCTCGAGATGTACCTGACGATCGGCCGCGGCCGCGGGTACCGCCCCGCTGAGGACAACAAGTCGCCCGACCAGCCGATCGGCGTCATCCCGATCGACTCGATCTTCTCGCCGGTGCGCCGCGTCGCGTACTCGGTCGAGCAGGCGCGCGTCGGCCAGCGGACCGACTTCGACAAGCTCACGCTCGACATCGAGACCGACGGGTCGATCGACCCGCAGGCCGCGCTGCGCGAGGCCGCGGAGATCCTGATCTCGTCGCTCTCGATCTTCACCGACGAGGAGCGCATCGTGGAGCTGCGCGCCGGTCCGGGCGGCATGACC
>JBJMKX010000101.1:0-18587 GCA_045805605.1 Solirubrobacteraceae bacterium
ACCGTGGGGGCGATCATCATCGGGTTGGCCATCGCGATGCTGTGCAGCGGGACGCTCAACACGATGATCGAGCGCGTCGCGTACCGGCCGCTGCGCACCGCCCCCAAGCTGGCGCCGCTCATCACCGCGATCGGCATGAGCTTCATCCTCCAGAACGTCGGCCTGCTCTGGCGCCCGACGCCCGACAGCGTGCCCGACCTGATCGGCTCCCAGCAGGACTACTTCACGATCTTCGGCGTGGCGATCGAGCACTCCGACGTGTTCGCCATCATCGTCACGGTGCCGCTGCTGCTCGCGCTCGTCTGGTTCGTCAGCGGCACCCGCCACGGCAAGGCCATGCGCGCCACCGCGCAGGATCCCGACGCCGCGCGCCTCATGGGCATCGACGTCGACCGCACGATCTCCCTGACGTTCATGCTCGGCGGCCTGCTCGCCGGCGCGGCGGGGATGATCTACGCGCTCTACAACGGCACGATCCAGTTCAACCAGGGCTTCACCGCCGGCCTGATCGCGTTCACCGCGGCGGTCATGGGCGGCATCGGCAACCTCAAGGGCGCGGTGGCGGGGGGCCTGATCATCGGGGTGATCCAGGCGATCTCCGACTCCGGCGGCTTCCTCGGGCTCCAGCTCGGCCCGCAGTGGACGCCGGCGGTCGTCTTCGCGATCCTGATCCTCGTCATGGTCTTCCGGCCGCAGGGCCTCTTCGGCGAGGAGACGCGAGAGGGATGAGCACCGCCGTCGCATCGATGCGGGGAGGGCTGAACACCGCCCGCGGCGCGGTGCCGCAGTGGGTGTGGGGCCTGGTCTTCCTGGCCCTCGCGATCCTCTATCCGTTCATCATCACCAGCAACCAGGACCTCCTGGACGCGTCGATCCAGACGCTGGCCTACGTGATCATGGCCCTGGGCCTGAACGTGGTCGTCGGCTTCGCCGGCCTGCTGGACCTGGGGTACGTGGCGTTCTACGCCATCGGCGCATTCGTCATCGGCTGGTTCGGGTCCCAGCAGTTCCCCGACGTCAACGGCGGCAACGGGATCCACATCCTCACGAAGTCCGAGAGCCCGCTGAGCCATCAGCCGATCCCGGGCCTCCACATCAACTTCTTCTTCGTCATCTTCATCGCGGCGGCGATCACGGCGATGTGGGGCGTCATCCTCGGCGCACCGACGCTGCGCCTGCGCGGCGACTACCTCGCGATCGTGACGCTGGCGTTCGGCGAGATCGTGCCGCGCATCTTCGAGAACGGCACGAGCGGCCTGTTCGGCATCGGCTCGACCGACTTCTCGAACGGGCGCCAGGGCATCACACCCGTCGACAAGATCAACTTCCCGTGGTCGAACACGCCGCCGGACTGGTTGAACTACCCACTGCACCTCAACGGGGCGTATTTCGTGGCCCTGGCCATGGTCCTGTTGACGATCTTCATCAACCGGCGCCTGCGCGACTCGCGCCTCGGCCGCGCGTGGATCGCCGTCCGCGAGGACGAGGTCGCGGCGGCCTCGATGGGCGTCAACCTCGTGCGCACGAAGCTCTGGGCCTACGCCATCGGCGCGGCGTTCGGCGGCTTCGCCGGCGCGTTCCTCGGGACCTACAACAACACGGTGAACGTCGACCAGTTCGAGTTCGGCTTCTCCGTCTTCATCCTCTGCATGATCATCGTCGGCGGCATGGGCAACGTGGCCGGCGTGATCCTCGGCGCGATCGCGCTGTCGATGCTCGACCGCTTCGTGCTGCCCCAGCTCAACGACATCCCGGACAAGATCGGACTGAGCTTCGACCTTACCGCGGTCAACTTCGGCATCTTCGGGTTCTTCCTGCTCGTGATGATGGTGCTGCGGCCCGAAGGCTTCATTCCGTCGACCAGGCGAAGACTCGAGCTCCACTCGGGCGATGAGGTAGGGGATGCGGCCGCCGACCGCTCGGCCGAGGTCGCGCCCGGCGAGGCCCTGTACGAGGCGAGGCATTGAGCGCCGACGGCAACGGCACCCTTCTCGAGGCAAGCCACGTCACCAAGACGTTCGGCGGCCTCGTGGCGGTCAACGACGTCTCGTTCACGGTGCCGCGGGGGGCGATCGTCTCGATCATCGGGCCCAACGGGGCCGGCAAGACGACGTTCTTCAACATGCTGACCGGCCTGTACAAGCCGACGACGGGGCAGGTCAGTTTCGAGGGGCGCAACATCACCGGCAAGCCGCCGCACCAGATCACGCACGCCGGCATCGCCCGGACGTTCCAGAACATCAAGCTGTTCAGGACCATGACCGCGGTCGAGAACGTCCAGGTCGGCATGCAGTCGCGCCTGAAGTCCGGCGTCGTGGCGTCGATCCTCCACTGGCCAACGCAGCGGCGCGAGGAGAAGATGACGATCGACAAGGCGCGCGAGCTGCTCGACTTCGTCGGCCTGCGGCGCCACTACGAGCTGTCCGCCAACTTGCCCTACGGGGACCAGCGTCGCCTCGAGATCGCACGCGCGCTGGCCTCGGATCCCAAGCTCCTGCTCCTCGACGAGCCCACGGCGGGCATGAACGCACAGGAGTCCGAGGAGCTGCGCGGGCTGATGGAGACGCTGCGCACCGAACGCGGGGTCAGCGTGCTGCTCATCGAGCACGACATGCGCGTCGTCATGAACGTCTCGGACCACATCACCGTGCTCGACTACGGTGAGAAGATCGCCGAGGGCGAGCCGGAGGAGGTCCGCACGGACAAGCGCGTCATCGAGGCGTACCTGGGGAGCCAGGCGTGATCCTCGAGGTCGACGAGATCCACACCTTCTACGGCTCGATCGAGGCGCTCAAGGGCATCTCGATCGAGGTCAAGGAGCGCGAGATCGTCACCCTGATCGGCTCCAACGGCGCCGGCAAGTCGACCACATTGCGCACCATCTCCGGGCTCAACGCGCCGAAGACCGGCAAGATCGTCTACGACGGCGAGGACATCACGGGCAAGCCCGCGCACGAAGTGGCGTCCATGGGCATCGCGCAGGCACCCGAGGGCCGCCGAATCTTCCCTCGCCTGACGGTCAGGGAGAACCTCGACATGGGCGCGTTCCTGCGCTCCAACCGGGCAGAGATCGAGCGGGACCGCCAGCGCGTCTACGAGCTGTTTCCCCGCCTGAAGGAGCGCGAGAACCAGAAGGGCGGGACGATGTCGGGCGGCGAGCAGCAGATGCTCGCCATGGGCCGCGCGATGATGGCGAACCCGAAGATGCTGCTGCTCGACGAGCCGTCGCTCGGGCTGGCGCCCGTCGTGGTCGACCGGATCTACGAGACGATCCGCGAGATCAACGCCCAGGGGGTGACCATCCTGCTCGTCGAGCAGAACGCCAACTACGCGCTCGACGTCTCCGCGCGCGGCTACGTCCTGGAGACCGGGAAGGTGGCCATCAGCGACGACTCGACCGCGCTGCGCTCCAACGAGGACGTGCAGAAGGCCTACCTCGGGACATGACCGTCTTCGTCCCCACCTTCGGCGCCCTCGGAGCCACCGCCCTCCTCCTCGTCTACGTGTGGCTCCTGAGCGCGATCGCCTGCTCGAAGCTCTCGGAGCTCAAGGGGTACGGCGAGAAGCCGGGACTCGGCACAGGGCTGATCCTCAGCGCCGCCGGCGTGATCGTATGGCTGCTGTGGCCGTCGAAGAGGGACTCGCGCTGGCGCCAGCTCTTCCGGCGCGGCCGAGCGTCAACCGAGAGCTGAGCGCAGGGCCTCGTCGAGCTCGGGGTGCCGGAAGCGGTACCCGAGCTCGGTGACGCGGGCGGGGACCATCCGCACGCCGCCGGTCACGATCTGGGCCATGTCGCCGTAGAGCGCCTTCAGCGCCAGGCCGGGTACGGGAAGGACGGCGGGCCGGTGGAGCGCGCGGCCGAGCGCCTTGGCGAGGTCGGCGTTGCGGACGGGCTCGGGCGCGCAGGCGTTGACCGGCCCGGCCCACGCCTCGCCGCCGTGCAGCGCGGCGAGGTAGATGCCCGCGATGTCGTCGAGCGCGATCCACGGGAACCACTGGCGGCCTCCCGCGACCGGGCCGCCAAGGCCGAGGCGAAACGGCACGAGCATCCGCTGCAGCGCGCCGCCCGACCGGTGAAGGACTGGGCCGGTGCGAACATGGGTGACGCGGAGGCCGAGCGGCTCGGCGGCGGACGCCTCGCGCTCCCAGGCGACGCAGACCTGCGCCAGGTAGCCGTCACCGGGCGGCCCGGACTCGTCGACGGGCTCGTCGCCGCGAGGGGCGTAGTAGTCGCCGCCCGACGCGTGCACCAGCGCGGCGGGACGCGGCTCGACGGCGCGCAGACCGGCGACGAGGTTGCGCGTGCCGAGCTCACGTGACGCCCGGATCCGCTCCTTGGCCCCCGCCGTCCAGCGCTGGGCGATGTTCTCGCCCGCCAGGTGCACGACGGCATCGCAGCCTGCCAACGCCTCGGCCGGCGCCGGGCCGGAAAGCGGGTCCCACACGACGGCGCCGAGCCCGGGGGAGCGCGACAGCGTCACCACCTCGTCGCCGCGATCGCGCAGGACGGCGACCACTCGGCGGCCGATCAGTCCGGTGGCTCCGGTGACGGCGACACGCATGACTGGACCCTAGTTCGGCCGATCCTTCGGCCTGATGCCTGACGCCTGATGCCTGATGTCTTGACGCCATCTCGCGACGTGTTACGATATATCGCGATACGATCGAAAGGAGTTCAATGATGTTCGACTTCATGACGGGACGCGGCGGGCGCCACTGGGGGCCCCCGGGACACGGACCAGGCCCGGGACCGTGGACGTTCAGGATGGGCCACGGCGGCCCGCGCCGGCGCCGCGGCGATGTCCGCGCGGCCATCCTTGCCCTGCTCGGCGACCGGCCGATGCACGGCTACGAGATGATCCAGGAGCTCGACGAGCGCAGCGAGGGCATGTGGCGGCCGAGCGCCGGCTCGATCTACCCGACGCTCCAGCTGCTCGAGGACGAAGGGCTGATCGCAGGCGAGGAGCACGAGGGCAAGCGCCGCTTCACGCTCACGGACGCTGGACGCGAGGAGGCCGCCAAGCGGCCCGCCGACCGCCCGCCGCCGTGGGAGCAGGCGGCCGAAGGCCACCCCCAGGAGCTCTTCGCGTCGATCAAGCACTTCATGCCCGCCGTCGCCCAGATCGCCCGCGTGGGCTCGCCCGACCAGGCCGAGCGGGCGAAGGCCATCCTCGACGACGCGCGCAAGAAGCTCTACGCGATCCTTGCCGAAGTCGACGACTGACGCATCGCCCGGCGCCCGGAATGCGTCAGGCGACCTGACGCATAGCCCGGGTGTCGCTGACAAGGACGCAGGGGTGCAGGCGTGCCACGCACGGCGAATCCCCGAGGACGCCGTCAGCGGCGTCCGGAATGCGTCAGGCGACGGCTTCGTGCGAGGCGGTGTCCTGCTCGGCGAAGCCGGGGACCTCCTCGGCTTCGCCCACCCCGGTCGCCTTGGCCTTGGCGGCGACGGCCTGGGCCACGGCGACGGCGACGTCGCGGTTGAACGCCGACGGGATGATGTAGTCCTCGCGCAGCTCGTCCTCGGGGACGATGGCGGCGATCGCGCGCGCCGCCGTCATCTTCATCTCCTCGGTGATCGAGCGGGCGCGGGCGTCCAGCGCGCCGCGGAAGATGCCAGGGAAGCAGAGGACGTTGTTGATCTGGTTGGGATAGTCCGACCGGCCGGTCGCCATGATCCGCACGTAGGGGGCGGCGTCCTCCGGAGATATCTCCGGGTTGGGATTGGCCATCGCGAAGACCATCGCGTCGCCGTTCATCCTGCGCAGCGCCTCGGGCGGGAGCACTCGCTCCCCTGACAGCCCCACGATCAGGTCGGTGCCGTCGATGACGTCGGCAGGCGTGCCGTCGCGACGGTCGGGGTTGGTGTGCTCGGCGTACCAGCGCTTGACGGGAGACATCGACCCGTCGGCGTAGTCGAACCGGCCCGTGTGCAGCGCTCCCCGGGAGTCGCAGCCGATCACCGACCTCACGCCGGCCTCGAGCAGGATCTTGGTTACCGCCACGCCGGCCGCGCCGAGTCCGATCACGAGCACGTGCAGGTCCTCGAGCCGCTTGCCGGTGAGCTTGAGCGCGTTGAGCAGGGCCGCGAGCACGACCACCGCAGTGCCGTGCTGGTCGTCGTGGAAGACGGGGATCTCGAGCGACGCCTTCAGGCGGTCCTCGATCTCAAAGCACCGCGGCGCGGAGATGTCCTCGAGGTTGATGCCGCCGAACGCGGGCGCGATGACCTCGACCGCGCGCACGATCTCCTCCACGTCCTTGGTCGCGAGGCAGATCGGGAAGGCGTCGACGCCGGCGAACTCCTTGAAGAGCATCGCCTTGCCCTCCATGACGGGCATCGCCGCCTCGGGGCCGATGTCACCGAGGCCGAGCACGGCGCTGCCGTCGGAGACCACGGCGACCGTGTTGCGCTTGATCGTGTACTCGAACGCCTTGTCGGGGTCGTCGGCGATGAGCGACGACACGCGTGCAACGCCCGGCGTGTAGGCCATCGAGAGGTCGTCGCGCGTGCGCAGCGGGTGCTTGTTGCGCAGCTCGATCTTCCCCCCGGCGTGCATGCGCAGCGTGCGGTCGGTGGTGTCGATCACGCGCACGTCCTCGACGCCCCGGACGGCGGCGACGACGCGTTCGGCGTGGTCGAGCCCGCCGGTGTTGACCGTGATGTCGCGGACGGTGTGCCCGGACTCCAGCGCGAGCAGCTCGACCGCGCCGATGGTGCCGCCCGCCTCGCCGATCGCGGTGGCAACCTGCCCGAGCATCCCCGGCCGGTGCTCGATCTCGACCCGGATGGTGATCGAGTACTGCGCGCTGGGGATCGGAGTCACGCCTCGATGGTACGGGCCGCCGGCAGGGCTTGAACTCGAAGGCGCTTGGGTCGGTTCTCCGGCAGCGCGAACGCGGGTCCTCCACGGTTGCCGAGCCCCGTCATAGAGTGTTCGGCGATGGCCGGGGAGCTGTTCCTGATCGACGGCAATTCGCTCGTCTACCGGGCGTTCTTCGCGCTGCCCGAGTCGATCGCCACCTCGGACGGGCGGCCGACAAACGCCATCTTCGGGTTCGCGTCGATGCTGGTGAAGATCATCACCGACTACGGCATCAAGCCGACGGTGGTCGTGTGGGACGCGGGGTCGTCGGGGCGCAAGGAGGTCTACGCCGACTACAAGGCGCAACGCATCGAACGGCCCGACCTGCTGCGCCTCCAGTGGCCGGCCTTCGAGCCGCTGGTCGAGGCGTTCGGATACCAGAACATCCGCGTCGACGGCTACGAGGCCGACGACGTGATCGCGACGCTGACCGAGCGCGCCAAGGCGGCCGGCCTGGACGTGATGGTGGTGACCGGCGACCGCGACGCCTACCAGCTCGTCGACGACGGCCAGGTGAAGATCATGACCACCTCGCGCGGGATCACCGACACGCGCGTGTACGACCGCGACGGGGTGGTCGAGCGTTACGGCATCCCTCCCGAGCTCATCCCCGACTTCATCGGGCTCAAGGGCGACACGTCGGACAACATCCCCGGCGTCCCCGGAATCGGCGACAAGACCGCCGCCCAGCTGCTCAACCAGTTCGGGACGCTCGAGGCGGTGCTCGAGCACGTCGAGGACATCTCGGGCCGCAAGCGCCAGGAGAACCTGCGCGAGCACGCCGAGGATGCGCGCGTGTCCAAGTCGCTCGCGACGATGGTCCGCGACGTCGAGGTCGACTTCGACGTCGCGGCCGCGGCCGCGGGCGAGCCGGACCGGTCGCGCCTGCGCGAGGTCTTCCGCGAGTACGAGCTGCGCGACCCGCTGCGGCGGCTGGAGGAGGCCCTCGGCGCCGGCGAGGCCGCCGCCCCCGCGCCGGTCGCCGAGACACGCCTGGCCGCGAGCGTGCGCGAGGCCACGCTGGCCGACCTACGCGGCGACGACGAGATCGCGCTCGCGGCGATCGCGCCCGAGATCCCCGAGGACCAGCTGTTCAGCGAGGAGCTGCCGTGGCGGTGGGCGGCGTTCGCGGGGGAGAGCGAGGTGCTCGTCGGCGAGGCCGCGGACCCTGGCTCGGTCGCCGAGGCGGTGGGCGATCGCCCCGTCGTCGCGCACGACGCCAAGGCGCTGCGCACGGTGCCGCGCACGCTGACGCACGACACCGAGGTCGCGGCCTACCTGCTCGACCCCGCCCGGCGCGGCTACCCGCTCGAGGAGCTCGCGCAGGACCACGGGCTCGGCGCCGACGTCGACGACCCCGCCGCGCACGCCGCGCTCGTCATCTGTGCGCTGGCGGCGCTGCAGCGCGAGCGCCTGGGGACGCTTGGCCTCGACCGCCTGCTCGAGGAGGTCGAGCTGCCGCTCGTGCACGTCCTGCGGCAGATGGAGCTGGCCGGCATCAAGCTCGACTGCCCGCTGCTGGCCAAGATCTCCGAGCGCGTCCAGGGCGAGGTGCTCGAGCTCGAGCGCGAGATCTACGACCTCGCCGGCACCGAGTTCCACATCGGCTCGCCGCAGCAGCTGGCCGAGGTGCTGTTCGTCAAGCTCGAGCTGTCGCGCAAGCGCCGCGGAAAGACCGGCTACTCGACCGACGCGCGGGTGCTGCAGGCGATCCGCGGCGAGCACGAGATCATCCCCAAGATCGAGCGCTACCGCGAGCTGACCAAGCTTGCCCAGACGTACCTCGACGCCCTGCCCGACCTGTGCGACCCGCGCTCGCGACTGCACACGACGTTCAACCAGACGATCGCCGCGACCGGCCGGCTGTCGTCCACCGATCCCAACCTGCAGAACATCCCCATCCGCACCGAGGTCGGGCGCGAGATCCGTGCGGCGTTCGTGGCCGAGGAGGGGCATGTGCTCATCTCGGCCGACTACTCGCAGGTCGAGCTGCGGGTGCTCGCCCACGTCGCCGGCGAGCCGGTGCTGAAGGAGATCTTCGAACGCGGCGAGGACGTGCACGCGGCGACCGCCTCCCAGGTCCTCGGCGCCGACCCCGCCACGCTCTCGCCCGGTGACCGCTCGAAGGCGAAGATGATCAACTTCGGGATCGTCTACGGCCTCACCGGATTTGGACTGGCCGACCGCCTGCAGATCCCGCAGGAGGAGGCGCAGGACTTCATCGACCGCTATCTCGAGCGCTTCCCCGCCGTCCGGGCCTACATCGACCAGACGATCGCGTTCGCGACGACCGAGGGCTACGTGACCACGCTGTTCGGGCGCCGGCGCCAGATCCCCGAGCTCAAGGCCCGCAACCGCCAGGTGCGCTCGCTCGGCGAGCGGCTGGCGGTCAACACCCCGATCCAGGGCTCGGCCGCCGACATCATCAAGGTGGCGATGGTGCGCGCCCACGACGCGCTTCGCGACGACGGCCTCGAGACACAGCTCATCCTGCAGATCCACGACGAGCTGCTGTTCGAGGCGCCGCTGGGCGAAGTCGACGCCGCCCGCGAGATCGTCGTGCGGGAGATGGAGGGCGCCTACCCGCTCGACCCGCCGCTCAAGGTCGACGTCGGCGTGGGGCCGAACTGGATGGAGGCCAAGTAGTGGTCATCGCGCTCGTCGTCGACCAGCAAGGTGATTCAATTCGCACAAGGCAAACGCGGTCGCCCGGTCGGCCGCCGCCTGGCGGCCGCCGGCTCGACCGCTCGAAGAGGGAGGTGAGCCAGTGGCCACCGTGCACATGCCGCACGCCCCAGACTGGCTCGGGGCGGTCGCGGGGTTCGTCCGCCAGGCGTTCTGGGTGATCGCGCTCGGACTCGTCCTCATCTACGCGTTCTTCTTCGTGCTCGGCGCGCTGAAGCCGGGCGACGCCGGCGCGCTGACGATCGGCGTCGTGATCCTGCTCGGGCTGTGGATGCTGCGCTCGTGGGCGTGGCAGCGACGCCATGCGGACGAGCGCGACCCCCGCCTGATCCAGGCGCGCGAGCGGCGCGGCTTCTGACCCCATAGCATCGGCTCCGACATGGACGTCGGACCGCTGCGGCTGGGAGTCACGTGTGCGGGGCTGGCGCTGGCCCTCGCGCTGACGTCCCCGACCGCCGGCGCCTTCTCGTGCGCGAAGCTGCGCGCCCACCGCGAGGTCGCGCCGATCGAGGCCTACGACGCCAAGCCGGGCGCGCCGCGGGTCTTCGCCATGCAGCCCAAGCAGGACCCGCGCAATGTGGTCACGTACGGGGCCTTCCGGCGCAAGATCGACTGCATGATCCGCGAGCTCGTCGTGCCGCGGTTGGCGCGCGACCGGCCCAACGTCGTCGTCTTCAACGAGGACATCGGCCTGATGACGATTGCGACCGGCTCGCGCGGCAGGCCCGCGCGCGCCCTCTTCGCGAGCGGGGCGGTCGCGCCAGGGTGCGAGGGCGCGGCGTCGCCGTGCGGCGCGCTGGCCGGGCTGCAGGCGATCGGCGGGGCCTACGGGCCGCAGCTCGCCGCCTACCGCGCACGCTTTGGGGGCATGCCGCCCCTCGCCGAGGACTTCGTCGCCGTCACCGACACGTTCGGGCGCGGTTGGATGGCCACGTTCGCGGCGCTGGCGCGCAAGTACCGCATCTACCTGATCGGGTCCAACACGCAGGCGCATTTCCGGCCGTCGACCGATCCCTCCGACATCGCGACCTTCGCCGATCCCGACCTGCGCGATCCGAAGCTCGCGTATGTCGCGACCGGTCCGCAGGTCTACAACGAGACCTTCCTCTGGAGGCCGACGGGGCGCATCGTGGCCTCCAACCGCAAGGTGCCGTTGACCCCCATCGAGCAGGCGCTGTCGGTGACCCCGGGGCCCTCGACGGGGCGCGAGGCGATCGCCAACCTGCGGCCATTCCGGCTGGCCGGCACGCGCGCGCGCCTGGGCTTTGCCACCAGCCTGCCCGCGTTCACCTACGGCGACCCGCCAGCGGGCACCGACCCGTGCTCCGACACCGCGCAGTACTACATGCGCTGCCTCGACCGCCTCGGCGCCAACGTCGTCATCCAGGCCGACGCCAACGCGGGGCCGTGGACCGGCCCCGACGCCGACGCGATGGAGCAGTGGCAGCCGCTCTCGTGGATGACCTCGACGTGGCAGGCGGTCGCCGATCGCGGCGTGTCGTTCGCCTACAACGTCACGCCGATGCTGACCGGCAACCTCGCCGACATCACCTTCGACGGCCAGTCGACGATCACCCAGCGGGGCCTGAGGGGCCGCGGCTGCCACTACATCGGCAATGCGCGCTGGATCGACGGCGAGGACCGCCCCGACCTCACCGACGAGGCGGGCCGCAAGCCGCAGTTTCTCGCGCTCGCTCCGTGGGTGGTGCCCGATGGTCCGCGCTCGCGCCTGCGCGCGGTCGGCGCGCAACTCGAGCACGGCTCGGGCAGCCGGCTCCAGAACGACTACGTGGAGACCGCCCTGGTCGCCGACCTGCCGTTCGCGCCCGATCCCAACCGGAACGGATGCCGGACGGCGGAATGAGGCGCTAGGCCGCCTGCACCGTTTCGCGCTCGCCGGCGCGCGTCCGCGGGCCGGGCGAGGCCGCCGCGTAGACGGGCGGGGCGATGCTCAGGTAGTGCCCGAAGATCCAGTTCGTGACCGGCCGGCTGGCGACGAGGCGGATGAACGCGTGCAGCCCAAGCGGCGGCACGCGCGGCACCAGCCCTTGGACGGCGAGCATGGCATTGAATTTCCATGCGTGCGCGCGTGAGAAGGCCGAGTAGCGCTCGAGCGCCTCGGTCCGCGAGCGCCGCCCCTCGACCACCGCGCGCAGCTCGCGCCCGCACGCCAAGCCGAAGTACAAGGCGGTGCGAATGCCCTCGGCGGTCGTCGGCAGGCAGTGGCCGGCGGAGTCGCCGACGAAGAACACGCCGTCCTCGGCCGCGGGGCGGATGCGGTGGGGGATCCAGTTGCCCTGGAAGCGCACCGGCGGCACATCGAGGTCGCCGGCCAGCCGGACGGTCGGCTCCTTGACGTGATAGCGCGGGTCGAACGAGCCGACGCCGACCCGCAGCTCGTCGTCGGCCGGAAACGACCACGAGTAGCCGGCGGGCACGTAGCTGCGGTCGAGCCACAGCTCGAGCTCGTCGCCGGCGCCGTTGGGATGGACCTCGAGCCCGCGCGAGAGGAACGCCTCCGGCGGCTGCACGTTGGCCGACCGCGACAGCACCCGCCGCCAGCCGAGGGCGTCGACGACCAGCGGTGCGCGCACGTCGCCGCGGTCGGTCCTCACCACCTTGCCCTTACGCCCCTCGACCTTCGCGGTCTCGAAGGAGGCGTCGCCGGACTGCTCCCACAACAGGCGGCACAGGGTGCGGTAGTCGAAGGTCGAGAACGTCCACGGCAGCTTCCAGCGCGTGGTGCCGTAGGGGGTGTGGACGACGATCTCCGGAAACGTCTGCTGGAGCGCGCCACGCAGCCCGAGAGCGTCCAGCCACTGGGTCGGGATGCCGCACGCCGACGTCTGGCGCTCGCCGATCTCGTAGCGGTCGATCACGAGGACGCGGGCGCCGGACCCCGACAGCGCGCGCGCCACCGCCAGCCCGCCGAAGGAGGCGCCGCAGATGAGCACGTCCCATTCGCCGGTGAGCGGCGTGCGTGCCGCTCCGCGCTTCGTCGCTCGCACGGGCATGGTTGCCTGAGTCTACGAGCGGTTCGCGCCCCCGGTTGACCCCCTGGGTTTCGCTACCCTGCGCCCACATGGCGAATGCCACTACTACGCCTGCCGCCCCGACGTCCGAGCCGAAGGTCGTCGAGGGGTCGGACGGCCTCCTGCTCGAGGTCGACGGCCAGATCGTCCCGAACTACGACGCCAGTCTTCCCTCGTTCGAGGAGGGCGACGTCGTCACCGGCCGCGTCGTCCGCATCGACACCGACGAGGTGCTCGTCGACATCGGTTACAAGAGCGAAGGGGTCATCCCCAACAACGAGCTCTCGATCCGCAAGTCGGTCGATCCCAGCGAGGAGGTCGAGCTGGGGGAGACGGTCGACGCGCTCGTCCTCACCAAGGAGGACCAGGACGGCCGGCTCATCCTCAGTCGCAAGCGCGCCCGCTTCGAGAAGGCCTGGCGCCGGATCGAGCACGCCGCCGAGTCCGGCGAGCCGGTCGAGGGCACGGTCATCGAGGTCGTCAAGGGCGGCCTGATCATCGACCTCGGGGTGCGTGGCTTCCTCCCCGCCTCGCTCGTCGACATCCGCCGCGTGCCCAACCTGCACGAGTACCTGGGCCAGGCGATCGAGTGCCGGGTCATCGAGCTCAACCGCTCCCGCAACAACGTCGTGCTCTCGCGCCGCGCCGTGCTCGAGGAGGAGCGCAAGGAGCAGCGCCAGCAGATCCTCGACCGCCTGCAGCCGGGCCTCGTCGTCGAGGGCACGATCTCAAACATCGTCGACTTCGGCGCCTTCGTCGACCTCGACGGCATCGACGGCCTCATCCACATCTCCGAGCTTTCGTGGTCGCACGTCAACCACCCGAGCGAGATCCTCAACATCGGCAACACCGTCAACGTCAAGGTTCTCGACATCGACCGCGACCGCCAGCGCATATCGCTCGGCCTCAAGCAGACGCAGGAGGACCCCTGGCAGCGCGTGGTCGACACCTACAACGTCGGCGACGAGCTCGAGGGCAAGGTCACCAAGGTCGTCACGTTCGGTGCCTTCGTGGAGATCATGGACGGCGTCGAGGGGCTCGTGCACATCTCCGAGCTGGCCGCCCACCACGTCGAGAACCCCAGAGAAATCGTCAACCCGGGTGACGAGATCCGGGTCAAGGTGCTCGAGATCGACTCCGAGCGCCGCCGCCTGTCGCTGTCGGCCAAGCGGGTCGAGGGCCAGATCCTTCCGGTCGCCCGCGACGGCGAGGCGCGTGCGCCCGTGCAGGAGCTGCCCGAGGCCGAGGCCCAGGCCGAGCCGACATCGCTCGACGACGTCCCCGAGCTCGGCCTCAGCGAGGACGTCTTTGCCGAGCCGCCCGCCGACCCGGACACGGCGGAGTCGCCCCGCGAGTGACGGCGGTCCCCTTCGTCGGCCTGACGGGCGGCGTGGGATCCGGGAAATCGACCGCGCTGGAGGTCCTCGAGCGGCTGGGCGCCGCCACGTTGTCCACCGACGCCGTCGTGCACGACCTCTATGCGTCCGACGAGGTGCGCGACGCGGTGGTCGAGCGGTTCGGGCCCGCAGTGGCGAGCGATGGCGACGTCGACCGGGCCGCGCTGGCCGCGCGGGCGTTTGCGACGCCGGAGGACCGCGCCTGGCTCGAGGGGCTGCTCTGGCCGCGCGTGGGGAAGCGCATCGCGGCGTGGCGGGTGGAACAGCTCGACCGCGACCCGCCGCCGGTGGCCCTGGTGGTCGAGGTACCGCTGCTGTTCGAGGCCGGCATGGAGGGCGCCTTCGACGCCACCATCGCGGTGGTCGCCGACGAGGAGGTCCGCGCGCGCCGCGCGGCGGGCCGGGGCCATGAGGCGGCCGACGAGCGGGTGGCGCGCCAGCTGCCCCAGGACGAGAAGGCGACCCGCGCCGACCACGCCGTCGTCAACGACGGGACGATCGAGGACCTCGAGCGCAACTTGTCGTCCGTGGTTGGGATGCTGACGGCAGCCGGATGACTCACGCGACCTCCGACATAGTGCGAGCCTGGATGGCGAGCGGAGGTCAAGCGTGAGCGCGAAGGTGCGTCGCCGTCGACGGCTGGCGCTCCTGGCCGGCGTCCTCGTCGTCGCCGGCGTGGGAGCGCTGCTGCTCCTGCCCCTGGGCGAGAAGGCGGTACGAGAGGTCACCCTGCCGCTGCGCCACGAGGACATCATCCGCCAGCAGGCCAAGGCCAAGCACCTCGACGCCGCGCTCATCGCCGGCGTCATCTACGCGGAGACGAAGTTCCGTGCGCGCCGTTCGTCCGCCGGGGCCGAGGGGCTGATGCAGATCACGCCCGCGACCGCCCGCTTCATCGCCCACCGCTCCGGCGGCGTCGCCTTCCGGGCGACCGACCTCGGCGACGCCCAGATCAACATCCAGTACGGCGCCTACTACCTGCGCTACCTGCTCGACCGCTATGGCGGCAACGAGACGCTGGCCCTCGCCGCCTACAACGGCGGCGAGGGCAACGTCGACCGCTGGCTCGTGCGCGCCTCCAAAGACGCGCGCCAGTTCGCGCCCGACGACATCCCGTTCCCGGAGACGCGCGCCTACGTGGACCGTGTGGAGCAGGCGCGCGCCGACTATCGCGACACATACGCCGACGAGCTCGGGCTGTAGACGCGCTAGCGTGAGCCTGTGAACGACGAGTCGAGGGACCCGATGCGCGCCTGGCTCGACGCCCTCCGGTCGCTTGCGCCGGTCGATCGGCTGCAAGCGCTGCAGGAGCAGCTCGTCCGGGGCGTGTTCCTGCCCGCCGACGTCGTGACCCAGGTGACCGGGCAGCTGGCCGAGCCGCTGCGCGAGCAGGCGCAGGCGTTCGAGCGCGCGTCCAAGGCGTTTGCCGAGATCGCGTCGCTGCTGCGCCACCAGGCCGATCTGCTCGACGCTGCCGGCGGCGCTGTCCGCGCGCCCGCCGACATCGTGCGGGGGATCGTTGGAGCCTCGGAGCCGGAGCCGGAGCCCTCGCCGGCCAAGCGCCCCGCGACGAAGCGGCCCGCAGCCAAGCGGCCGGCGCCGAAGCGCTCCTCAGCGAAGCGCTCGCGCTGATCCTTCTGAGCTCGGGTCGATCACGTCGCCGCGCCGCAGCCGCGAGTGGCGGAAGCCGTAGACGGCGTAGATGACGAGCCCGATCACCAGCCAGATCCCGAACCGCCACCACGTCGCGCCGCTGAGCTTGGTCATCAGGTAGATGCACAGCAGCGCGCCGATGATCGGGAAGACCGGCACGAACGGGACCCGGAAGGGTCGCTCGAGCTCGGGGCGCGTCCGGCGCAGCCAGATCACCCCGATATTGACGAGGATGAATGCGAACAGCGTGCCGATGTTGACCAGCTCGGCCAGCTCGGTGAGCGGGATGAAGGCGGCGAAGCCGGCGGCGAGCAGACCGAAAATCAGCGTGATCAGCCACGGGGTCCGGCGCCGGGTCAGCCGAGCCAGGCCCTGGGGCAGAAGCCCGTCGCGGCACATCGCGAAGGTGATGCGGGTCTGGCCGTAGAGGATCGTGAGCACGACGCTGGTGATCGCCACCAGCGCGCCCACCGCGACCAGGTCGGCGCCGAACGAGAAGCCGCCGCCCTGCTGGAGCGCCGCCGCCAGCGGGGCATCGGCGTTCTTGGCCAGGTCGGGCGCAGGCAGCAGGCCGCTGGCGACGACGGCGACGAGGATGTAGATGAGGGTCGCGATCACCAGGGAGCCGATGATCGCGAGCGGGAGGTCGCGCTTCGGTCGTCTGGCTTCCTCGCCCGACGTCGAGACCGCGTCGAACCCGATGTAGGCGAAGAAGATCAGGGCCGCGGCGTCGGCGACGCCCGAGAACCCGTTGGGCGCGAACGGCGAGTAGTTGTCGGACTTGATCGCCGTGAAGCCGAGCACGATGAAGAAGGCCAGCACGGCGAGCTTGATCACGACCATCACGCTGTTGAAGCGCGCGCTCTCGCGCACGCCGATGATGAGCACGCCGGTGATGAGCAGGACGAGGAAGACGGCGGGCACGTTGACGACGCCGCCTTCACCCGGCGGGCTCGCGATCGCGTTGGGCAGGGTTGCTCCGAAGTCGTCGCCGATCAGCGCGTTGAGGTAGCCGCCCCAGCCGACGGCGACCACCGCCACCGAGAAGCCGTACTCGAGGATCAGGTCCCACCCGATGATCCAGGCGACGAGCTCGCCGAGCGTGGCGTACGAGTAGGTGTAGGCGCTGCCCGACACCGGGATCATCGCCGCCAGCTCCGCGTAGGACAGGGCCGAGAACACGCAGGTGATGCCGGCGAGGGCGAACGAGAGGATGATCGCCGGGCCTGACGTGCCGATCGCCTCGCCGATGATGACGAAGATGCCGGTACCGATGATCGCCCCGATTCCGAGGGCGGTGAGGTCGAGAGCGCCGACCGCGCGGCGCAGCGATCGGGCGTCGTCGCGGGTGTCGGCGACCACCGCCTCGGTCGGCTTGCGGTCGAGGAGGCCGCTCCCGCGGTGTCTGACGGGGGGCTGAGCGATCGCCATGCTCGTCAGATGACCCGTCGGGCGGCGAACTACTCTTGAACTTCGTGCCCAAGTTCGAGCTCGACTCCGCCTACACCCCGACCGCAGATCAGCCGGCGGCGATCACGTCGCTGGCCGAGGGCGTCGAGGCGGGCGAGCGGTTCACCACCCTGCTCGGGGCCACGGGCACCGGCAAGACGATGACTATGGCCGGTGTGGTCGAGGCGGTGCAGAAGCCGACCCTGGTCATCGCCCACAACAAGACGCTGGCGGCGCAGCTCTGCAACGAGTTCCGGACGTACTTCCCGCGCAACGCCGTCGAGTACTTCGTCTCCTACTACGACTACTACCAGCCAGAGGCGTACATCCCCCGCTCGGACACCTACATCGAGAAGGACTCCTCGACCAACGAAGAGATCGAGAAGCTGCGTCTCTCGACTACTCGCTCGCTCTTCGAGCGGCGCGACGTGCTGATCGTCGCCTCGATCTCGTGCATCTACGGTATCGGCTCACCGGAGGACTACGGCGCGGTGGTCGTACACATCAAGCGCGGCGAGGTGCGCCGGCGCGACCGCATTCTGCGCCACCTCAACGACATCCAGTACGAGCGCAACGACTTCAACTTCAGCCGGGGCAAGTACCGCGTGCGCGGCGAGGTGCTCGAGATCTTCCCTGCCTACGAAGACTTCGCCGTGCGCGTCGAGTTTTTCGGCGACGAAGTTGATCGCATCGTGCGCATCGACCCCCTCACCGGCGAGATCCTGGCGGCGATGGACAGCGTGGATATCTACCCGGCGCGCCACTTCGTCACCCCGTCGGAGAAGCTGCAGCGGGCACTGGTCACCATCCGCGAGGAATTGGTCGAGCGCGTTGCCTGGCTCGAGGAGCAGGGCCGGCTGTTGGAGGCGCAGCGCCTGCGCCAGCGCACCGAGTTCGACCTGGAAATGCTGCAGGAGACCGGCGTCTGCCTCGGCGTCGAGAACTACTCGCGCCACCTCTCCGGCCGGCAGCCCGGCGAGGCGCCCTGGACGCTGCTCGACTACCTGCCCGACGATTACCTCCTTTTTGTCGACGAGTCGCACGTCGCCGTGCCCCAGGCGCATGGGATGTTCGCCGGTGACCGTGCGCGCAAGGAGACGCTGGTCGAGTATGGCTTTCGGTTGCCCAGCGCGATCGACAACCGGCCGCTGACGTTCGACGAGTTCAGCGACCACATCAATCAAGTCGTGTTCGTCTCGGCCACGCCCAGCCCGTACGAACTGGAGGTCAGCGCGCAGGTCGCGGAGCAGTTGATCCGGCCTACCGGCCTGCTCGACCCGGTGATCGACGTGCGGCCCACAGCCGGCCAGATCGACGATTTGTTGGCGGAGATCAAGACGCGCGTCGACCGCGGCGAGCGGGCGCTGGTGACGACGCTGACCAAGCGCATGGCCGAAGACCTCTCCGACTACCTCGCCGAGATGGGCATCAAGGTCCACTATCTGCACAGCGAGATCGAGACGCTCGAGCGCGTGGAGATCCTGCGCGACCTGCGCCTTGGC
>JBJMKX010000102.1:0-10540 GCA_045805605.1 Solirubrobacteraceae bacterium
CGACCCCGTTGCCGTCGATGTGCTGATCGTCCATCGTCATCCTCCAGTCGGGCCGAAACGCTCGCCGTGCACGCGGCGCGGATCGTGGCCGCCCGCGACGAGGAGGTCGTTGACGACCTCGACGAACGGCGTGGGCCCGCAGACGAAGCAGCGTGCCGCGGGCCCGGGCGAGATCGCGGCGAGCATCGCGGCGTCGACGCGGCGGCTCCAGCCCGTCCAGCCCGGCGGCCGCTCGCGCGTGTAGGTGATCGCGACCCGCAGGCCCTCCCGCGGCTCGAGCGCCCCGAGCTCCTCTCGGTAGAGCAGGTCCTCGGCCGCGCGCGCGGAGACCAGCACATGCGCCTGGACCGCGGCGGAGCGCGCGGCGCGGTGGCGGAGCATCGACATCAGGGGCGCGAGCCCGGTACCGCCCCCGACCAGCAGCAGCGGCCCCGGCTCGTCCGCCGACCAGGTGAAGTAGCCGCCGATCGGCCCGCGGAGCTCGAACGTGTCTCCAGGAGCCAGCTCGCCGGCGAGGTACGGCGACACCTCGCCGTCGTCGATCCGCACGACGGTGAGCTCCAGGCGCGCGCCGTCCGGCGCGGATCCGATCGAGTAGCTGCGCTGGGCCTGGTAGCCGTCGTCGGCGGTCAGGCGCACGTCGACATGCTGGCCGGCGCGGTGACCGGGCCAGCCGTCGGGGGCGAAGCGCAGCGTCGCCGCGGAGGGCGTCTCGGGCTGCTTGGCCACGAGCTCGACGGCCTGCCAGACGGCCATGCTCAGATGGCTGATCCCGCGGCCGCGCGGGGGGTCGTGGGATCAACCATCTAGTCGTTCCAGTACCGCTGCTCGCGCCAGGGGTCGCCGTAGTTGTGGTAGCCGTTCTGCTCCCAGAACCCGGGGCGGTCCTCCTCGCTGAGCACCAGGCCGCGGATCCACTTCGCGCTCTTCCAGAAGTACAGGTGGGGCACCAGCAGGCGCGCCGGCCCGCCGTGCTCGGCCTCGAGCGGCTCGCCCGCATAGGCGTACGCGACCCAGGCCTTGCCGCCGGTGACGTCCTCGAGCGGCAGGTTGGTCTCGTAGCCGCCATCGCAGACCGCGACGACGTACTCTGCCTCCGTCACGACACCGTCCAGCAGGGTGTCGACCGACACGCCCTCCCAGGTGGTGTCGAGCTTGGACCAGGACGTGACGCAGTGGATGTCCTTGGTGACCGTCTCGGCGGGCAGGGCACGGAACTCCTCCCACGTCCACGACCGGGGCTCGTCGATTGCCCCGACGAGCTGGAAGCTCCATTCGTCCAGGGGCGTGTGCGGCGTCGGGCCCGCGGACAGCACGGGAAAGTCGGAGACCACGTGCTGGCCGGGGGGCACGCGGCCCTCCTGCGCGTGGTCGGCGGCGTGGCGGCGGCGAAAGCCGCGGGAGATGGGGGGCATGGACAGATGATGACGGATGCCATGTAGGCGACGGCAACAAAGCTGTCACCGACAACACCTTCCGGTACGCTGCGTGCATGGTGGCCGACCGTCCCTACCACCACGGCAACCTGCGCGCCGCCCTGCTGCGGCAGGCCGAGCGCACGCTGCGCGACCAGGGCCTCGATCAGCTGTCGCTGCGCGAGCTCGCCCGCCAGGTCGGCGTCAGCCACGGCGCTCCCCGTCGCCACTTCGCCGATCGCCAAGCGCTGCTCGACGCGCTGGCGGAGGCAGGGTTCGCGCGCCTCGGAGCGGAGCTGCGGGGGGCTGTCGACGGCGCCGGCGAGGACTACGAGGCGCGCCTGCGCGCGACCGCCGCGGCCTACGTCCGCTTCGCCGTCAACGACGCCGCGCTGCTCGAGCTGATGTTTGCCGGCAAGCGCCAGGAGCATCAGTCTGGAGCGCTGCACGAGGCCGCCGACCGCGCCTTCACGGTCATCCTCGAGCTCATCCGGCAGGGCCAAGCCCGCGGCATGCTCGAGCGCGGCGAGCCGGAGCGCATCGGCCTGTTGCTGTTCGCGACCATGCAGGGGATCGCCGCGCTCGTCAGCGCCGGCCTCGTCGACACCGACCATGTCGACGGGCTGGTCGCCGACGCCATCGGGCGGTTCCTCCACGGCCCGCGCGCGCTCGCCTGAGGCACGTCTCTGCCTCGAATCCCTAGAGTCCGGCCCATGCCGATCGGCAAGGCCGGGACGCCGGTCAGCCACATCAGCCGGGCCTATCCGGACCGGGTCGAGGTGCGGGGTCGCTCGCTCACCGACGACGTCATGGGGCGGCTGACCTTCACCGCCTACTTCCATCTCCTGCTCACCGGCGAGGAGCCCACCGAGGAGCAGCGCTTCTTCCTCGACCTCCTGCTGGTGGCGATCGCCGAGCACGGCATGATGCCGACGAACGTCGCGGCGCGCATGACGCTGGACGCCGATCCGGGCTCCCTGCAGGGCGCCGTCGCGGCGGGGATCCTGGGCTGCGGCCCGGTCATCCTCGGCACCGCGGAGGAGTGCGCGCGGCTGCTCGAGCGCGGCGTGGCGCAGGGATCGGACGCCGCCGCCATCGCGGACGAGCTCCACGCCGCCGGTGCGAAGGCGCCCGGCTTCGGGCATCCGGTGCACCGGCCGCTCGACCCGCGCGCGGAGCGAATCCTCGAGCTCGCGGACGCACGCGGCGTGAGCGGCCCGCACGTGGCGCTCGCGCGGGGGCTGCGCGACGCCGTGGCCAGGGCCTGGGGCAGGCCGCTGACGATGAACGTCTCGATGCCGATCGCCGCGGTCATGCTCGACCTCGGCTTTCCCGCGTCCGCCGTCAAGGCGGTGCCGATCCTCGCCCGCACCGCCGGACTCCTCGCCCACCTGGCCGAGGAGCAGCAGCAGCCGATCGGCTTCCTCCTGGCCGGCGTCGCCGAGGAGGCGATCGAGTACGAGCCCTGACGAGGTCGAGACCCGCCCCTGGGACGAGCAGCTCGCCCTCGACGAGGCCCGGCTCCGCGCTCAGCTGCGATATCTGCTCGAGCGCTCCAAGTTCTACCGCGCGAAGCTCTCGGCCGCGGATCTCGATGGCGACCTCGCGCAGCTGCCGCTGACCGACAAGCGCGAGCTCCGGGCCACCGTCACCTCCGACAACCCGATCGGCGACCACCTGTGCGCCGCGCCGGACGAGATCGTCCGGATCTACTCGACCAGCGGGACCACGGGCACGCCCAGCTACATCCCGCTGACCGCGCCCGACCTCGAGAACTGGGTGACGGGATCGGCGCGCAGCTACGCCGCTGCGGGCGCCGCGGCCGGGCAGCGCATCGTCTCCACCTACAACGCCGGGCCGTTCGTGGCGGGCGCGGCGCTTGCGTCGTTTGACCGCATCGGCCTCTGCCACATCCCGGTCGGGACCGGCAACACCGAGCGGCTGGTGCGCGCGATCGAGCTGCTGCGGCCGCAGGCCGCGGTACTGACGCCCTCGTACGCCGCCTACCTGGCCGAGAACCAGGACCTTCGTGACAGCAGCGTGATCCGCGTTCTCGTCGCCGGGGAGCCGGGCGGCGGCGAGCCCGCGTTCCGCGCGCAGCTCGAAGAGGGGTGGGGCGCCCGGGTGACCGAGGCCATGGGCATCGGCGACATCGGCGTCTCGCTGTGGGGCGAGTGCGAGCACCAGGACGGCATGCATCTGGGTGCGCGGGGGTTCGTCGCGCCCGAGCTGATCGACGCGGACACGACCGAGGCCATCCCGATGGAGGACGGCGCCACCGGCGAGCTCGTGCTCACCCACCTGCGCCACCGTGCCGCGCCGCTGCTGCGCTTTCGCACGCGCGACCACGTGCGGGTGCGGACGGCCCCCTGCCCGTGCGGCCGCACCGGCCCGCGCATCCGCTGCACCGGGCGCACCGACGACATGCTCGTCGTCCGCGGCGTCAACGTGTTCCCCTCGGCGGTGCGCGAGGTCGTCGGCGAGTTCGCGCCGCGGGTCAGCGGCAACGTCCTCGTGCGGCCGCAGAGTCCCGGGCCCAGGCAGGACCCGCCGCTGCCGGTCAGCGTCGAGCTGGCGCGCGACGCGCCCGCCGATCCGGCGCTGGCCGAGGCCATCGGGGGCCGGCTGCGCGAGGTCCTCGTGGTCCGGGCGCGCGTCGACCTCGTCCCGTTCGGCACCCTGCCGCGAAGCGAGTACAAATCACGGTTGGTCGACCGTTGTCAGGGTGATCGGGCAAAGCCGCCCGATCCCGACTAGGGTCGCGCGCATGCGCAAGCTTCAGAGCCAGGGCGTCCACCACATCACGATCGTCGGAGCCGACCGGCAGACCTCGATCGACTTCTGGGAGGGGCTGCTCGGCATGCCGTTCGTATTCGAGCAGCCGAACCTCGACAACGCGTTCGAGAGCCACCTGTACTTCGATCCCGGCGACGGGCGCCTGATCACGGTCTTCACGAACGAGGACCGCGCGGTCGAACCGGAGCGCACCCCGACCGACGTGGGCTGCGTGCACCACATCGCCTTCGCCGTCTCGAAGGCGAGCTTCGACCAGGCAGTCGAGCGCCTGGACGAGCGCGGCGTCCGCCACAGCGAGATCAAGGACCGCGGGTTCATGGACTCGATCTACTTCGAGGACCCGCTCGGCCTGCTGATCGAGCTCGCGTCGTACCGCTTCGAGCCGCCGCACGGCTTCACCCACGCCGATGTGCTGCTCGAGGCGCACAAGATCAGGGTGGAGCGGGGCGACTACAACATCGCCCCGATCCACCTGGCCGATGCCATCGAGGCGCTCGTCAGGCGATCGCGAGCGTCGCTGTCGGAGGAAGCGGAGGAGCCATGGCCGCAAACACGCTGAACGTCCTCACCCCGAGCGTCAACAACCTCACCGCCCGCATCTTCGTGCGGGCGGCCGGCCTCGACTTCGAGGAGGTCGACGTGTGGGGCCAGAGCACCGGCCCCGAGTACGTGGCGAAGTACCCGGCCCACCTGACGCCGACGCTCGAGGAGGAGGACCTGCCGCGGGGGATCGTCGGCGAGAGCTGCGCGATCATGGCCTACCTGTGCAACAAGCACGGGTTGGACGACCTCTACCCCACCGACCCCGCCCAGCGGGCGATGGTCGACAACGCGATGTTCTACCTGATTGGGACGGTCTATCCGCTCGTCGCGCGGGCGACGTACCCCACGCTCGGCTTCCCGCAGTACCCGGGCGAGGTGGCCACGGCGCCCGACGCCAGCGACGAGATGAAGGTGCAGGCGCGCAAGGACGCCGAGGCCGCGCTGGCCGAGCCGCTCGAGGTCTACAACACGTTCTTCCTGGCGGGCAAGCCGTTCATCGGCGGCGAGCGGCCGTCGATCGCCGACATCCGCTTCGCCGCCACGCTCGAGTTCCTGCACGCCATCGACTACGCCTTCCCGCCCTGGGCGACCGACTACCTGCAGCGGATTGAGTCGACGCTCGGCGACGCGTACACGGAGCCCGCCTCCGACGTGCGCGGGTTCGTGGCACAGGCCAAGGGCTGATCAGGCAGTGGCCGGAGGGCGAGCCACCAGCCCGTAGTGGCCGGAGGGCGAGCCACCAGCCAGCAAGGACGACCCAGATCAGGTTGCCGGTCGTGTCCGCACGCTGACACGACCGTGAGCGAAATCTTGGTTTCCGTCTGGGGGATTGCCGGTTACCGGGGGCCCCACCCTACGAAGGAGAACCAATGCTTCGCCGCTGCGCTGCGGCGATCGTCATGGTCGGTGCGCTCGTCGCGCCGGCATCCGCGACGGCCGCCGCAAAGACCGTTTCGCCCCAGGACGAGACGTACCTGACCACCGCGATCGCGGGCGACCGCTTCGAGATCCAGGGCGGCACCATGGCGGCCGGCAAGACCGGCAACGCGGCCGTCAAGACCCTGGCCCAGCGGCTGGTGAGCGACCACTCGAAGTCCCTCAAGCAGGCACTGGCCGTGGCCCGGCGTCTTGGCATCAAGGCGCCGAACAAGCCCGACCCGCCCATGCAGTGGGAGCTGCGCATCACCGCCTCTCTGGCCGGGGCCGACTTTGACCGGTGGTGGTCGGACCTCGAGGTCCAAGACCACAAGCAGGACATCGCCGAGGCGACGACCGAGAAGCGCGCCGGCTCGAACGCGACGATCAAGAAGCTCGCTGCGCAGGAGATCCCGACGCTGCGCACGCACCTCAAACTCGCGGAGGAGGCGCTGGCCGCTTCCTGACCCAGCACCGGGCCTCGCGCCGGTCGCGAGGAGCGCGATCGGGCCCGGTCGCCTACGACGGCGAGCCCACCGTCTCGAGTGCCTCGCCGATCGCGCGCCACTCCTCGCGCGGGAGCGGCTTGCCCGTACGCTGGCCGCCGGTCAGCACCTGGATGCTCACGTGGTCGGCACCGGCGGCGTGGTGCTCGGCGACCCGGGTGAGGATCTGGCCGGGGTCGCCCCACGCGACGATGGCGTCGACGAGCCGATCGCTGCCGCCCTCCACGAAATCCGCGTCGGTGAAGCCCAGCCGCCGCAAGTTGTTCGTGTAGTTGGGCAGCGAGAGGTAGATGTCGAGCGTCGGACGCGCCTTCGCGCGGGCGGTCGCGGGATCGGTCTCGACGACGACCTTCTGCTCGGGCGCGAGCAGCGCGTCCGGACCGACGATCTCGCGTGCCGCGCGCGTGTGCTCGGCGGTGACCAGATACGGATGCGCGCCGGCGCTGCGGGCGGCGGCGAGCCGGAGCGCGCGCGGCCCGAGGGCGGCGAGGATGCGATCGCCGGGCGAGATCGTCTCGGGCAGCGCATCGAGGTCGTCGAGGTACTGCTCGAGGCGCGTGACCGGCTTGTCGTAGCGGATGCCGGCCGCCTCGACCTGCGGGCGATGGCTCGACCCGAGGCCGACAAGCAGCCGTTCCCTCCCCTGGGGCTCGATGCCGTGGTAGGCCGCGGCGACGTCCGTAGCCGGGTACTTCCAGATGTTCACGATGGCGGGCACCACCGCCAGCCGCCCGCTCGCGCCGAGCAGCGCGCCCGGCAGCTCGAGGTCGCCGCGCGGGCTGCCGAGCCAGACCGCTCCGAAGCCGAGCTCCTCGAGCTCCGCGATGGCCTCGTCCCGGTCGCCAGCGTTCTCCCATATCGACGAGGGCGTCCAGGTGCCGATCCGTCCAATCTCCGGTGCCATCATCGCTCCCTTCCTCAGCGCGCAGGTACTTCGGTTCCGGTCGTACAAGGATGGTACGACAGTCATCGAACAAGTCCACCAGGGTCTGAGTGGGACCGTTGGGCCGCCGTCCACATCAAGGGCGACCCCGAGCCCTTGGGCCTGATCATCGCGCCGCCGATCGGCCAGGGCGAGGGCCCGATGGCACCTGGTCCTCGCTGGCCCTCCCCGCAGCCAACGCCTGGCACGAAGTCTTCGCGGCGTCCGTCCGTTCCCTGCAGCCGAGCTCCCCGTCGTCGAACCGTCGGCGCCGCCATCGGTCAACGGCCGGGCCCTCCGACCGCACACCGACACTGCTGCGCCGAAGCAGGTGACACGCCGCCGCCGCGCGAGGGCGGTTCGGACGGCCTGACTCTGGCAGGATCCGCTCCGGTGGATCCCGTCGTCATTCCTCGCGGGCAGGGACATCGGCTCGGCAACGTCGAGTTCCTCGCGCGCACCGCCGACACGCCTCGGTTCAACTTCGGGCTCATCGAGATCGCGCCCGGGCGCGTGCTCGAGGACCACGTCCACGACGGTGAGGACGATGCGTTCTACATCCTCGAGGGCGAGATGACGTTCACGTTCGGCGACCGCGACGTGCCCGCGCCGCCGGGGACGTTCGTGCTCGTGCCGCCGGGGGTCGTGCACGGGTTCCGCAACGAGGGCGACCGCCCCGTCCGCATGTTCAACATCCACGCCCCGGCGGGCTTCGACCGCCGGATCGGCCTTGGCGACTGACCGGTCCGAGCTCGCCCGCGCGATGTACCGGGCGTTCGGGGCCGCCGATCGGGGCGCGGTCGAGCGGATCCTCGCCGACGACTTCATCTTCTCCAGCCCACCGGATCCGAGCCTCGACCGCGCCGGCTACTTCGAGCGCTGCTGGCCGAACGCCGGCCGCGTCGAGGCGTTCGACTTCGTGCGGCTGATCGAGTCCGGCGACGAGGTGGTGGTCACCTACGAGGCCACGCGAACCGACGGCACCCGCTTCCGCAACACCGAGGTCCTGACCTTCGCGGGCGACAAGCTCACGCGAGCGGAGGTCTATTTTGGCTGGGAGCTTTCGTGACCGGGTGACAGCTCCGCGCGTCGTCGCGATCGACTGGTCCGGCCGAAGCGGCCCGGCGCAGCGACACGCAATCTGGCTGGGCGACGCGCGCGATGGGGAGCTCGTGCGGCTCGGGAGCGGGCGGAGCCGGGACGAGATCGTAGCCTTCCTGATCGGCGAGGCCGAGCGCGACTCCCGCCTCGTCGTCGGCCTCGACTGCGCATTCTCGTTGCCGGCCTGGTACCTGCGGCAGCGCGGCCTCTCGGCCCGGAGCCTGTGGTCGGCGCTGGCGGCCGAAGCGCTGACGCCGGCGATGCGCCGAGCCGGCCTCGCGGTCTGGATGAACCTCCCCGAGCCGCCGTTCTGGACGACGCGCGAAGGCCACGCGCTGCAGGGCGGCCGGCAGCCGTTCCGGCGCACCGAGCTCGAGCTCCGCTCCCCGGGCATCTCACCCAAGTCCGCCTTCCAGCTCGTCGGGGCGGGCCAGGTGGGCCGCGGCTCGCTGTATGGCATGAAGGCCCTGCATCGGCTCGCCGCGGCCGGCTTCCACGTCTGGCCGTTCGAGCCGGCGGGCTTCCCCCTCGTCGTCGAGATCTTTCCTCGGGTGCTCACCGGTCCGGTGGTCAAGAGCAGCGCGCTCGCCCGAACGGATTACCTTGCGACTCAGCCGATGCGGCCGGACCTCAAAGCGCTCGCCGCGGCGAGCGAGGACGCGTTCGACGCGGCGGTCTCGGCGCTGGCGATGGCGCGTGTCGCCCATGGCTTCGCCGCCCTTCCCGACGCGCCCGACCATCGGGCGGAGGGCAAGATCTGGAAGCCCGAGGCCAACGGCCCGGATCGCGCGGGCGCGCAATCCGGGCCGTGGTCCATGGCAGCCCCGGGTGTCAGCTCTCGGCGTACGCCGGCTTGCCGGCCGGCGCGCCCTTGCGATCCGTCTGCAGCACGGTGACCGCCACCACGATGGCCGCCAGCACGAGCGCCGCTGCAACCACGAACGCCAGCCGGTAGCCGCCGGTCAGCGCCGCGGCGGGATGGTCACCGTGGCCGAGCAGGGTCTCGGTGCGGGTGGTGGCCAGCGTCGCCAGGACGGCCAGCCCCAGTGCGCCGCCGACCTGCACGGTGGTGTTGACCAGGCCCGACGCCAGGCCGGCGTCGCTCTGGGTCGCGCCCGACATCGCCAGCGTCATCAGCGCCGGGAAGGCGGTGCCGACGCCCGCGCCGATCAGCAGCATCGTCGGAAGCAGGTCGGTCACATAGTCGGCGTCGGTCGGCACCTGCGTGAACAGCCCGAGGCCCGCGGCGATGAGCACGAGCCCCGGCAGCAGGGTGCGACGGGCGCCGAAGCGGGTGATGAACCGCTCCGAGTAGCGCAGCGACAGCGTGCCCATGACCAGCGTGGTCGGCAGGAACGCGAGGCCGATCTCCAGCGCGTCGTACCCGAGCACCTTCTGGAGGAACAGGGCGCCCATGAAGAACATCCCGAACATGCCGGCGACGGTGAGCGCCTGGATTGCATTCGCGCCCGAGACGTTGCGCGAGCGGAAGATCCGCAGCGGCATCAGCGGCGTGCGCGCCGTCGCCTCGCGGGCGACGAAGGCGCCGAGCAGCGCGATCGCGACCGCGCCGTAGGCGAGCGTGCGGCCCGCGCCCCAGCCGTCCTCGGCCGCGGGCTTGACGATCGTGTAGACGCCCAGCATCAGCGAGCTCGTGATCAGGACCGCGCCGGGTGCGTCGGTGCCGTTGCCGAAGCCGATCCCCTTGTCGCGCTCGACCAGGCGATGAGCGCCGAAGGCGGTGAGGGCAGCGATCGGGATGTTGATGAAGAAGATCCAGTGCCAGTTGATGGCCTGGGTCAGGACGCCGCCCGCCAACAGCCCGACCGACCCGCCGGCGGAGGCGACGAACCCGTAGACGCCGATCGCCTTGGCCTGCTCCCGCGGCTCGGGAAACATCACGACGATCATCCCCAGGATGACCGCAGACGTCATCGCGCCGCCGATCCCCTGGATGAACCGCGCGACCACCAGCATCTCCTGCGTCTGCGCCGCGCCGCAGGCGAGCGACGCCAGCGTGAACAGGGCGATCCCCGCCATGAAGATGTTCTTCCGGCCCAGGATGTCGCCGAAGCGGCCGGCCAGCAGAAGCAGGCCGCCGAACGCGATGAGGTAGGCGTTGACCACCCACGCCAGGCTCGACTGCGAGAACCCCAGGTCCTCCTTCATCGAGGGCAGCGCGACGTTCACGACCGTGACATCGAGGACGATCATGAGCATGCCGATGCACAGCACGTAGAGCGCCATCCAGCGGCGCCCGTCGGTCGCCGGCGTCGTGGTCGCCTGGTTCGTCGCGGCTTGCTGTTCCATCCCGGTGTTCTCCTCGGTCGTCGTGGTCATTT
>JBJMKX010000103.1:0-2533 GCA_045805605.1 Solirubrobacteraceae bacterium
AGCTGTTCCTCAAGGGTGAGCGCGGCCACACCGACATGTGCGGCGTCGAGCGGGGGGCGTACCCGCCGGGCGACCACGGCCGTGGCCGCCAGAAGCAGTCCGAGTACCGCGTCCAGCTGCGCGAGAAGCAGAAGGCCAAGCGCTACTACGGCGTGCAGGAGAAGCAGTTCGCCGGTTACTACGACAAGGCGAGCCGCCAGCCGGGCATCACCGGCGAGAACCTGCTGCGGATGCTCGAATGCCGCCTGGACAACGTGCTCGTGCGGCTCGGCTTCGCTGCCTCGCGGCGACAGGCGCGCCAGCTCATCCGCCACGGCCACTGGTGGGTCAACGGCCGACGTGTCGACATCCCCTCCTACCAGGTGCGGGACGGCGACGTCATCTCGGTCAAGTCCGGCACGGGCGCCGACAGAGTCATTCGCGACGCCACGGAGCTGACCGCTCAGGTCCCGCCGTGGCTGCAGGCCGACCACGACGCGCTGACCGCCAAGGTGCTTCGCAAGCCCGAGCGCCGGGAGATCGCCGCCCCGGTGCAAGAGCAGCTCATCGTCGAGCTGTACTCCAAGTAGGCGCCCCAGAACGCCGCCGGGTCACAGGCGGCGCTTGAACCAGAGAGAAGGACCCCATGCTCGATTTCCAAGTCCCCCGCATCACGACCGAGAACGTGGAAGAGAACCGCGGCTCGTTCGTCATCGAACCGCTCGACCGCGGCTTCGGGTACACATTCGGCAACTCGCTGCGGCGGGTGCTGCTCTCCTCGCTCGCCGGCGCCGCGGTGACCAGCGTGAGGATCGAGGGCGTGGCGCACGAGTTCTCGACCATCAACGGCGTCAAGGAGGACGTGACCGACATCGTCCTCAACCTCAAGGGCGTCGTCTGCCGCATGCACTCCGACGCCACGGAGATCGAGGCGCCCCTGGTCGTCACCGGCCCCGGTCAGGTCACGGCCAATGACATCGACCTCCCCTCGGGCGTCGAGGTCCTCAACCCGGACGCCCACATCGCCACGCTGGAGAAGAAGACCAAGCTCGAGCTCTACCTGACCATCGGCCGCGGTCGCGGCTACCGGCCGGCGGAGGAGAACAAGTCCCCCGATCAGCCGATCGGCGTCATCCCGATCGACTCGATCTTCTCGCCGGTGCGTCGCGTCGCCTATGCGGTCGAGCAGGCCCGCGTCGGGCAGCGGACCGACTTCGACAAGCTCACCCTCGACATCGAGACCGACGGGTCGATCGACCCCCAGGCCGCGCTGCGCGAGGCGGCGGAGATCCTCATCTCCCACTTGTCGATCTTCACCGACGCAGACCGGATCGAGGAGCTGCGCCAGCCCCTCGGCGTGACCGCGGGCCTCGACGCCGGCGGCCCGGGCGTGGCCGCCGCTCCGGGCGCCGGCCAGCCCGGCCGCGCCACGAGCGCGATGGACGACATCCTCATCGAGGAGCTCGAGTTGGGCGTGCGCTCGTACAACTGCCTCAAGCGGGCGGGGATCCAGACCGTCGGCGACCTGATCTCGAAGTCCGAGGGCGAGCTCAACGCCATCCCGAACTTCGGCAAGAAGTCGATCGACGAGGTCGTGGAGACGCTGGCGGCGCGCGGGTTGAACCTCCGGGACGACTGATGCGCCATCAGCGCAAGCGCCACAAGCTGTCGCGGAGCGCCTCGCACCGCAAGGCGCTCCTGCGAAACCTCTGCAAGGAGGTGATCGATCATGAGCGCATCCAGACCACCGAGGCCAAGGCCAAGGCGGTCAAGCCCGAGCTCGAGCAGCTCATCACCCTGGCCAAGCGCGGCGATCTGCACGCCCGCCGGCAGGCGCTCAGCGCGCTGGGCCAGGACAAGTTCACCGTGCACAAGCTCTTCGAGGAGGTCGCCCCGCGCTACGCGGAGCGCCCGGGCGGCTACACCCGCATCCTCAAGCTCGGGCCGCGTCGCTCCGACGCGACCGAGATGGTCTTCCTCGAGCTGGTCTGAGGCGGGCCGCAGCCCTGGCTGCGCACGAGTACGAGATCCTCGACGAGCGCTTCGGGCGCCTCGTGCGCACGAGCGCCCGCGTCGAGAAGCTCTTCGAGGGCACGCGCTGGGCCGAGGGCCCGGCCTACTTCCCGGCCGGGCGCTACCTGGTGTGGAGCGACATCCCCAACGACCGCATCCTGCGCTGGGACGAGCCCACCGGCCACGTCGGCGTCTTCCGCTCGCCGGCCGGCTACACCAACGGCCACACCGTCGACCGCGAGGGACGGTTGGTGAGCTGCTCGCACGGCGCCCGCCGCGTGGAGCGCACCGAGCACGACGGCTCGATCACGGCGATCGCCGACCGCTACGACGGCAAGCGCCTCAACAGCCCGAACGACGTCGTCGTGGCCTCCGACGGCGCGGTGTGGTTCACCGACCCGACGTACGGGATCGACAGCGACTACGAGGGCTTTGCGGCTGAGAGTGACATCGGCGCGTCGAACGTCTACCGCGTCGATCCGCAGAGCGGCGCGTGCGCGATCGCCGCCGACGACTTCGTCAGGCCCAACGGCCTGGCCTT
>JBJMKX010000104.1:0-11893 GCA_045805605.1 Solirubrobacteraceae bacterium
GCGCTCGCGCACCCGGTGATCCCGTTCGTGACCGAGGAGATCTGGTCCTACCTGCCCGGTACGGATGGGCTGCTGGCCGGCGCTCGCTTCCCGGCGCTGGAGCAGGGTCGGATCGATGCGGACGCCGAGGCCTCGCTACAGCGCGCGATCGGCGCGGTGACCGCGCTGCGCCGGTGGCGCGAGACCGTCGGCGCGCCGGCGCGCGCCGTCATCCCCGCCCGACTGGAGGCCGCGGGCTACGGCGGCACGCTCGATCAGGTGGCACGGCTGGCGCGCTTTTCCTTTGACTCCGGCCCCGACCAGCCGATCGCTTCGGTCGCAATCCCCGACGGCGCGGTGCAGGTGCTGGCGACCGACGCGGTCGACCTCGAGGCGGCCGAGCGACGCCGTGAGCAGGCCCGCGCCCGCCTTCGGGGGGAGCTGCAGCGGGCGGAGGACAAGCTCGCCAATCAGGGCTTCGTCGCCAAGGCTCCGCCCGAAGTGGTCGAGGCCGAGCGCCGCAAGGCGCGGCGGCTGCGCGAGGAGCTGGAGGCGCTGTGAGCGGGGTCGGGACCCCGGAGGAGGCCGAGCGTTACCTGCTCGGGCTCGAGCTGTTCGGCATGCGGTTCGGGCTGGACCGCATGCACCGGATGATGACCGTGCTGGGCCACCCCGAGCGCGCCTTCGACGCGATCCACGTCGTCGGCACGAACGGCAAGTCGTCGACCGTGCGGATGATCGCCGGGATCCTCGAGCGCCACGGGCTGCGGACGGGCGCCTACCTGTCGCCGCACCTCGTCGACTTCTGGGAGCGCATCCGCGTGGGCGACCAAGACCTCGACGCCGACGCGTTCGCCGCCGCGGTGCAGCGCGCGGCCGGCGCGGCGGCCAAGGTCGACCGCACGCTGCCCGAGGGTGATCGGGTCACGCAGTTCGAGGCGCTGACGGCGGCCGCCTACGCCGAGCTCGCCGCCCAGGGAATCGACGTCGCCGTGGTGGAGGCCGGGCTGGGTGGCCGCTACGACGCGACGAGCGTCATCGACTCGCGCGTGCAGGTGCTCACCAACGTCGGGCTCGAGCACCAGCGCTGGCTCGGGCCGACGCTGCGCGACATCGCGCGCGAGAAGCTTGCCGTCGTGAAAAGGAGGTCCCACCCACCCGGCGTCCTCGTGTGCGGCGACCTTGCGCCGGAAGTCGAGGAAGAGGCGCGTGCGGCGGCACACGCGGCGGGGGCGCGGCTCGTGTTCGCCCCCGCCGACGCGGGCGTGCCGGTGGCGGCGCCGGGCGCCTTCCAGCGGCGCAACTTCGCGCTGGCGCGGGCGGCGGCCGAGGCCTACCTGGGCGAGCTCGACGACGCCTCGGTGCGGGCGGCCGCAGCGGCGGTCCAGGTGCCTGGGCGGCTGCAGGTGGTATCGCGCGAGCCGCTGACGCTCGTCGACGGCGCCCACAACCCCAGCGGTATGCAGGCGCTCGTCGAGGCGCTTCCGGAGGTCGTGGGGGACCGGCCGCTGGTGGCGGCGGTGGGGGTGCTCGACGACAAGGACGCGGCGGCGATGCTGCGCGCGCTGTTGCCGGCGTGTCGCGCGGCCGTGTTCACGCGCGCACGCAACCCGCGCGCGTACCCGCCGGCGACGCTGCAGTCGCTTGCGCGGCAGCTCGGGTTCAGCTCCACCTTCACCACCACCTCACCCGCCGACGCGCTCCGCCGTGCGCGCGAGTTGGCCGGCGACGAGGGCGCCGTTCTCGCGACCGGAAGCATCTACCTCGTTGCCGACCTGGCCGCCCCCGCGGAGAGGCGTCGAGCTTCGACGCTGTGAAGGACGACGGCCCGCATCTGCTCGCGATGATCGGGGTAGTCGCCCTGGTCGTCGCCCTCGTGATCCTCGTCTTCTTCGGCATCGGTTACCTGTTCGGCCGGCTTTTCCTGTAGGAGGGCCGGGTACACTCGCCAGCGCGATGCCGCCTGTAGCCATCTTCGGGATCGACAACGGGGCGGTGAACACCGCGATCAACCTTCTGATCTTGGTCCTGGTGGTGGTGTGGCTGGCGCTCGTCTACTGGACGTACGCCGACGCCCGGCGGCGGATCGCCGACTCGATGCTCGTCGCGTGTGCGACGTGCGCGTCGCTGTTCCCGTTCATCGGGACGATCGTCTACATGATCCTGCGCCCGCCCGAGTACCTCGACGACGTGCGCGAGCGCGAGCTCGAGATGCAGGCCGCCGAGGCGCGGCTGCACCAGCTCGACTACTCGCTCTGCCCGCACTGCGACTACGTGATCGAGCGCGACATGATCCGCTGCCCGAACTGCCTGCGCAAGCTCAAGGACCCGTGCCCGAGCTGCCGCAAGCCGCTCGACCCGGCGTGGCGCATCTGTCCGTACTGCGAGGCCGAGCTGGCCGCGTCGCCCACGCCGCGCCGCCGCAGGCGCCGCGACACCGGCGATCGCTCGGCCGTCGTGGAGTCGTGACAGGGTGGTCGGCGTAGCCGACCCCGACCAGCCTTCGGCCCCTTTTCATGGAACGCACGCTGATCCTGATCAAGCCCGACGCGTTCGCGCGCGGCCTGTCCGGCGAGATCGTCGCCCGCTTCGAGCGCAAAGGCCTGCGCATCGTGGCGCTGCGTCACATGACCGTCGGCGACGACCTGGCTCGCCGTCACTACGCCGAGCACGAGGGCAAGCCGTTCTTCGGTGACCTGGTCGAGTTCATCACCTCGGGCCCGATCCTCGCGATGGTGCTCGAGGGCGACGAGGCGATCACCGCCGCTCGCCAGGTCATCGGGGCGACGAACCCGCTCGAGGCGGTGCCAGGCTCGATCCGGGGCGACTTTGCGATCGCGGTGGGCCAGAACATGGTTCATGGCTCGGATTCGGCGGAGTCGGGCCGGCGCGAGACGGCGCTGTTCTTCCCCGACCTATAGCCCGCTCGGCCGCGCAGGACGGCGAGGTTGCGCTGCGAGCTGGCTCTAGCATCAGCGCATGGCGGCGCCGTCCGACGACCTGACCCTTCGGCTCGAGCCCGTCCTTCCCGCGCCTCGCGCCCTCGTATTCCGGGCCCTCGGCGATGCCGACGAGGTCGCGCGGTGGTGGGGGCCGGCCGGCTTCACCGTGCCGAGCCTCGACTTCGCGCCGAGCGTCGGGCGTCTCGGGTGGACCGAGAGCTTCGACATGCTCGAGCGCCTGCTCGCCGCGCGCGCCTGACGTGGAGCCGATCACCCTCGCCTCGGCCTCGCCGCAGCGGCGGGCGATCCTCGAGCAGCTCGGGATCCCGTTCGAGGTGCGGCCCGCGAACGTCCCAGAGCGCGAGGAGGGCGAGCCCGCCGAGGTGGCAGTCGAGAACGCCCGAGCAAAGGCGCACGCGGTCGAGGGGAAGCGGGTCCTGGGCGTCGACACCGTCGTCGCCCTCGACGGGCGCATCTACGGCAAGCCGGTCGACGAGGACGAGGCGAGGACCACCCTCGCGGCTCTCGCCGGCCGGACGCACGCCGTCTGGTCGGGGATCTGCCTGACCGGGGCGGGCGAGAAGGTCGAGCGGACCGCGGTCACCTTCCGGGAGCTGAGCGCCGACATGGTCGAGTGGTACGTCGCCTCCGGCGAGTGGCGCAACCGCGCCGGCGGCTACGCGATCCAGGGTCGCGGGGCCGCCCTGGTGACCCGGATCGAGGGCGACTACACGAACGTCGTCGGACTTCCTGTGGCCGCGTTCACAGAGCTGTTACGTACCCTTGAATTTCCAGGGAAATTGCTGTGAATCGTGCGATTCAGGCCTGCCGCGGCCGCACAGGCGTTCGCTAGACTGCCGCCCGACGTGGCGCCCGCCCGCAGCCCCTAACGGCTGCCCGCGTAACGGCAGGCGTGGCGTCGCGAGCGAGCGTCTGTCCCAATGAGCTTCTTCGGTTACCTCACCGGCTTCGGTGGCCGCGACATGGCGGTCGACCTCGGCACGGCCAACACCCTGGTCTACGTGCGCGGGCGCGGCATCGTGCTCAGCGAGCCGAGCGTCGTCGCGGTCGACTCGCGCACCGGCGAGGTCCACGCCGTCGGGATCGAGGCAAAGCGCATGCTCGGGCGCACGCCTGGCACGATCCAGGCCATCCGACCACTCAAGGATGGTGTGATCGCCGACTTCGACGTCACCGAGGAGATGCTCCGCCACTTCATCCAGAAGGTGCACCAGAACCGCTGGGCACACCCGCGGGTGGTGGTGTGCGTCCCCTCCGGCGTCACCGGCGTGGAGAAGCGGGCGGTCGAGGAGGCCTGCCTCTCGGCCGGGGCCCGTCAGGCCTACCTGATCGAGGAGCCCATGGCCGCCGCCATCGGCGCCGGACTGCCGGTCGGCGAGCCCACCGGGAACATGGTGGTCGACGTCGGCGGCGGGACCTCGGAGGTCGCCGTGATCTCGTTGGGCGGGATCGTCGTGTCGCAGTCGATCCGCGTCGGCGGCGACGAGCTCGACGAGGGGATCATCCAGTACGCCAAGCGGGAGTACAAGCTGCTCATCGGCTCGCAGACGGCGGAAGAGATCAAGCTAGAGATCGGGTCCGCCTACCCGATGGAGGAGGAGGTCCAGGCCGAGATCCGCGGCCGGGACATGGTCTCCGGCCTTCCCAAGACCGTCGTGCTCACGAGCGAGGAGATCCGCAACGCCCTGGAGGAGCCCGTCTCGCAGATCATCGACGCGGTCAAGGAGACCCTCGACCGCACGCCGCCAGAGCTGGCCGCGGACATCATGGACCGTGGCATCATGCTTGCGGGCGGCGGGTCGCTGCTGCAGGGGCTGGATGAGCGGCTGCGCGCCGAGACCCAGATGCCGGCGCATCTGGCCGAGTCCCCACTGACCTGCGTGGCAGTGGGCTCCGGCCGGTCGCTGGAGGAGTTCGAGGCGATCCACCGGTCCAACAAGAACTCGCGCAACCGCCGCCGGAGATAGCGTGTACGACAAGCAGGTCCGTAGACGAAGGGCGATCGTCGCCCTCCTCGTCGGCCTCTCGCTCATCCTGCTGACCGCGTATTTCGGCGAGTCGATCGGCGGCCCGCTGCGCACCATCCAGCGCGGCATGCTCGAGGTCCTCTCGCCGATCCAGGAGGGCGCCAGCCGCGCCCTCAAGCCGTTCCACGATCTCGTCAACTGGGTCGGCGACACTTTCGACGCCAAGGACAAGGCCTCGCGCCTGCAGAAGGAGCGCGACCAGCTGCGCAAGCAGGTCATCGGCGCCCAGCAGGCGCGCACCGAGAACGTGCAGCTCAAGCGCATGGTCGACCTCAACGCCAGCCGAGACCTCTCGCTGTCCACCTACAGGCCGGTATCCGGGCGCGTCATCGCCCGCTCGCCGTCGCTGTGGTTCACCACGATCACCGTCGACGTCGGCTCGAGCGACGGCGTGCGCCGAAACCAGCCCGTGCTCGACGGCGCCGGCCTCGTGGGCAAGATCACCGACACCACCGCCGACGCCAGCATCGTCACCCTCATCACCGACCATTCGAGCGGCGTGTCCTCGACCGTGCAGCAGAACAACGACTCCGGCATCGTGGAGACCGCCGCCGGCAACCCCAACGACCTGTTGCTCCAGTTCCTGCCTCCCAAGTCGACGGTCAAGAAAGGCGAGACCGTGGTGACCAGCGGGACGAAGTCCAGCCGCCTGGACTCGCTGTTCCCGCCCGGCATCCCCATCGGCACGGTCACCAAGGTCGACCCGGAGGAGCTCAACCTCTACCAGCGCGTGCACGTCAAGCCGTTCGCCGACCTGCGGCGGCTGAACTTCGTCCAGGTGCTCACCCGGCCGCACTCGCGGGTGGTGGCCAAGGCCCCCGCCAACCAGACCGCCCAGGCCGGCGCCGGGCCCACCTCGACGACGCCGTGAACCCGACTCCCACGATCAACGTCTCGCTGATCATGCGCCTGGCGATCATCGGCGTGGTGGCCGTGCTCGTGCAGATCACGGCCATCTCGCAGATCTCGCTGCTGGGCGTCAGCGCCGACATCACCCCGCTGATCGTCGCCTCCGTCGGCCTGCTGGCGGGCTCGGTCCCGGGGGCGATCATGGGCTTCGCCCTGGGGCTGTTCGTCGACATGGCGCTGCTCCAGACGCTCGGCGTCAGCTCGCTGCTGCTCACGGGCGTCGGCTACGGCGCGGGCCGCCTCCGCGAGGTGCGCGACCCGTCGAACTCGTTCACCCCGGTCGCCGTCGGCGCCGCCGCCACCGTGATCTCGCAGGTCGGCTTCTCGCTCATCCAGTTCCTGCTCGGCGTCGATGCGCCGGTGTCCCTCCTGCTCCTGCGCGAGATCCTCTTCACGGTCGCGGTCAACACGGTGATCGCGCTGCCCGTGTACGCGCTCGTGCGCCGCATCGTCGCCCCCGCCCTGCCCGAGGATCCGCGCCGCCGCCGCGCCCGCCGCGCGGCCGTCGCCGGCGGCCTCAGCCCGCTCTCCCAACCCAACGCCCCGCGCCGCCGGCGCCGCGGCCTGCGCGCCACATGATCCCCACCCCCGTCGAGGACCGCCGCCCGCCGATCACTCCCCAGCTCGCCCTGCGGGTGGCGATCCTGGGCGGCGTCGCCCTGACGATCTTCGCCGTGATCTTCCTGCGCCTCTGGTTCCTGCAGGTGTTGTCGGGCAACAAGTACCTGGCCCAGGCCAACGACAACCGCGTCCGCGACATCACCATCCAGGCGCCGCGCGGCGACGTCGTGGACCGCAACGGCACGGTGCTCGTCGACAACCGGGTCGGCAACGCGATCCAGATCCAGCCCGACAAGCTTCCCGCGCGCGGGCCCGAGCGCACGGCGCTGTACCGCCGCCTGCGCGAGGTCCTGCACCTGCGCCCCCGCCGCATCCGCAAGGACATCACCGAGCAGCGCAGGGCGCTGCCCTACGCGAACGTGACGATCAAGAGCGACGCCTCGCAGGCCCAGCTCGCCTTCATCCTCGAGCGCCAGAACCTGTTCCCCGGCATCGTGCCCGAGCAGGTCTACCTGCGCCGCTACCCCCACCACGACCTCGCCGCCCAGCTGTTCGGCACCGTGGGGCAGGTCTCGCCCAAGGAGCTCAAGCTCAACCGCTTCCGCGGCGTGCACCAGGGCACGGTCGTGGGCCAGAGCGGCATCGAGTGGTCCTATGACCGCTACCTGCGCGGCGAGGAGGGCGCCACGCGCGTGCAGGTCGACGCCCTCGGCCGCCAGAAGGGGCCGCCGCTGCGGACCCGCCAGCCGGTGCAGGGCAAGCAGCTCAAGCTCTCGCTCGACCTCGACCTCCAGAAGGCCGCGCAGGACGCGATCAAGCAGGTCGGGGGCGGCAAGCCCGGCGGCTTCGTCGCCATGGATCCGCACAGCGGCGAGGTGCTCGCCGCGGGGTCGGTTCCGTCCTTCGATCCCAACATCTTCTCCAAGCCGGTCAAGCCGTCGACGCTGCGCAAGCTGCAATCGACCGCCAACGGCGCCCCCCTCTACAACCGTGCCATCGCCGGCCTGTACCCGACCGGGTCGACATTCAAGGTCATCACCAGCGTCGCCGCCCTCCAAACCGGCACGATCACCCCCGGCTCGGTGATCGACGACTCCGGCTCCGTGAAGATCGGGAACATCGTGTTCAAGAACGCCGGCGGCGCCGCCAACGGGGCCGTGGCACTGCGCCAGGCGCTGCAGGTCTCCTCGGACGTGTTCTTCTACACGATGGGCGCACGGCTGAACGGCGAGAGCGGCGACCCGCTGCAACGCTACGCGCGCAAGCTCGGCATCGGCCGGCGCACCGGCATCGACATCCCCGGTGAGTTCAAGGGGCTGCTGCCTACCCCGCAGTGGCGCGATCGGCTGTTCAAGGAGCGCAAGACCGACCGCCCGTGGACGATCGGCGACAACGTCAACCTCGCGGTCGGCCAGGGCGACCTGCAGGCCACGCCGCTGCAGATGGCGACCGCCTACTCGACGGTGATCAACGGCGGCAAGGTGCCGCGCCCGCATGTCGGGCTCGAGGTCGAGGACGCCGCCGGGCGCACGCTGCAGGGGATCGACCCCGGCGCCGCCCGCCACGTCAACATCTCGCCGGGCAACCGTCAGGCCATCCTCGACGGCCTCCACCTGGCCGCATCGGCGGCCGGGGGCACCTCGGCCGACGTCTTCCGCGGCTTCCCCCACCCGGTGTACGGCAAGACGGGAACGGCGGAGCGCCCCGGCCAGGAGGACCAGTCCTGGTATGTCTGCTACGTGCCGGACGGCAAGCGGCCCATTGTCGTGGCGGTGACGATCGAGCAGGGCGGCTTCGGCGCCGAGGCGGCCGCTCCCGCCGCGCGATTGATTCTTTCCCAGTGGTTCGGGGTCAAGAAGAAGCTCGTGCGGGGAAGCTCGAGGACGCGATGAGCACTGCCGTCGGCAGCCCGATCACCGACCCGGCCGAGGGCGGGGGCGGGGGGGCACGGCCGGTGCGGGCGCTGCTGCCGCTCGACCCCACCCTGCTGCTGGCCGTGCTCGGGCTGGTCGCGTGCTCGCTCGTGACCCTGTCGGCCGCCACGCGCGACGACATCCCCGGCGACCCGAACTACTACGTCTACCGGCAGGCCGGCTTCGCGATCGTCGGACTGATCTTCTGCCTGATCATCAGCCGCTTCGACTACTCGCGGCTGCGCGAGCTGAAGTATGGCCTCTACGGGTTCATGATCGGCTCGATCCTGCTGGTGCTGGCACTCGGCGGGGCGACGCGCGGGTCCAAGCGCTGGATCGACTTCCCGTTCTTCCGCTTCCAGCCCTCCGAGCTGGGCAAGCTGCTGCTCATCCTGGCGATCGGCGCGTTCGTGGTCGACCGCATCCGGCGCCTGCCGGAACGCGACACGACCGCGCGCGTGATGCTGATGGCGCTGGTGCCGGCGATGCTGGTGATCGTCCAGCCTGACCTGGGCTCGGGCATCGTCTACGTCGTCATCGCGCTGGCGATCTTGTTCGTGGCGGGCACGAACTGGAAGCACTTCGCGGCGCTGTTCGCGCTGTTTGCCGTGTCGCTGTCGCTGGTCGTGGTGGTCGCGCCGGCGGTCGGCGTCCACGTGCTCAAGCCCTACCAGGTCGACCGCCTCACCGCGTTCCTCAACCCGTCCGACAATCCCGCCGATCAGGGTTACCAGCAGAACCAGTCGCGGATCGCGATCGGGTCGGGCCAGAAGTCGGGCCGACCCCATCCCACCCAGACCACGTTGAACTTCCTCCCCGAGCACCACACCGACTTCATCTTCGCCGTGGTCGGCGAGCGCTACGGCTTCGCCGGCGCGGCACTGGTGCTCTCGCTCTACGCGCTGCTCGTCTGGCGCGGATTGCGAATACTCACCATGGCCAAGAACCTCTACGGAGCGCTGATCGCCGGAGGCATCGTGGCCATGTTCCTCTGGCAGGTGTTCGTCAACGTGGGCATGACCATCGGGATCATGCCCATCACCGGCGTCCCCCTGCCGCTGATGTCCTACGGCGGCTCGTCGGTCCTCGTGACCTTCCTCGCCGTCGGGATCCTGCAGTCCATCTACGTCCAGGGCCGCCGCGCCGCCAAGGGCCGCGGCCGCGCCCTCGCGTTCGGATGACGCCGGATACGCAAACACGCGAGCGAGACGCGCGCCAGAGGCGCGCGCTCAGCTCGCGCTCTATGAAGGGAACTTCCAATGAGAAAGCAAGTGCTGGTCGGCGTGGACCACGGGGAAACCCGGGTCGCGCTGCTCGAGGCGACCGGGAAGCCGGGCGCCAGCAGAAGCTCGCGCGGTAGGCGCAAGCCGCAGAACCCCGCCGCCGGCTACCACGTGGCGGAGCTGTACATCGAGCGCCGCGGAGCGCGCTCGATCGTAGGCCATATCGACAAGGGCCGGGTCGACAACGTCCTGCCCGGGCGGGAGGCCGCCTTCGTCGACATCGGCCTCGAGAAGAATGGCTTTCTGCACGTCGACGAGATCGTGCTGCCGGGGGTCGACGTCCCGCGCCGCGGCCGCGGCGGGCGCTCGATCACCGACCTGCTCAAGCCCGGCCAGGAGGTCGTGGTGCAGGTGGTCAAGGACCCCCTGAAGACCAAGGGCGCGCGCCTGACCATGGAGCTGACGATCGCCGGGCGCTACCTCGTGTTCGCGCCCAGCGGCGAGGGGATCGGGGTGTCGAGGCGCCTCGACGACACCGAGCGCGACCGCCTGCGCAAGCAGGTCAAGGGGCTGGACCTGAGGGGCGGCGGGGTCATCGTGAGAACCGCCGCCGCGGGCGCGACCCGGAAGGACTTCGAGCGCGAGCTCCTCTACCTCGACAAGCTCCACGAGGTCATGCGCAAGCGGGTCGATGAGTCGCCCGCTCCGTCGATGGTCTTCCAGGAGGCCGACTTGTCGGTCCGCGTCGTGCGCGACATTGCCTCCGACACCTTCGAGCGGGCGATCGTCGACGACGCCAAGCAGCACCACCGGCTGGTGTCGTTCTTCAGCCGCCTGGCGCCCGAGCTCGTCGAGCGGGTCGAGCTCTACGACGAGGACGACAAGCCGCTGTTCGAGCGCTACGGAGTCGAGAAAGTCATCGACGGCGTCCTCTCGCGCCGGATCGAGCTGCCCAGCGGCGGCTATTTGATGATCGACTACGCCGAGGCGCTGACCGTCATCGACGTCAACACCGGCTCGTTCACCGGCAAGGGGCGCGCCGCGCGCCTCGAGGACACCATCACCAAGACGAACCTGGAGGCGGCCGAGGAGGTCGTGCGCCAGCTGCGGCTACGCGACATCGGCGGGATCATCGTCATCGACTTCATCGACATGGCACGGGCCCGCAACCGTGACGCAGTGCTCAAGACGCTGCGCAAGGCGCTCGACGAGGACCGGACGAAGACCTACACCGCGGAGATCTCGCCGCTCGGGCTGGTCGAGATGACGCGCCAGAACGTCACCGACGGCGTGCGCGAGATCATGACCCGGCCGTGCCCGACCTGCGACGGCGAGGGCGTGATCAAATCCGAGGAGACGATCGCGATCGACCTCGAGCGCAAGCTGGTCGAGCTCGCCAAGGAGCGCCCGCAGCCTGACGCGTTCCTGGTCCAGGTCAATCCGCGCGTCTCGGGCGAGCTGACCGGAAACGGCGGCCGCGTGCTCCGCACGCTGGAGGAGGAGACCGGCAAGCGGTTCCACTTCGAAGGCTCCGAGGGCCTGCCGCTCGACCACTTCGACGTCCTCATGGAGGGCTCGGTGGAGGATGTCGAAGAGCGAGCGCTGCCGTTCTCGCGCGGCGACGAGGTGCTGGTGCACATCGTGGAGCCGCACATGTACGCCGTCGACGACGCCGTCGCCAAGATCGACGGCTACATCATCTCGGTGGCCGGCGGCGGCGCCCACGTGGGCGAGAAGCGGCTGGTGCGCATCGAGGAGGTCGGCCGTACGGCCGCCAACGCCGTGCTGGTGGACGACGGGAAGGGCGAGGAGCAGCCTCTACAATCGTCCTCCTCCCGGCGCCGCGGCCGCAGAGGCGGACGGCGCCGGTCCCGCGCAACGGCCGAATCCTCATGAGCTACGCGATCGTCAAGACCGGCGGCAAGCAGTACCGCGTGCAGGAGGGACAGTCCCTCCTCGTCGAGCGCCTGCCCGCCGACGAGGGGGCGAAGGTCTCGCTCGAGCCGCTCATGTACCGCGGCGACAAGGATTCAGACCTCGAGCTCGAGGATCTCAAGCGGGTCAAGGTCGAGGCCCAGGTCGTCCGCCACGAGCGGGGGCCGAGGCTGCGGGTGGTGAAGTTCAAGCCCAAGAAGCGGGCCAAGAAGCGCACCGGGCATCGCCAGGAGCTCACCCGCATCGAGGTGACGGCGGTCAAGCTGCAGGCCAAGCGCAGCCGCGCGGCGGCCGAGAAGAAGGAGGAGGGGACCGAGGATGGCGCATAAGAAGGGACTCGGCTCGAGCCGCAACGGGCGCGACTCCAACGCCAAGCGCCTGGG
>JBJMKX010000105.1:0-15541 GCA_045805605.1 Solirubrobacteraceae bacterium
GCGCTCGACGGTGATCAGCGCCGAGAACCCGTGCTCGGCGACCAGCTGCCGACGGTCGCCGAGGTCGTACGGCGCGTACCTGCGAATGTCCTCGGCGGGCGCGAGCAGGAGGTCCACGAAGTTGTCCATCACGATCGTGACCTCGGCCCGATCCACAGGCCTGAGCCTCACAAGCGAGTCGCCCTCATCCTGCACCTCGTTGATTATGGTCCGCGCGCGCCTCGGCGCGCCGCGCGGCGAGCCCGCGGCCAACCCCCGCACGACACCCGTGACTTCCGGTTCCATGCGAGGCGGCTGGCGGTCCGTCGACGTCCCATTGCGACTTTGGACCATCGGCGCGCGGCGGCCGTGGACGGTGTCGATGATCTCGGCGTTGTCGATGGTGGCCGAGTGGGGTGGTGGGCGGGTTTTGCTGGGGCTGTGGCGGTCTGTCAGCGTCGGCCCAGTCGGTGGCCGCCGTCGTGGCTGGGTGGGTTGGTTTGGCGTTGGTGTGGCTGCGGTCGGTGCGATTCGAGCTTAGGAGCCTTGGATGCTCGCGGTTGCTTTCTCGCGCCGGACTCGGGTCGTGATTGGGGTTGGCTGTGGCGATCGGTGTGGGGGCCGTCTTCCCTGTGGTGGTGGGCAAGGGGTGGACGAGCTCGGGCAGGGACGGGGTCGCGGCCCGGCTGATACGGCTCGATCCCGGCGCGCGGCTTGGTGCTAACACGCAGTTGGCCACGGCCGTGGGGGCGCGCCTGGGGGGTGTGCGCCGGTCGGGTGAACTTCATCATTGGGCTGGCTCCCCGTCAGCGGATCGTGGGTGGTGCCGGCCACGACCAGCTCGGCGCCCGCGGCGCCGGCGGGGCCCGCATCCTCGGCGGCCACGGCCACGACGTCATCCACGGCGGCCACGGCCACGACGTGATCCACGGCGGCCCCGGCGACGACCACATCCGCGGCGGCCACGGCGACGACCGGATCGACGGCGGCGCCGGCCGCGATCGGCTCGAGGGCGGCCCCGGCCACAACCGGATCGTCGACCGGCAGGGACCCACGGTCGTGGTTGCCGGGCCGGGAAGGAACCACATCGACGTCGCCGACGGCAGCGGCGACCGCGTGCTGTGCGCGGCCGGTTCGATCAAACGCATCGTCGTCGACCGGGGCGATCGGCTCCACCCCCCGCTGCCGAAGCCGGGCGGCGTCGACGGTGCTCTACCGGCCGCCGCCGAGCAGTGCACCACCGGCCAAGGCCCCGGCGGCTCACGCCGCCCAGGCAGTCAGCGGCGATGGCAGCAGCGGCAACCCCTACGTCGCGGAGTGCACCGCGCCGCAGGATGTCGTCGGCACCACGCCCTTGTTCGCGGCGCGCAGCCTGTCCGGGTTATGGGCCAACGAGTACGTGCCCGCCTACCAATGCCCTCCGTCTCACCCCGATCTGTACGACCAACGCTATGCCCCGGCGGGCACCTCGCTGCCGCAGGGCGTCGGTGTCCTGGGGTTGGGGCCGATCGGCATGTCCATCACGGGGATCAAGACGAAGGACGTGACGACCTCGGAGGGGGTCACGAGCATTTACTTGATCGGGACGGGACACTGGCTTGCCCAACTCGAGTGCGACGAACTGGGAAACCGGCACGAACTCGTACCAGCTACAGCTCCACTGCACCAACGACACCGACTACGCCGTCTTTCTCGCCTACCTCTAACGCCGGCAACCACCTCATCTTTGGCGACTTCGCGTGAAACGCACTGCGGCGACCCACGGAGTCGAACACGCCCTCGTCGCTGCTGCCTTCCATGCGCGGGAGCACTCCGGTCTTGAGTTGTGCTTTGCGCGAATTGCGATTGCCGGCGCCCCCACTCGAGCGCGCTAACGGATCTGTCTCAAGGCAGAGCGGCACTTGCGTCGCGCCTCGGATGCCTGCGAGCAGCTCGCTCATGTGATCAGGAACACGTTTCATCGGCTGATGCAGGATCGCGACTGTCGCGCAGCGCGATGAGCAGCTGGCGCAGCTGCGCGCGCTGCTCGCTGCTGAGGCCGGCGAAGATCGTGTCCTCGGCCTGTCTTTGTGCCTCGGCGGCGCGCTCGAGCTTGCGCTTGCCCTTGGCGGTAAGGGTGACGACGTGCCGGCGGCGGTCGGCAGAGTCGCGGTTGCGGGTCACGAACCCGTCGGTTTCGAGCGGGTTGAGGAGGGTCACGAGGATGCTGGGGTCGGTGGCCATCGCCTGGCCGAGATCCCGCTGACCCATGGGCCCGTGGTCGGCCAGCAGGCCGAGCAGCTGGAACTGCCGCGGCATCAGGTCGTGGGCGGTGTGGGCGTCGCGCAGGCGCCGCATCGCGTCCTGCCCGAGGAGCGCCAGCAGGAGCCCGGGGCTCGACCGGCGCTCCTCGATGACGCCGACGGGCGGGGAAAGCGCCTCTGAGGTCATCGCTACAATGTAGCGATACAGATCATTGAGTACGCTATACCATCTGTGCTACTCGATGACCGGAACCCCCACCAATGACGTCTGCCATCGAGACCTCGCCGTAGTCGGCGCCGGGCCCGGTCTTGGCCTGTCTATCGCCCAACCCGCGTGCTGCTGTTCACCACCGGCGCCTCGTCCGTCCAGCGGGTGGCGATGACGGGCAACGCGGGGCCCGGCGCGGGACTGCGCAACTACGCGCTCACGCTGCACCAGGCGCTTGCCGCCGACGGTATCTACGCCGCCCACGTCGCTCTGGACCTGTTGATCCAGTCGGGTGGTGGCGAGGCCGACCCCGACGCGCTCGCCGAGCGCTGCTTCGAGCTCTATGAGCGCCGCGTCCAGCCGGAAATCAAGGTCGGCAACCACATCGAGCAGGCGCTCGCCAACACCTCCGCGTGACACCCGAACCGCAAGGAGAACCCGAACATGAAGGCCATCACGCTCAGCGAAGCCGGCGCGCCGCCGGGCATCCGCGACGACCTCCCCGCGCCGACGCCCGGCCCCGGCGAGGTGCTCGTCCGGGTGCAGGCGTCCTCCGCCAACCCCGTCGACAACAGCATCGCCGCGGGCATGCTCGCCAGCATGGGCGTCGAGTACGAGTACCCCGTCATCCTCGGACGCGACTATGCCGGCGTCGTCGAGCAGGTCGGCCCCGAGGTCACAAACTACGCGCCCGGCGATGAGGTCTTCGGCTTCCTGGTGCACGCCAACCCCACCGCCCGCGACGGCACCTGGACGGAGCGCTTGACCGTCTCCGCCGACGCATCCATCGCCCGCCGCCCGGCGAACGTGGACGTCGCCGCCGCCGGTGCCGCGCCGCTGGCCGCCATCACCGCACTGACCGCGATCGACGCCCTCGACCTCTCGCAGGGCGACACCGTCCTCATCGTCGGCGCGACCGGCGGCGTCGGCAGCTTCGCGGTCCAGCTCGCCGCCCGGGCCGGCGCGACCGTCATCGCCCCCGCACTGACCGACGACGAGCGGTTCCTGCGCGACCTCGGCGTCGCGGAGGTCCTGCCTCGCGAGGGCGACGTCGCCGCCGCCGTCCGCGAGCGCTTCCCCGATGGCGTCGACGCGCTGCTGGACCTCGTCAACTACACCCCGGGCACCTACGACGCCGCGCTCAAAGACGGCGCGCGCGTCGCCTCGCCGACCGGCGCCGCCGGCGAAGGCCCCGGCCGCACCATGGTCATGGCCCAGCCCACCACCGCCAACCTCGACCGCGTCGCGCAGCTGCTCGACGGCGGCGCGCTCAAGGTTCCCGTCCAGGACGCCTACCCGCTCGACCGCGCCACGGAGGCGCTGCAGGCGCTCGCCACCAGCCACACGCAGGGCAAACTCGCCATCCGCATCGTCTAGCGCGACAACACGCGAGCGGCCGCCCCGCCAACAAGCACGCGGGCGGCCGCTCGTCCAGGGACGGCGCGCACGCCCAGCTGTCGTAGCCAAGCGCCCCTTCGCTTTCGCCCGGTCGCGACCGTCTCGCGAGTCGAGGGTCGTGACCGTCTCGCGAGTCGAGGCAGACGACTGGAATGGACGAGTCCAAGAGTCTCGTAGTCTGGGCGGCGGGCTCTTGCTTCCCTCAGGCGTTGCGAGCGCGCTCGGCCCGGTGGACGCCGCGCGCGGTCATCGTCCGCAGCACAAGTGCGGGAACGCTCGCGTTCGGCGCCGAGGGCGACTCGCAAAGTTCGGGGCTCGATGTCGCGAAAGTGCCCGATGTGCGAGGCGCGGGTTGGGCGGACCATGGCGCTCAACACTGCAATCGAGGAGGTTTGACGTGGGCGCTTCGACATCCTTGCCGCGCGCGCATCGTGGAACTGCGGATAGACGTGGAGCGGCGCGCGCGCCCTCCGATCGCGAACTGCTCGAGCGCATTCTCGACGACCGCACCGAGGTGAGCTTGCAGACGCTGTATCGGCGCTACTGCCACCAGCTCTACAGCTTCGCCTACCGGTCGCTGGGCGACCGTGGGGCAGCCGACGAGCTCGTGCAGGACGTCTTCGCCTCGGTCTGGCGCCACGCCGAGAGCTACGACCGCCGGCGCGGAAGCGTCCGCACCTCGGTCTACCGGATCGCGCGAAACGCCATCATCGTCGCCGCCGCCGCGCCTCGGTGCGTCCCGGACTGACGGCGTGCGCGGAGGACGAATCCAACGAGCGGGGGGCGCTGGACGAGTCGATCGAGCAGTCGCGCAGCACTGGCAAGTGACCGCAGCCCTGGCGCGCCTGACCCCGGAGCATCACGAGGTGGTGCGCCTCGCCTTCTGATCCCCTTGGACGAGAAGTACGAGCAGCGACGACGCCAAGGCTCACCTGGGGTCCTCGCCAACTCCCCCTAACCCGCGCTAGGCGTCCAGCGCTGCCTTGAGTCCTGGGAGGTCCGGGGAGCCGAACACGACGCGGTTGCGCGTGGCGACATAGAGCAGATCCAGGTCGACGCCCGCCCGGGCGATCTTGCGCGTGAGGTCGGCCAGGACGCCGGGGCGGTCCTGGACATCGACCACCACGACCTCGCGCTCGCGGGTGATCGCGAGGTGAGAGATCGCCAGCGCGTGCTTCGCCGCCTCCGCGTGGGGAACGAGGATGTGGAGCTCGGCACGCTCGCCCCGGCCCAGGCACGTGGCCGCGGCGATGTTGACGCCGGCGTCGCTGATCGCGGTCGCGACCTGCGCGAGCGCGCCCGGGGCGTTCTTGATGTCGATGACCAGGTCGACGGACATGCGCCGGCTGCGGGGCCAGCCTATGCGATCTTTTCCCCCGCGGCAGTGCGCGGTCTGAGATGCTTGTGCCTCTCGATGACCGTCATCGCAGCCGACAGCGTCACGTTCGTGGTGGGGGGCCTGCTCTACCTCCTCCTCCTCATCACCCTCGGGATCATCGCGATCCGCAAGGGCCACTGGGTCATGTTCATCATCGGGATCTTCTTCCCGTTGTTCTGGCTGATCGGCGCGCTGCTGCCTCCGACTGCCGGGGCCCGCGCCTAATAGCCGGCGCTGAGAGCGCACGCCGACCGGGGCGGAACTGGTCGACGCGCTCGTTAGCGCGCTTCAGTCGGCACGGGCCTAGCCCGGCCGGTACGGTCGGCGCAGGGTGGCCACCAGGGTTGCGCAGGCCGAGCCGGCGGATGCCGCGCCCCAGGGGAGCGGGCGCGTCGTCGCGGCGGTCGCGCTGGCCGTCTCTGCGTCGACGTCGACTTCTTCGCGCTCAACCTCGCCCAACCGGCCACCGCGCGCGAGCTGCACGTCACCACCATCGACCTGCAGTGGGCGATCGCCGTCTACCAGCTCACGCTGGCGTCGTTGCTGATCCGCGGCCGCCGGCTCGGCGACCTGCTCGCCCGCAAGCGTATGCTCCTCGCCGGCATCGGGTTCTTCGGCCTGGCCTCGCTGCTGTGCGGCACACCCTCGGCATCGCCGCCTTCACCTATGCGATCGACCGCGGCTCGACCTGGGGCTGGCTGAACGGGCGCACGCTGGTCCTGGCCGGGGCCGGCATCGGGCTCGTGGTCCTCTTCCTCCTGCTCGAGCGGCGGGCGCGCGACCCACTGATCGACCTCGGCCTCTTCCGCAACGTCCCCTACGTGCTCGTCACCGCCGCCGGGGCCGTGGGGAACACCGCCTTTTGCCTGATGTTGTTCCTGTCGACGATCTACCTCCAGCAGGTCCGCGGGCTGTCCCCGCTGATGGCCGGCGTCGTGTTTCTCGGCCCCGCGCTCGCCAACGCGGGCGCAGGTCTGCTGGCCGGGCGCCTGGGGGCGTGCGGGATCGCGCCGAACCGGGTCATGGGCGCGGCGCTGGCCATCGGGGCGCTCGCGCTCTTCGGCATGTCGCTCCCGAGCGCGTGGCCGGCGTACCTCAGCGTGTTCGCGCTGGCCGGGTTCGGCCTGGGGATCAGCTGGACGTACACCAGCGTCGGCACGCAAGCGGTGGTGCCCGAGGCACAGGCCGCCGGCGCCTCGGGCATGACGCTCGCCATCGTCGTCGGCATGGGCGGGATGGCGGTCGTCGTGGGCGCCACGATTCTCGAGGTTCTGACCGCGGAGGGCCGCGCGGCCACCGCCGCCGTTCACGCGATGCTCGCCGTGCTGGGCGCGCTCGCGGCGCTCGCCGCCGTAGCCCTGGCGGCTTCCGGGCGGCTCTACCGTCAGACGGAGGGCACGCCATGACCCACGCACGAGCGCTACTGCTCGCCCTCGCGCTCTGCGCACTGGTCGCGGCGCCGGCGGGCGCCGCGGCTGGCGGCTCGCGCCTTCGTCCCTCTTCCACACGTGCGCCGACCAGAGCCGTTACGCGCGCGCGCGCACGCGCGAGCGGCCGTCCCGCCGGCGACCGCCGTGCCGTCCCCGGCCACTGGACCGGTCACCCAAGCTTCATGCGGTCGACGACCATCACTGTTTTGGGGGCCGACCAGCCCGGCGGTCGTCCCGGTGCGTGAGCAATCCTTCACCGGTGCGCTCGGGGTCAAGGTCACGCGCGATGGCATCGCCCGAACCGGGCGGGTCAGCCACAACGTCGAAGGCGGCCATCTGGAGGTCCTGCGCTCGGCGGTGGTGGGCGACCGCCTGGTCACGGTCTCGAGCGCGGGCGTCGAGGCCAGCCCGCTCGACGGGCTGGCCCACCAGGGAGTCCTGGCGTTCCCCGACGCTGGCGGCGGCGGCGGTGGCGCCGGTCCTGACGTTCCAATGGGTCGGTGACCTGACGCCCGGCTCCAAGTACGGCGTGCCGGGCCACGGCGGGAAGGCGCAGCTGGCGCCGGCGCGGGCGCTGCTCTCCGGGGCCGATTTGACCATGGCCAACCTCGAGGGCACCTACTCGCGCGGCGGCGCGTCGAAGTGCGGTCACGGGGCGAAGAACTGCTTCGCGTTCCAGGCGCCGCCCGCCAACGCACCGGCGCTGCGCTGGGCAGGCATCGATGCGGTCAACGTCGCCAACAACCACACGTTCGACTTCGGGGCCTCCGGCCAGGCCCAGACGCTTGCGGCGCTGCGCCGCGCCGGCGTGACGTGGACGGGGCGCCCGGGCCAGGTCACCACGCTCGAGGTCAACGGCGTCGGCATGGCGCTGCTCGGATTTGCGCCGTACCCGTGGGCGTCCCCCCTACTCGACCTCCGCCGGGCCCGGTCGCTCGTCGCCCGCGCCGCCGGCGCCGCGCCGGTCGTGATCGTCGCCATCCACGCGGGCGCGGAGGGCGCGGACCGCGACCACGTCCCCCACGGTCACGAGCACGCCTACGGCGAGGACCGCGGCGACGCGCGCAGGTTCGCCCACGCGGCGATCGACGCGGGCGCGGACCTCGTCGTCGGGTCGGGTCCTCACGTGATCCGTGGCGTCGAGCGCTATCGCGGGCGCCTGATCGCGTACTCGCTCGGCAACTTCGCCGGCTGGCGCAACTTCGGCATGGGCGGCCGCCTGTCGCTGACCGGCATCCTCCGCGTCGACCTGGCGGCCGACGGAGCGCCGACCGGCGGCACGTGGATCAGCATGCGCCTGACCGGGCCAGGCGTGCCGCGTCCAGACCCGTCGGGTGCCGCGGCCAAGTTGGCGGCGCGCCTGAGCCGGGCCGACTTCGGGCCGGCGGCGGGGGTCGACGCGTCGGGCGCGCTGGGACCTTGAGGGGGTGCATCGAGGGTCAGGCCGCGAGAACGGAGGCGACGAGGGGGGGGTCCCAAGGGGATGCTTGACCTTAAGGCCAATAATTGACGGAAAGGTCAAACACCCCCGCCGGGACCGACCCTTTATCGCAGCAGTTCAGGCGGCGCGACCCAGTCGCCGCGCCGGGCGTGACCGCCCACGCCTACGGGCAGCCGCCCGACTCGGTCTCCGGCTGATTGACGACCTGCCCCGACTCGGTCACGCACGCCTGTGCCGGCTGATGCGTCACGTTGACGTCGAATGTGCCCGAGGTGTCCGCCCGGCGCACCTTCGCGTTGCCATTCAGGCCCGCGGCGACCTGGTAGTCGACCTTGTAGGTGCCGGCCCGCACCGCCGTGACGCCCCACTTGAACGTCTTCGTCTCGTGCGGGCGCAGGCGGCCCAGCGCCCAGGTGTTGACGTAGGCCGTGGTGCCGCCCCGCGGCGGGTCGTCGATGATCCAGATGGGCCGTTCCGGGTCGGCGAGCCCGGGCTGCTGGCTCTCATAGGAAAACGTCGCGTTGCCGTTGCGTCCCACGGTGACCGCGAGGTTCGGCACGGTCTTGCTGCCGTCGTTGCGGACGGCGATCTTCATCGTGGCGTGCTCGGCCAGCTGCTGCTGAGAGGGGAAGGACGCACGGACGACCTTGACGTCGTACGTGCCCTTGTGCTCCTTGGCGTCCTGGGTCTCCTCGTCGGCGCAGCCGGAAGCGACCACGAGCGCCGCGGTGCCAAGCGCCAGGCATGCGACCTTGACCCCCCTCACAGCGCCACGAAGGTATCACGGGGATGCGCGCGCGAGCGGCAGCCGGCCGCGCGCCCCGCCCGCCCTACAGGCCGCCGCGGGCCCCGCCATCCGCCGCCTCCAGCTGCGATTGACCGGATGTTGGGGCAGGATTAAGCGCCTGCTCAGGGCGACGGTTGCAATTTGGCAAGTTTCGGCGCCGTGACATAGGCTGTGGAGCGCTCCGGCCGCGACCCGGAGCACATCAGCAAGGGAGGAAGGTGATGGTCCGAAGCATCGCCGATCGTGCGTTCTTGCCGACCAAGAACCTCCTCGAAGAGGTCGGCGACATGATGATCTTGACGGGCAAGACGGTGGTGTCGGCGTTGCGTCCGCCGTACCCGTATGGCGGCGAGTTCGTCTCGCAGTTCCTCTTCGCGCTGAAGCTGTGCTGGTTTCCGTTGCTGGTCTCGACCGTCGCGTTCGGTTATGGCGCGCCGGGGCTTCAGGCCGCCAACTTCCTCGTGCTCTTCGGCGCGCTGGATCGCCTGGGCGGGTTCTTCGTCCTCGCGTCGATTCGCGAGTTCGCGCCCTTTGTCGACGCGATCGTGCTGGCCGGCGTGGCGGGCACGGCGATCACTGCCGACCTCGGTGCGCGCAAGATCCGCGAGGAGCTCGATGCGCTGCAGGTCCTCGGGGTCGATCCCGTCAAGAACCTCGTGGTGCCGCGCTTCCTTGCGCTGATGTTGGTGACCGGGCTGTTCGACGTCTATGCGCTGTTGTTCGGGATCTTCGGCGGCATCATCGCCACGCTGGTCAACGGCGCGCCGCTGGGGCCGTTCTGGGCCACGTTCTTTACCAACGCGTCGACCACGGACCTTTGGGGGTCGGTCCTGAAGTGCACCTTGTTCGGCGCAATCATCGCCATCGTCTGCTGCTACAAGGGCATGACCGCCTCCGGCGGTGCCGAGGGCGTCGGTCGTGCGGTCAACCAGGCCGTGGTGATTGCCTTCCTGGGCGTGTTCGCCTTCAACTACGTGTTCACCCAGACCCTGCTGGCGACCCATCCCGAGATCACGGTGATCAGGTAGTAGGGGTGGACACCGCCACGACGAAATCGACGGTGCTCATCATCGTGCTCGTGCACCTCGGCATGCTGCATACGCAGCCGTTCTGGGGCGCCAACCCACGAGCACCGATTGGAGGCTGACGCAGGACATGGGAGAGGAACGCAGGGACGACGAGGCGCGCGAGTCGCCGCGGCCGGACCCGCAGGACCCAGAGGCGCTGCAGCAGCCCGAGCCGGCGTCCACCGACCCGCTGGAGTCACAGGGCGCTGGCGAGGCCTCCGACGATCGCAGGCGTGGCACCTGGCTGGAGGAATCCGAGCAATCCACGCGCGTGACCAACGAGCCACCGCCGTCCCGGCGGGACGAGCAGGAGCGCCACTGGGAGGGCCGGCAGGACGACGAGGAGTACCGCTGGCACACCGGCCTCAAGCGCGACGCCGGCGTCCCCGACGCGATCGAGTTCATCGACGTCCACAAGGCCTTCGGCCGCAACCGCATCCTGCGCGGTCTGAACATGGGCATCCCCGAAGGGATGATCTCGATGATCCTCGGGCCATCGGGGACCGGCAAGTCCGTGTGCATCAAGCACATGGTCGGCCTCCTCTACCCCGACGAGGGCGACGTGTTGGTGCACGGCGAATCGGTACCGAACATGGCCGACGACGAGCTCTTCGAGATGCGCAAGAAGTTCGGCGTCCTGTTCCAGGACGGCGCGCTGTTCGGGTCGATGAACCTTTTCGACAACACCGCCTTCCCGCTCCGCCAGCACACGGACAAGAGCGAGGATGAGATCGCCGAGATCATCAACCGGCGCCTGCGCGAGGTGGGACTGGCCGACGCCGGCGACAAGATGCCCAACGAGCTCTCGGGCGGGATGCGCAAGCGCGCCGGATTCGCGCGGGCACTGGTCCTGGACCCCGACATCGTGCTCTTCGACGAGCCCGACTCCGGTCTCGACCCCGTCCGCACCGCGCTCCTTTGCGAGCTTATCCAGGAAGTCCACGAGGAGAACGGAGGCGCCTACGTCGTGATCACCCACGACATCGCGTCGGCGCGCCGCGTGGCCGAGCACATCTCCGTCCTGTGGAAGGGCCGGATCGTCGAGTCCGGGCCGGCGGAGGAGCTGTTCAACTCGGACAACCCCTTCGTGCGCCAGTTCCTGTCGGGCGAGTCACAGGGGCCGCTCGGCATGGAGTAGCCGCTCGCCTCGGGCGGGCAGGGCCGTCATCCGTACCCCCATCCAAGTACTCCACCCCAATTGCCCCTCACCCCATCGTCTTTTTCGTCAGCTAGCCGCCACAGCACCTCCTCGGAGCCGCCCGCATGACGGTGGCCCGCGTCGCCGCGCTCGCGGCGCTGGTCATCGCGGTCGTCGTCGTCGCCGTGCTCCTGCTCTCGCGCGACGGGGGCAAGGAGTACAAGGTGCAGCTGATCAACGCCGGTCAGCTCGTCAACGGCGACGACGTCCAGATCGGCGGGCGCCGGGTCGGCTCGATCGAGGACATCTCGCTCACCAGCCACAACCTCGCGCAGCTGAAGATCAAGGTCGACTCGGACTTCGCCCCACTGCACGAGGGCACGAAGGCGGTCGTGCGCGCCACCTCGCTGTCAGGGATCGCCAACCGCTACCTGGCGCTGAGCCCCGGGCCCAACAACGCGCCGAAGCTGGCCGACGGCGCGACCCTGCCCACCGACACCACGACGAGCATCGTCGACCTCGACCAGATCTTCAACACGCTGAACGCGCCGACTCGCGCCGGCCTGCAGAACGTCATCCGCGGGTCGGCGACGCAGTACGACCACAAGGGGCCGCAGGCCAACCGCGCCGCCGAGTTCTTCAACCCGGCCCTGTCGACCACGAGCGCGCTCATCAACCAGGTGCTCGCGGACCAGCGCACCTTCACGAACTTCGTCGTCGACGCGTCCGACCTCGTCTCGAACGTGGCCGAGCGGCGGGGCGACCTCTCCGCCCTCGTGGGCAACGCCAACGCCACCGCCGGCGCCATCGCGGCCGAGAACCAGGCCCTGGCCCAGGCGATCGGGCTGCTGCCGGCGACGCTGCGCAAGGGAAACACGACGTTCGTGAACCTGCGCGCGACGCTCGGCGACCTCGACCAGCTCGTCAACGCGTCCAAGCCCGTCGCGCCCAAGCTCGCGCCGTTCTTCAAGACGCTGCGCCCGCTGCTGCGCGAGGCGCGCCCGACCGTGCGCGACCTCTCCGCGCTGATCCGCACCGCGGGGCCCGACAACGACCTCATCGACATCCTGCACAAGACGCCGTCGCTGGCCCAGCAGTTCGGCGTCAGCTCCAACCTGACGATCAAGACGCTGCAGAAGGCCCAGCCGGTCGTCACCTACATCCGCCCGTTCACGCCCGAGTTCATCGGTTGGCTCCGCGACTTCGGCCAGGGCGCGTCGGCCTACGACGCCAACGGCCACTACGCCCGGATCCAGCCGATCTTCAACGCCTTCTCGGCCACCATCAACCCCGGCACACTGGTCCCAATCCCGCCGTCGCAGCGCGGCAACTTCACCCAGACCAACCAGATGCGCCGCTGCCCGGGGGCGTCCTCCCAGCCGCCCGAGGACAGATCCGCGCCGTTCACCGACGACGGCCGCCTGCTTCCCGACTGCGACCCCAATCAGGTGCCGCCCGGGCCGTGAGACGCGTCGCCGCCATCACCGTCGTCCTCGCCGCTGCCGCGGGCATCGCGATCTTCGGCACCGGCGCCGGCGACTCGAGCGGGTACCAGGTGCGCGCGATCTTCGACGACGCCGCGTTCGTGATCCCGGGCGAGGACGTCAAGATCGCCGGCGTCAAGGTCGGCAAGATCAGCGCGCTGGACGTCACCAAGGATAAGAAGGCGGCGATCGTCCTCGACATCACCTCCAGCGGCTTCCAGGACTTCCGCACCGACGCCCATTGCACGATCCGGCCGCAGTCGCTCATCGGCGAGAGGTACGTGGAGTGCTCGCCGACGGCGCCGCATCCGCCCGGCTCAAAGCCGCCGCCGAAGCTGTCGGTGATCGAGAAGGGCACCGGCAAGGGCCAGCACTACCTGCCGGTCAAGAACACCTCGAGCCCGGTCGACATCGACGAGATCAACAACATCCTGCGCCAGCCAAACTCGCAGCGGCTCGCCCTGATCATCAACGAGTTCGGCACCGGGCTGGCCGGCAACGGCAAGAACCTGGCCGAGACCATCCGCCGCGCGAACCCGGCGCTGCAGGCGACCGACGAGGTCCTGAACATCCTGGCCAACCAGAACAAGGTGCTGGCCGACCTCGCGCGCGACTCCGACACCGTGATCGCCCCGCTCTCGGCCCAGCGCGAGCGGGTCGCCGATTTCGTCGACAAGGCCAACACGGTCAACGAGGCGACGGCGGAGCGCAGCGCCGCCCTGCGCGCGAACCTCCAGCTCCTCCCGCGCTTCCTGCAGGAGCTGCGCCCGACCATGGTGCGGCTCGGTTCACTTTCGGACGAGATGACGCCGGTGCTGCAGGACCTGCGCTCGCAGGCGCCCGCGATCAACCGGCTGATCATCCAGCTCGGCCCGTTCGCACAGGCTTCGCGCCCGGCCTTCCGCAGCCTCGGCCAGGCGGCCGACGTCGGCATCCCGGCCATCAAGGCGTTCAACCCGATCGTCACCCAGCTCAACCAGTTCTCGCGCGCCGCCAAGCCGGTGGCGCAGAACCTCAGCGCGATCCTGACCTCGTTGCGCGAAACCGGGGGCGTCGAGCGGCTGATGGACTACGTCTTCTTCCAGGTGACCTCCATCAACGGCTTCGACTCGATCAGCCACTACCTGCGCACGGCGCTGATCGTCAACCTGTGCTCGTCCTACTCGGTCACCCCGGTGACGGGCTGCTCCGCGAACTTCGCCAAGGACAGCGGCACGGGCACCCCGGCGGCCGCGGCGCGGGCGGGCAAGAAGGCGAGCCCGATCGCCAAGGAACAGGCGGTCGCGGCGGCGGGCGGCGACCCGGTCCTCGAGCGGACGGCGAAGGTGCTCGCCGGCGAGAAGCCCGAACAGGTCTACGCCGACGAGGCACGCGCCAAGCTCGAGGCCCGCCAGGCCCGTGAGGAGCGGGCGCGCCGCGCGGCGGCGCTGCGCCGCGCCAAGCGCACCAAGGCGCGTGCGGCTCGCACCAAGGCGGCCGAGCGTCGGGCCGTGCTGCGCGCGCGCCGGCTGTGCCATGGCACCGCCTCGCCGCAGAGCGAGGCGCACTGCGCGCGGGCGCGGCGCCACGCGCGCGCGCTGGGCGAGGCGCGCGCGAAGGCGGAGCACGATCGGACGAGCGCCCAGCAGGACACGCCGATCTCGCTGCCCAGCGTGCAACTTCCCGGCGGCCTCGGCGCCACGCCGCCGCCGCAGACCCCCCAGCCCGCGCCCACGCCGGCCGACTCGCCCACCGCCACGGCCCCGGGGCCGACGTCCGCCGGCGCCCCGCCGGCCAACCAGCCACCCGCCCAGCAGGGCGAGCAGCCGCCGATCACCGACCCCAAGCAGGGCCTCTTCGACTACCTCCTGGGCAACTAGATGACCGGTTCCCCGACCACAAACACGCGGAGCTGATGCGTCGCCGCGGAAGCAGCTCGATCGCCGCCAACCCGGTCCTCATCGGGGCCGCGACCACGCTCGTGGTGATCGTCGCCGTCTTCCTCGCCTACAACGCGAACAACGGGCTGCCCTTCGTTCCCACCTATCGCGTCTCGGTCGAGGTGCCGGACACGAACTCGATGGTGGAGGGCAATGACGTCCGCGTCGGCGGGGTGCGGGTGGGCGCCATCGAGAAGATCGCCCCGGTGACGGCGAAGGACCCGCACACGGGGCAGATCGTCTACGCCGCGAAGCTCGACCTGAAGCTCGACAAGAGCGTCGACCCGCTGCCGATCGACTCGAACGTGATCGTGCGCTCGCGCTCGGCCCTGGGCCTGAAGTTCCTCCAGATCACGCCGGGCCAGTCAGACCAGGGCCTGCCGGAGGGCGGGGCGCTGGGGCTGGTCCGTGCGCGGCCCGAGCCGGTGGACATCGACCAGCTCTTCAACACCTTCCAGGAGCCGGTGCGCCGGGCGATCCAGGAGAACCTGGTCGAGTTCGGCGGCGCGATCGCCGGCCGCGGCCCGTCGCTGAACGCCGCGATCGGAGAGCTGCGCCCACTGGTCGAGCGGCTGATCCCGGTGACTCGCAATCTCTCCTCGCCGCAGACCGACCTCGCCGGGTTCTTCCACGGCCTCGAGCGGGTCTCGGCCGAGGTGGCCCCGGTGGCGCAGACCCAGGCCGACATGTTCGTCGCCCTCGATCGCACGTTCGGCGCCCTGGCTTCGGTCTCCCGCCCCTTCATCCAGCAGTCGATCACCCGCGGAGTGACGGCGGAGAACGCGGCGATCGACATCCTGCCGCGGGTGCGTCCCTTCCTCGCCGACTCGACGGGGTTCTTCAAGGACTTCCAGCCCGCCGCGCGGGCCCTCGCCAGCTCCGCGCCAACGCTTGCCCGCACCTTCAAGATCGGCATCCCGGTCCTCAAGGCCTCGCCGATCCTCAACGCGCAGCTGCCGCCCACGGCGGCGGCCCTGCTGCGCTTCTCCCGGAACCAGAACGCGGTCAGCGGGATCAACGCGCTGCGGCAAACAGCCGGCATCCTCGACCCGACCCTGGCCTTCATCAC
>JBJMKX010000106.1:0-18819 GCA_045805605.1 Solirubrobacteraceae bacterium
CAAGGACGAGCGCGCCGAAGTGGCCTGAGCCATTCTCGACGCCGCTGGCGAGGTCCTCGGGGTACGCCGGGCCAAGCACGGCTTCACCCCTGCGTCCCGATCCGGCGACGCCGAGCTATGGCTCACGACTAGATTGCCTTGCCGTGCCGTCGATCGAGGTTCTCGACGCCGACATCACGACCCTCGAGGTCGACGCGATCGCCAACGCGGCCAACACGGAGCTGCGCCACGGGGGCGGGGTCGCCGGGGCCATCTCACGGGCGGCCGGGCCGGAGGTCCAGCGGGAGTCATCGCGCAAGGCGCCGATCGGGATCGGCGAGGCGGTCGAGACGGCGGCGGGCGAGCTGCCCGCCCGCTGGGTGATCCACGCGGCGACGATGGAGCTCGGCGGGCCGACCTCGGCCGAGGTCATCCGCGAGGCCACCGCGTCGACGCTCCGCAAGGCCGACGAACTCGGCGCGCGCTCGCTCGCGCTGGTCGCGTTCGGCACCGGCGTGGGCGGGTTCCCGCTCGACGAGGCGGCCCGGATCCAGGCGGATGAGGTCCGCCGCCATCTCGACAGCGGCAGCGATCTCGAGCGCGTCGTCTTCACCGTTCGCGGGGCCGAGGCGGTGCGGGTCTTCGAGGCCGCGCTGGCCTAGCTAGCGGACATCGAACTTGCTGAGGCCCTCGGGCTCCTCCTCGCTGACGTCGACGTCATTGACGTCGGCGCGGCCGGGGCCCTCGCTCGCGAAGCGGACCATCGACTCGACGGCCTCGGGGTCGCCCTCGAACACGGCCTCGACCGCGCCGTCAGGGCGGTTGCGTACCCACCCGGCGACGCCGCGGGACTGGGCGCGGTCGCGGGTGGAGTCGCGGAAGAACACGCCCTGGACGTGCCCGTGCACGACGACGCGCCGGCGGATGCTCATGCCTGCTCGGGGCCGATCAGCACGCGATCGAGATACCCACGCAGCGCCGCCTCATCCGTCTCTCCGGCGATGAACCCGACGTATCCGTCGGGACGCACCAGGCACAGGGAGGCGCCGCCGAACGCCTTGCGGGCCGACGGCACGGCCGCCGCCCGGACCAGGCCGCGGTACTCCTTGGCGATCAACTCCGCGACCGGCTCGTCGCCGAACGTGAGCAGCACGTGCTCGATGCCACGCAGCGCGCCGCGCATGTGCGGGTCGGCGTCGGGCACCAGGTCGCCCGCGCGCGGCGCATCATGCGGGCGGCGGTACTCCGCCACGATCGGGCTGTCGCGGTAGTTGACGTCGCGCTCGGAGATCGACTGGAGCAACCGTCGCTGCACCGGGGCGAGCGCGGCCACGTGGCGCAGGACGGCGTCGCGCAGCCGCCGCGCCGCCGGGCCGCGAACCAGGCCCATCCGGAACAGCGCCGAGGTCTGCTTGACGACGCGCTCGGCCACCGGCCAGCGCTCGGTCTCGTAGGTGTCGAGCAGGGCAGCGGGCGCGTGACCCCGCTCCACCAGTGCCAGCTTCCAGGCGAGGTTGTAGGCGTCCTGCAGGCCCGTGTTCATGCCCTGGCCGCCCGCCGGCGAGTGCACGTGCGCGGCGTCGCCGGCAATGAACGCCCGCCGGTCGCGCACGTGCGATGCCTGGCGCTCGTTGACGCGGAAGGCGGCGAGCCACCGTGGATCCGCCATCCTGGCCTCCGGGTGGCCGGCGCGCCCGAGGTAGGCCGCGAAGACGTCGAGGTCGGGCGTCGAGGGCTGCTCGCGCGCACCGCTCGGGCCGATCTCCGCGATCAGGCGCCAGCGGCCCTCCGGCATCGGGAACGCCGCCAGCAGGCCGTCCTCGAGCAGGAACATGTGCATCTCGTCGGCGGCGAGCGGCCACTGCACCGCGACGTCGGCGAGGCCCCAGTCGAGCTCGACCGTCGAGCCTTCAAAGCCGATGGCGAGCCCGTGCCGGACGCTGCTGTGCGCGCCGTCGCAGCCGATGACCCACGGCACCTCGACGGCCTCCTCACCGGCCGGCGAGCGGAGGGTCGCGCGGACGCAGCCGGAGTCCTGCTCGAACGCGGCCAACTCGGTGCGGCGCTCGACCGCCACCCCGAGCTCCCGCAGATGGCGCTCGAGCAGCGCCTCGGTCGCGGACTGGGGAAGGTCGAGCACGAAAGGAAACGGCCCGCCGATCTCGTCGAAGGCGATGTGGATCAGGCGCTCGCCCGATGTCGACCACATGCTCACGCCGCTCGCCCGAAGGCCGCGCGCGACGAACGTCCCGGCCAGACCCAGGTCGTCCAGCAGCTCGACGGTGCGCGCGTGGATCGCGAGCGCGCGCGACTCGATGGCGGCGTGCTCGTCGCGGTCGATGACGCGCACCTGCAGGCCGTGACGCGCGAGCTCGGCCGCCATCAGCAGCCCGGTCGGCCCGGCCCCCACGACGAGCGCGTCCATGGGGCGCGAACCTATACGACCGCATGGCCAGCTCGCGTGAAGGTGCAACCGAGTGTCGAATTTGTCAGCCTCCGGCTGACGTAATCGACACTCGGAGCCCGATGAGCCCGCGCCACTTCGCCCGCCGCTTCCGCCTCGAGGTCGGCACGACCCCGGCGCGCTACGTCGAGCGCGTGCGCGTCGAGGCGGCCCGCCGCCGGCTCGAGCAGACCGCCGATCCGATCGAGGCCGTCGCGCCGGCGTGCGCCTCCGGCACCGCCGAGACGATGCGCCGCGCGTTCGTGCGCGCGCTCGGCGTCGCGCCCGCCGAGTGCCGGCGCCGCTTCCAGGCGCCGACCCCCGTCCCCTAGCCGAAGGAGCCTCGCCCATGCAGATCGCCATCCCCCTCTACGACCGCTTCACCGCGCTCGACGCCGTCGGGCCGTACGACGTGCTCGGGCGCCTGCCTGGCGCGGACCTCGCGTTCGTCGCCGTCGAGCCAGGGCCGGTGCGCACCGAGCAGCGCACGCTCGCGCTCACCGCCGACAAGGCGCTGAGCGAGGTCCCACGTCCCGACATCGTCATGGTCCCCGGCGGGTTCGGCACCCGCTACCTGCTCGACGACGAGGCCATCCTCGGCTGGCTGCGGGAGGCCCACGAGCACAGCAAATGGACGACCTCGGTGTGCACCGGCTCGCTGCTGCTGGCCGCCGCCGGGATCCTCGACGGGGTCGAGGCCGCGACGCACTGGCTTGCCCGCGACGAGCTCGCCGCCCTCGGCGCGATCTCGGTGCCCGAGCGCGTGGTACAGCGGGGCAAGATCGTCACCGCCGCCGGGGTCTCCTCGGGCATCGACATGGCGCTGCACCTCGTCGCGCTCGAGGCCGGCGAGATGGCGGCTCAGGCGATCCAGCTGGGCATCGAGTACGACCCGCAGCCGCCGTTCGACGCCGGCTCGCCCGAGAAGGCGCCGGCCGAGGTGGTCGAGTTCATGCGCACCGTCGGCGTCCAGAACGCCTAGTCACGCCCGCCGGCCCAGCCGGCCTGGGGCCGGCCGACCGGCGCGCGCTCTGACGATCAGAAGTCCAGCCTTCGCTGTTCGGGCGCGGTCGCGGCCAGCGCCGCGTCCAGCGCGGCGGCGATCTCGCGCAGCTGCTCGCGCACGCGGGTTGCCAGCGCCTCGATCGAGCCCTGGGCGTCGCCGATCTTCGTGGTCGCCGCAGTCAGCGACGACTTGATCGCCTTGACGCCGTCCATGGTCGCCAGCGCTGCGTCGACCGCCTCGCGCAGCGCGGCAGCGTCGAGGTCATCGGTATCGGCGCGCGCCATGAGCACGCGGGCGCGCGCCAGCGCATAGGCGACCTCGAGCGCGAGAGGTCCCTCGTCGGGGTCGAACGCCACCATGAGCTTGTCGCCGCCGTACTCCCGCAGCGCCGTGGTGCGCGCCGGCAGCTTGTCCTCGCCCGAGACCACGAGGACCGCGAAGTCGGCCGACCGCTGGGCGAGCGCCTGGTCGAGCGTCTCGATCGCGCGCGGCTTGGACAGCCGCGCGTCCTTGGCCTCGAAGACGATGCGCCCGCGTGGGGCGCCGCGGCAGCCCTCGATGTCGACGACGACATCTCCCGTCTTTCCGCCGCCGCCTTCGATGTCGCCGACGGCGTCGCAGTCGTCGCCCTGGGCGGCGGCGATCGCGTCGAGCGCCTCGAACACCGCCTCCTCGTACGTGCGCCCCTTGGCCGTGCCCCGGTCGCGCTCGGCCTCGAGCTCGGCCTGCTTTTCGGCCTCGGCCTGCGCGCGCTCGAGCTTGACTTCGAGCGCCCCCAGCTTCTCGACCATCGCGCGCAGCTGGTCGCCCTGCTGGCGAGCCATGTCGCGCATGAGCTCGCGCACGAGCTCGTGCTGCGAGCGCTTGAGCGCCTCCTCCACCAACGCGCGGACGCGGTGCTGTACGGCGGTGGCGGACTCCTCGGAGAAGTGCCGCTGCAGGGTCTTGGGGAGCACCCCGGTCTCCGGCGCGAACGCGGCCTCGAGCTGGCGCGCGAGCTGCTCGGCCACCGCGCCGGCGCGCTCGCCGAACGCGGTCTCGACCTCGCGCGCCTGCTTCTCGAACTCCGTGCGCACGAACTCGGCGTTGGCGCCGGCCTGCTCACGGTCGAGCACGCGCGCGCCGATCTCGATCGCGTCCAGGAGCAGGCGGGCCGGGTCCTCACCCGCCTCCTCGCGCTCGTGCACGAGCCGGACGGCCACGGCGTCGTCGACAACGAGCCCGTCGACGGCGACGCGGTCGCCGACGGTGCGGACGGACGGGGGACGAAGGGGAAGAGCGGCTTCCATGGGGACTCTTCACCGTAGGTCGTGCCCCGGACGGCATGCTGACGACGATTTACCGAACCTCGGCGTAGGGTTAGCGCCGGCTCATGAGCTTGCTCACCGGGATCGAGACGCGCGTCCTGAACGTCGGGACGCTCATCTCGTCGGGGCTCATCCGGCCCATGCGCCCAGACCACCTGGTTCGGTTCGGCCGCCTCTACCTCGCGTGGGGTCCGACCCCCGCGCTGGGCTACATGGTCGGGGCCCTGACGCGCGGCGACGAGACCGCCGTCATCGACGAGTTGGGCGCGCTGACGTTCGACGAGATGAACCGCCGCACGAACGCCCTCGCGCATGCGTGGGCCGATGTCGGGATCAACGAGGGGGACCGCGTGGCCGTGATGTGCCGCAACCACCGCGGCTTCATCGACGCCACCGTCGCGTTGTCCAAGCTCGGCGCCCATTGCCTGTACCTGAACACTTCGTTCGCGGGCCCGCAGATCACCGACGTGGTCAACCGCGAGGAGGCCACGGCGATCGTCTACGACCAGGAGTTCGGCAACCTGATCGCCGACGCCGCCGAGGGCCGCAGGACCTACTTGGCGTGGCAGGACCCCGAGGCGGGCGAACCCGACGGGGAGGTTCCCGACGTCGACGACTCGCTCGAGCACCTCATCCGCCGCGGCGATCCGACCGACCCGGTGCCGCCGTCCGAGCCGGGCAAGACCGTCATCCTGACCTCGGGCACGACCGGCACGCCGAAGGGCGCCTCGCGCCAGTCGCCGACGTCGCTCGACCCGGCGGGGGCGCTGCTGTCGAAGATTCCCGTCAAGGCCGGCGAGGTGACGATGGTCGCCGCGCCGCTGTTCCACGCCTGGGGCTTCGCGCACTTCGTCCTCGGCATGGGCATGGGCTCGACGCTCGTGCTCCGGCGCAAGTTCGACCCCGAGCAGACGCTCGCCGCCACCGCCGAGCACCGCGCCACCGCGCTCGTCGTGGTGCCGGTGATGCTGCAGCGCATCCTCGAGGTGCCCGAGGAGGTGCGCGACCGCTATGACCTGCGCGCGCTCCGCGTCATTGCCGTCAGCGGCTCGGCCCTGCCGGGCCAGCTGGCGACCGCGACCATGGATGCGTTCGGCGACATCGTCTACAACCTCTACGGATCGACCGAGGTGGCGTGGGCGACGATCGCGACGCCCGAGGACCTGCGCGCCGCCCCCGGCTGCGCCGGCCGCCCGCCCCGCGGGACGATCATCAAGCTCTACGACGAGGACGGGCGGGAGGTGCCGCAGGGCGAGACCGGCCGCATCTTCGTCGGCAACGAGATGATGTTCGAGGGCTACACCGGCGGAGGGTCCAAGGAGGTCATCAACGGACTGATGGCCACCGGCGACGTGGGCCACTTCGACCGCGGCGGGCGCCTGCACGTCGACGGGCGCGACGACGACATGATCGTCTCGGGCGGGGAGAACGTCTTCCCGGCCGAGGTGGAGGACCTGCTCTCCGGCCACAAGGCCGTGGCCGACGTGGCCGTGTTCGGCGTCGATGACGAGAAGTTCGGCCAGCGCCTGAAGGCGGTCGTGGTCAAGCGCGGCGGCCAGACGGTCACCGAGAAGGAGCTCAAGGACTACGTGAGGTCCAACCTGGCCGGCTACAAGGTGCCGCGCGAGGTCGACTTCATCGACGAGTTGCCGCGCACGTCGACCGGCAAGATCCTCAAGCGCGAGCTGGCAGCCGGATGACCGACGGCGTGCAGAGCAGCGAGCCCGGATCAGCGAGCGCCGCCCGCCGTCGGAGGGTGTGGAAGCCTGAGGCATCAGGCATCAGGCATCAGGCATCAGCGCAGCAGGATCCCGATGACGAGGGCGTAGACCTCGGCGAAGCCACGGGTCTCGGCGCGCGTCGGATGGTGGCGGGCGACGTGCGTCTCGGCCACGGATCGACGCTACCTGAATCGGCAGTCGATAGAGCGGAATCGAGGCGCTCCAGCACGGCCGGAAATCCGCGCGCCATCACCCGGCGACCGACGAGCGCCCACAGGACCCGATCGACCGGCCCGAGGCGCTGCACCTCGGTGCCCACCCGGACGAGCGTGCGGCCGCCGCCGTCGCGCGGCTCGAGCTCCACGCGACGTGCGGGCGGGCCCGTGGTCGGCGCGATGAAGCGCGCGCACCTGGACCAAGTCGGCGGCCAGCCCCCAGTGGTTCTCGAGGTCGGCGAGGAAGGCGAAGACCGCGTTGGGCGGCGCGCCGACCTCGCGCTCGGCGTGCACCCTCATGCCGGAGGCATGATCACGGCCGAGCCCTCCAGCCGGCCGTGGCGCAGGTCGTCGAGGGCGGCGTTGGCGTTCTCGAGGTCGTACTGGGTCACGGTCGTCCGTACGGGCACCTGGGGTGCGAGGTTCAGGAAGTCGATCCCGTCCTGCCGCGTCAGGTTGGCGACCGACCGAATCGTGCGCTCCTCCCAGAGCTCGGAGTATGGGAATCCGGGAATGTCGCTCATGTGGATTCCCGCACACACCACGACCCCGCCACGGTCCAGGGCCCGCAGGGCCGCCGGCACCAGCGGGCCGACGGGGGCGAAGATGATCGCCGCGTCGAGCGGCTCGGGCGGGGCCTCATCGGACCCGCCCGCCCACTCGGCGCCGAGCGACCGTGCGAAGGCCTGCGTCTCGCTGTCGCCGGGCGAGGTGAAGGCAAACACCCGCCGGCCCTGCCAGACCGCCACCTGGGCGATCATGTGGGCGGACGAGCCGAACCCGTAGAGGCCGAGGCGCTCCGCGTCGCCGGTGAACCGGTACGAGCGGTAGCCGATCAGGCCGCCGCACAAAAGCGGCGCCACCTCCAGGTCGGAGAACCCCTCGGGCAGGGGGAAGACGAAGCGCGAGTCGGCCATCGCCCGCTCGGCGTAGCCGCCATCGCGGTCAAGGCCGGTGAACTTGGCCTCGAGACAGAGGTTCTCGCGGCCCGAGCGGCAGAACCGGCACGTCCCGTCCACCCAGCCCAGCCAGGGCACTCCGACGCGCGCTCCTGCGTCGATATCGGCCTCGGGCCCGGCCTCGAGCACGGTGGCGACGATCTGGTGCCCGGGCACGACCGGATAGCGCGACGCCTGCACCTCGCCGTCGGCGATATGCAGGTCGGTGCGGCAGACGCCGCACGCGTGGACGTCGAGGAGCACGTCGCGCCCGGCCGGCGCCTCCACGTCGGGCCGCTCGGCCGGGCGGAGCGGCGCGCCGGGCCGGGGCAGCTCCATGACCAGCACGCGCCGATCATGGCAGCCCCGACCCGGCGGGCGGCGGTCAGCGCTCGATGCGCCCCGTGCGGCTGACCTGTCCGCCGTGCACGAGCCGCCACACCGAGTGGGCGGGGAGAAGCGCGTCGACGAATCCGCGGTCGTTGGTCTGCAGCGTCGCGGCCGTGACCCACGCGCTGCCGACGCGGTACTGCGCCTCGGCCGAGTCGCCGGGAGCCGCGCCGCGCACCCGGCCCCACACGCGCACGCGCGACCCCGAGCGGGTGACCCAGATCGGCAGGCGGTACGCCTCGAGGGCCGGCTTGGCCGAGCCGTCCTTGTACTGCAGCCCGGTCTGGAACCCGGCCAGGTTGGGCTCGTCGCGCAACTGGTACTGCGCGATGCCCGCCACGCGGGACTGCCGGTAGGCCTGGAACTCGGAGTAGTTCAGCCACTTGGCCTGCAGGCTCAGGCTCGTGCCCGCGAGCCGATCGGGCGGGTCGGTCTGGAACCCGAGTTCGGTCAGGTACAGGGGCACGCCGCGAGGGATCACGCGCTGGCGCGCGGCCCGGTCCGCGGCCAGGCGCAGGCGCGAGAGCGTTGCGACGGTGATGTCGCCGGGCCCGATCGACGCGCGCGGGTCGCGCGACGCCGCGCGGGTGTACGGGTGGTGGGCGAGACCGTTGACATCCAGCCGCTCGCGGCTGGAGCAGTGCCGCAGCCGCGCGTCACGGCCGCGGTACGGCCGCCAGTGCCGGTCGAGGCAGAACGTCTCGCGCAGGAAGCCCATCGGCGCGAGCGAGCGCTTGCCGAGGCTGCCGGTGGTGCGGCCGAGCGGGGCCGTCTCGCCCAGCAGGATCTGATCGGAGCCGTGCCCGGTTGCGTCGAGCCCGCTCGTCGCTCCCTGGACCATCTTGCGGTACAGGATCGGCGCGAACGGGATGACCGAGCTCCCGTGCCGCACCCGCTGGGGGTAGAGCCAGCCGGACTGGTTGGGCTCGTTCCAGATCGACCACCGGTCGACGCGCGGCAGCGGGCCTTGGCCGTCGCCGGGGTCGTAGCTGCCCGAGTAGCGCCGGCCGAGCATGGCCACGAACGACCGGAACGCTCCCGCATCCGGCTTGCACGTGCGGCGGACGCTGACCGGGCCGCCGCAGTTCGACGCCCAGGCGGGGGCGAAGCCGGACACGGTGAAGATCACCTGCATGCCGCGGCGCTGGGCGCTGCGCAAGAGGCCGTCGTAGGCCCCGAACCCGTCGGCGGGATAGTCGTCCGGGTCGAACGCGTCGAAGTGCGGCCGGGTCTTGGAGGTCGGGTCGGGAGCGAGGGCCGACCAGCCGACGAGGGTGTGGATCGTGTCCACGCCGAGCGCCTGCAGCTGGTCGAGCGTGGCCTCGCGGCCGCTCGCGTCGGTTCTGAGCAGGAGGTCGTCCTCCTGGAAGAGCGATTCCTGGGCGGCGCTGGCGCGGGCCGCCGCCGGGGCGAGGGCCGGGACCAGCGCGAACGCGAGCGCCGCGATGAGGATGGAGAGGGTGCGTTGCATGGACCGCCCCCAAACGCACCGGCCACCGGACGAGTTGCGGGACAATCGTAAGAATGCTCGCGCCCGAGCAGCTGCCGCAGCCGCTGGAGGCCATCGCCTCCGATCTGGAGGCCACCGGCTGGGCGGCGGAGGTCTGCGACGCCGACTGGCGGCTGGTCTACTCCACCAGCCAGCTGCGCGGGATCCTCGGCGCCCGCGACGACGCCGAGCTCGGGATCGGGCTGCACATCCTCGAGAGCCGCCGCCTGCCCTTCTGGCTGGGCATCACCGACCCCGGGACCGCGGCCGACTGGGCGGCGATGAACGTCCCGCACATGCTCGGCGACGACCCGGGCGCGCGCGACCGGCTCGCGGCCATGGCCCTGCCCGAGATCGCCCCGATCGTCGAGGGGGCCGAGCCGTCGCGATTGGGCGTGTGGACGTCGCTGATCAAGCTCACCACGCTGGGCGCCACGCTCGGCCCGATCCGCTACTTCGGCGTGCGCGCCCGCGAACCCGACGGGACGCCGGTGGCGACCCTCTACATCTACGGATCGAGCCTTCCCGCCCAGCTGCTCGCCATGGTCTCGCGGGGGCGCGTGGCGCACTTCGAGCGCATGGCGCGCCTGGTGGAGCCGGGACGGCGCGAGGCCGCGATCCTGTTCGCCGACGTCGAGGCTTCGGGGGCGCTGTCGCGACGGCTCCCGAGCAGCACGTACTTCGAGTTCATCCGTGACTTCAACACCACGTCGGACGACACGATCATCAACGGCGGCGGGATCGTCGGCGACCACGTCGGGGATGGGCTGACCGCGTTCTTCGTCGTGGACGATGTCGGCTCGCCGTCGCGGGCCGCGCGCGCGGCCATCGAAGTGGGACGCGGCCTTCAGGCCGCGATCGAGGGCGCGGGGACGGCCGCGGGGCTCCGCAGCGGCGACGTGCGCCTCAACGTCGGCGTGCATTGGGGCGGGACGCTCTACATGGGCCAGGTGGTCACCGGCGGCCGGCTCGAGGTCACCGCGTTGGGCGACGAGGTCAACGAGTGCGCGCGCATCGAGGAGACGGCGGCCGGCGGCGCCCTGCTCGCGTCCAAGGCGCTCATCGAGCGACTCGACCCGGACGACGCCGCGGCGGTTGGCGTCGCGCCCTCGCGCGTCGCCTACCAGGCGCTTGCCGACGTCGACGGCGCCGACGCCAAGGCGATTCGGGACGCCGGCCTGATCGCGGTCACGCGCGTGGAGGCGCCGCTTTCCAATTCGTGAACTCGCCTCCGCCGGCCGTGACTTGGGGTGGGAGGGCTGGAATCATCGAGGGGTGTCAGAGCAACGCGGCTCCGTGCTCGTCGTCGACGACGAGCCGACCATCGCCGAGGTCGTGGCGCGCTACCTCGAGCGCGCCGGCTACGACGCGCGCATCGCCGGCGACGGTCCGACGGCGGTGCACCTCGCGCGGACGCTGCGGCCCGACCTCGTCGTGCTCGACCTCATGCTCCCGGGGCTGGACGGGCTCGAGGTCATGCGGCGGATTCGCGACGGCGACCGCGATCGCGTCGCCGTGATCCTGCTCACCGCCAAGGGGGAGGAGTCCGACCGCGTCATCGGCCTGCGCCTGGGAGCGGACGACTACGTGGTCAAGCCGTTCTCGCCGGCCGAGCTGGTGGCGCGCGTGGATGCGGTCCTGCGGCGCATGGACACCTCGCCCGAGGCGGAGGATCCGCTGCAGTTCGAGGGGCTGTGCATCGACCCGGCCGCCCGCCGCGTGCTCGTCGACGGCGAGGAGGCGGCGCTGACCCAGCGCGAGTTCGACCTCCTGCTCTTCCTGGCCAAGCACCCGGGCCAGGTGTTCAGCCGCAACCAGCTCATGGACGCGGTGTGGCAGTACTCGTTCTACTCGGACACCTCGACGGTCACGGTCCACATCCGGCGGTTGCGCTCGAAGATCGAGCCAGCCGGACGACGGGGCGGCCGCCCGTCATCGGCGAGCCCGGATGGCGAGCGGGCGGCCAGCCCCGATGGCGAGGGCGAGCCGCGATGGATCCAGACTGTGTGGGGCGTCGGATACCGCTTCTCGCCATGAGCGCGTCGGCCGTCCTCGTGGTCGTCGCCGCGCTCCTGTGCGGCCTGGCCATCGGGCTCGGCTACGGGACGCGGCCGGGCGTGCTCACCGCCCTGCTCTTCGCCGGCGTCGGTGCGGTGGCGCTGACGGCCGCGCACGTCGTCGCGGCGCACCGGCGGCGGCTGGGCGGGTTGCGGCGACAGTTCTCGTTCGCGGTGGCGGTGGCGTCCGGGCAGGTGCTGATCGCGGCGGGCGCGGCGGCGGTGTTCATGTTCGTCTCCCACCACGACGCCGCGATGGTGGCTGTGCTCGCGCTGTTCGTCACCGCGATCGCCGTGCGGGCGGCCCAGCTCATGGCCGGGGGGGTCATGCGCGACGTCGAGGCGGTGCGCGACGGGATCGAGGCGGTCGGCGCCGGGCGCCGCGACGTCGACGTGCACACGGAGGGCGACGACGAGCTCGCCGAGCTCGCCGAGGCGGCCAACCGGATGCGCGACGAGCTCCGCTCCGGCGAGGATGCCCGCCGCGACCTCGTCGCCGCCGTCTCGCACGACCTGCGCACGCCGATCACCTCGCTGTCGCTGCTCGTCGACGCGATGAACGACGACATCGTCGACGACGCGACGCGCCGCACCTACCTGGCCCGGATGTCGCCGCACGTGCACGCGCTCTCGTCGCTGATCGACGACCTGTTCGAGCTCTCGCGCCTCGAGGCGGGCGACATCCGCTGGGAGATGGAACGCGTGCGGCTGGATGCGCTCGTAGGGGAGACGGTGGGGGCGATGCGGGTGCAGGCCGAGGCCAAGGGCGTCGAGGTGCGGTCGGACGTCTGCGACGGCGTGGCGCCGGCGCGGGCCAACCCCGAGAAGGTGCAGCGCGTGCTGTTCAACCTGATCCAGAACGCGATTCGGCACACGCCGCCGGACGGGTCGGTGGTGGTGCGGGCCGAGCCGGGCGGCGAGGGGGTCGAGGTCGAGGTCGCCGACACCGGCGACGGCATCGCGCCGACCGAGCGCGACCGCGTGTTCGAGCCGTTCTTCCGCGGCGGCGCCGAGACGGCCCGGACGCGCAACGGGGCCGGGCTGGGGCTCGCGATCTCGCGGGCGATCATCGAGGCCCACGGCGGTCGCATCTGGCTGCCCGAGTCGGCGCACGGGACACGCGTGCGGTTCTCGCTGCCCAAGGCGGCGTAACGGCGTCGCTACCTTGGGTCGCATGGCCCAGCGCACCGACGTCTTCGATCTCGCCGCGCTGGGACTGTCGCCCGGGGAGGGGCGGCGGCTGGACCTGAACGTCGGGCTCGACACGTTCGACTTCGGCGGCGAGACCTATGGCGCCGACGCGCTCGTGGCCGCCCGCTTGGAGGTCTCGAAGATGACCGGCGGTGGCTATGCGCTGCGGCTGGCCTTCACAGCGGATCTGTCCGGCCCGTGTCAGCGCTGCCTCGAGGCCGCCTCGCCCCACATCGAGGTCGAGGCACGCGAGGTCGACGCACCGGGCGGTGGCGACGAGCTCTCCTCGCCGTACGTACAGGGCGGCGACGTCGACCTGCATGCCTGGGCGCGCGATGCGCTGGCGCTGGCGCTGCCGAGCCAGATCGTCTGCCGCGATGAGTGCGTGGGGCTGTGCCCGATCTGCGGGACCAACCTCAACGACGCCGGCGCCGAGCATCGCCACGAGGATGCGCCCGGTCCGCGCTGGGCGAAGCTGAACGAGCTGCGGTTCGAGTAGCGCCGCCGGCGTTTCTCTATCCTGCGGGCCGCGATGGCCGTCCCCAAGCAGAAGCAGTCGCACGCGCGCACGAACAAGCGCCGGTCCCAGCACAAGATCTCGGCGCCGACGATCAACGAGTGCCCGCAGTGCCACTCGCCGCGCCGGCCGCACCGCGTCTGCCCCAACTGCGGTACCTACGCCGGCCGCGAGGTCATCGCGGCGACCGAGTCCGACGAGGGCTGATCCCCTCGTCATGGGCGAGCCGGTCACCGTTGCGGTCGATGCCAACGGCGCCGACCTCGGGCCCGCGGAGGTTGCCGCCGGCGCCGCCCTGGCCGCACAGCGCGGCCTTCGCAGCCTGATCTTCGGTCCGGCCGAAGAAATCGGAGACGTCCCTGACGGTGTCGACGTGGTCGACGCGCCGGTCTCGATCGCCAAGGCGGCCGAGCCGGCGCGCGCCGTGCGCTCCACGCCCGATGCGTCGATCGTCCAAGCCGCCCGGGCGGTCGCCGACGGACGCGCCGACGCCCTCGTGGCCGCGGGGTCGACCGGCAGCGCGCTCGCCGCGGGCCTGTTCCACATCCGGCGAGGCAGCGGCATCCACCGGCCGGCGCTGGCGCTGCCGATCCCGATCCCCGGCGCCCCGGTGCTGCTGCTCGACGTCGGCGCCAACGTCGAGTCCCGCGCCGACCACCTGGTGCAGTTCGCCTACATGGGCGCGGCCTTCGCGCACGCGGTGCTGGGCGTGGAGGAACCGCGCGTGGGCCTGCTGTCAAACGGCGAGGAGCCGACCAAGGGGACACCCGACGTGGTCGCCGCCCACGACGAGCTTGCGGGTGGGGCGCTGAACTTCATCGGCAACGTCGAGGGCACCGGGCTCGTCGCCGGCGCCGCCGACGTGGTCGTCACCGACGGGTTCACCGGCAACGTCGCGCTCAAGCTCATGGAGGGCGTGTCGTCGGTACTCATGCGGGCGATCCGCGAGCAGGCGATGTCGTCAAGCCGGGCCAAGGTCGGCGGCGCGCTGCTGCGCCCGGCGCTGGTGGAGCTGCGCGACGAGATCGACCCCGAGGGTCCGGGCGGCGCCTACCTGCTCGGCCTGAAGCGCATCGGCGTCGTTCCGCACGGGCGCTTCAGCCGCACCGGCTTTGCCAACGCCATCGACGTGGCCGCACGTGCGGTCTCCGAGCACGCCGTGCAGCGCACCCACGAAGCGCTCGAGGCCGCGGGCGCGCTCCGAGGCTCGTCCGGGCGTCCGGCTAGCGTGACGGGATGACGGAGGAGCCTGCGATGAACCGCGCCGACGCCTTCGAGCTCATCCGCAGCCACCTGGCCGACGAGCTGGACATCGATCCGGGCCGGGTCGCGGAGGGCAGCCGCTTCAAGGAGGACCTCGAGGCGGACTCGCTCGACCTCTACACACTCGTGCAGGAGCTCGAGGACTCCTACGGGGTGACCATGACCGACGAGCAGGCGGCCGAGATCGTCACCGTGAGGCAGGCCGTCGACTTCGTCCTCGCGCACCAGCCCGAGCCGAGGCCCTGACCGCTGCCGACGCTCGCCGAACTGCTGGACACCCTGCCGGAGCCCTCGCGGCGGCAGGTGTTCACGCACGCCTCTTGGACCGAGCGTCGGGCCGACTCCTACGAGCGGCTCGCGTTCCTGGGTGACTCCGTGCTGTCGCTCGCGGTCTCGACCCACCTCTATCGCCATGAGGGCGACCGGTTCGGCGCCGGCCGGCTGACCAAGGTGCGGGCACAGGCCGTATCGGGCCGGGCGTGCCGCCGCGTCGCCGAGCGGCTCGGTGTGCCCGATCGACTGCGCGAGGCGGCACAGCGGCGCAGCGCCGAGGGCCGCGGAGGGCACAGCCCGAACGACCTCGTGGCCTCGGAGCGCGTCTTGGCGTCCATCACGGAGGCGATCATCGGGGCGTGCTACCTCGAGTTCGGGTTCGCGACGACGGCGCTGGCGGTGGTCGAGGCATTTCAGGACGAGCTCGCCGAGGCACTGGAGCGGCCGCTGGACTTCAAGTCGGCGCTGCAGGAGCTGCTGGCGCGGCGCGGCGACGTCGTCGCGTACGTGGTCACGGCGGAGGAGGGGCCGCCGCACGATCGAACCTTCTCCGTGGTGGCCCAGGTCGAGGAATCGGTGGTCGGACGCGGAAGCGGGCGCTCGAAGCAGGACGCCGAGCAGGCGGCCGCGCGGGCCGCGATCGAGGCGCTCGAGGACGCCGCCTGAACGCGTAGCCATGCACCTGAAGTCGATCACGCTCAAGGGCTTCAAGTCGTTTCCCGATCGCACGCGGCTCGAGTTCCGGCCTGGCGTGTCGGTCATCGTCGGCCCGAACGGCTCCGGCAAGTCGAACGTCACCGATGCGGTGCTCTGGGCCATGGGCGAGCAATCGCCGCTGGCCGTGCGCGGCCAGTCGATGCAGGACGTGATCTTCGGTGGGGGGCGCGGGCAGCAGTCGCGCCAGGCGGCCGAGGTCGAGATCGTCATCGACAACGCCGACGGCGGCCTGCAGGTCGGGTTCTCGGAGATCGCGGTCTTGCGCCGGCTCGACCGCAGCGGCGATGGCGAGTACCGGCTCAACGGCGCGCGCTGCCGGCTGGTCGACGTCATCGAGATGCTCTCGGACACCGGCCTGGGCAAGGAGGGGCACTCGATCGTCTCGCAGGGCCGAGTCGAGGCCGTCGTCACCTCCAAGCCCAAGGACCGCCGGCTGCTGATCGAGGAGGCCGCCGGACTTGGCAAGCACCGCAAGCGGCGCCGGCGCGCGCAGCTCAAGCTCGAGCGCACGCAGGAGAACCTCGACCGGGCGCTCGACGTCGAACGCGAGGCCCGCTCGCGCCTGCGGCCGCTGAAGCGGCAGGCCGAGGCGGCCGAGCTGCATGCGCGGATCGAGCGCCAGACGTTCGAGGCGCGCTGGGCGCTGGCGCGCGAGGACGTCCGGGTGCGGCTCGCCGAGCTGGAGCAGGCCGAGACGGCGGCACGGGCGGCCCACGAGGCCCAGGCGGTCGTTGAGTCCGAGCTCGCGGAGGTCGCCGCAACGCGCGAGGCCGCCGAGGAGGCGCTGACGGGCCGCTCGGAGGCGCGCGAGGCGCTCTCGCAGCGCGCCTACGCCGCCCGCGCGGCCGCCGACCGGCTGGCGATGCGGCTCGAGTCGGTGCGCGGCGTGCAGGCGACCGTCGCATCGCGGGCCGAGGCGCTGGCGGCCGAGGTCGAGCAGCTCGAGGCGGCAGTCGGGGCGGACGCGGGCGCGGCCGACGAGGGCGCGGGAGAGCGCATCGCCGCGCTCGAGGCCGAGCTCGAGCGGCTGGCGGTGCAGCGGGCGGCGGAGATCGAGCGCGAGGTGGCCGGGCTGGAGGAGCAGCGTGCTGCGGCTTCGGCGGCGGTGCAGGACGCGGATCGCACGCTCGCCACGCGCCGCGCGGCGGTCGCCGAGGCCGACGCGGCGGCCGAGACCGCCAGGACGGCCCGCACGGAGGCCGAGGCGGCGGTCGAGGCGGCCCGCCGTGAGGCCGCGACCGTCGGCGCCCAGCTGGCGGCGGTCAACCAGTTCCTGCGGACGGCGGCGGGGCCCTCGCCCGCCGAGACCCTCGCCGACGACCTGCAGGTCGAACCCGGGTACGAGCTTGCCGTGGCGGCGGTGCTCGGCCCGAGGCTGCGCGCGGTCGTGGTCGACAGCTTTGCCAGCGCCGTCGAGGCCCTGGCGAACGGCGGCGACGAAGGAGGATCAGCGCTGATCGCCGGGGGTGACGGTCATTCGGTCGGACATACCGACCAAATGACAGGGACGTCCCCCATCGGGCGGTCGGAGCCACCCCCTTCGTCGCCCGCCGGACAAAGCGGTGCCGAACCCCTGGGCGGCCACGTACATGGCTCCCCGGCGGCCGAAACGCTGTTGGCAGACACCTGGGTGGTCGACGACCTGACGGCCGTGCCACCAACGTTCGACGGCGTCGCGGTGACGCGCGACGGCACCGCCTGGTTCTCCGCCGCACGCGAGCTGCGCCGCACGCCGAGCGGGGGCGACGATCGCGTCCTCGCCGAGCGCAACCGGCGCGATGAGCTGATCGCCGCCACCGAGGGGGTCGCCGCGGCCGAGCGCGATGCGCTTGCCGGTGCGCAGCAGGCGGCCGAAGCGGTTGCCGAAGCGGACCGGCGGCGCGACGATGCCGACCGCGCCCACCGGGACGCCCAGCGCGCCCGCGACCAGGCCGCCGAGGCGGAGCGCCGCGCGGCGTGGCGCGTGGAGCAGCGCCGCGAGGGGCCCGACGAGGGCCCCGGCGCCGTCAGGCGCGCGGAGCTCCAGGGCGAGCTTCAGGCCGAGCGCCGCCTGGCCGACCAGGCCGCGCGCGAGCGCGCCCACCGCGCGCGGCGCCTGGACGAGGCGCGCGCCGCGCGCGACCGCGACGCCGCGCTCGGGCCGCAGGCCGAGCGGCTCGCCGCCGCGCTCGAGGCCGCCACCGCCGCGGTGGCCGAACGCGTAGCCGCGCTCGACGCGGAGCTCGCCGCCGATCGGGAGGCCGCCCACCGCCTGGCGAGCGACCTGCGCGCGCACGCCGCCCGCGAGGCCGAGGTCAAGGCGCGCCTGAAGGAGCGCGGCGAGGCGGTGACCGTCGCCGAGGTCCGCGCGCAGCAGGTCCGCGACGCCGCCGCCGAGGCCCAGCATGAGGTGAATGCCGTCGCCGAGAAGCTCGGCCTGGCGCCTGAGCCGGCCACCGAGCCGCTCGACCCCGGAGAGCGCGAGGCAGTCGAGCAGCGGATCGTCCGCCTGCAGCGCCGGCGCGAGCAGATCGGGCCCGTCAACCCGCTCGCGCAGGACGAGTACGCGGAGGCGCTGGACCACGTCGAGGAGCTCGAGGCTCAGCGGGAGGACCTCGAAGCCGCCCTGCGCGAGCTGCAGTCGCTGATCGCCGATACCGACCGCGAGATCCGCGAGCGGTTCGAGGCCACGTTCGACGCGGCGGCGCGCAATTTCGAGGAGGTCGTCGACCAGCTCTTCCCGGGCGGCAAGGGGCGGTTGCGGCTGGTGACCGAGGACGTCGGGCCGCGGCCCGTGCTCGGCGATGCCGGGGAAGCGCAGTCCGGAGTCGAGCCCGAAGAGGAGCCGCTGCTGGGCGTCGAGATCGAGCTCACGCCGGCCGGCAAGTCCACCAAGCGCCTGTCGCTGCTCTCGGGCGGCGAAAAGTCGCTGACCGCGCTGGCCTTCCTGTTCAGCGTCTTCTTGGCGCGCCCATGTCCGTTCTACATCCTCGACGAGGTCGAGGCGGCGCTCGACGACGCCAACCTCGGACGACTGCTCGGCGTGTTCGAGCAGCTGCGGGAGAGCAGTCAGCTCATCGTGATCACGCACCAGAAGCGCACGATGGAGATCGCGGACGCCCTGTACGGAGTCTCGATGCGCCAGGACGGCGTGTCCGCGGTTGTCGGCCAGCGCGTGGGCGACCGCGTCGCGAGCTGATCCCGTTCCGGACGATCTATTCCGCTAAAGTTCCCGCGTCGCTACTCTTGCGCCATGAACATCGCCACGCAATGGCGCGTGAGCGTGATCGCCCTCATGGCAGCGGTCGTCCTGCTGTCCGGTTGCGCGTCGCCC
>JBJMKX010000107.1:0-10694 GCA_045805605.1 Solirubrobacteraceae bacterium
CACCGCCCGCAGCGGACGCGGACCTTGTAGGTCATGTACTCGCGGTCCATCGCCGCCGCCAGCACGTTGCCGCAGGCGACGCAGACGAAGTCGTCGGACCCATTGCCGGAGAAGACCGGGCGGTTGGGGTCCTCCTGGACCGCGGTGCCGCCGTCGGGGGGCACCTCCCCCGGGCGCACCGCCCGCATGGTGACGACGGCCATCTAGAGCGTGGCGAGCTTCCCGGTGAAGTCGGTGATGAGCGCGTCGAGCACGCCCGCCACCACCCCCTCTCCCATCGAGGCCGCCTTGCCCGAGATCTGGGCGTGGGTGTGCAGCTTGCCCCCACCGTCGCCGAGCGCAAACGTCACGTCGGCGTTCGCATAGCCGTTGCCCCCTTCCTCCTTCGAGCGCACGCGCAGCACCGCCCGGTGGGCGGCCTCGTCCTTCTCGGCCACTTCCACGGAACCCTTGAAGGTCATCGACATGGCACCCATTCGGACCAGGATCTGCGCGTTGACCGAGTCGGGCCCCGTGCGCTCGTTGACCGTGCCGCCCTGGACGAGCGGGATCACGCGCTCGAGGTCGATGATGCCGGCGTAGGTCTGGTCGACGGACGTGCCGACCGCGAAGGAATGGTCGAGGTCAACGGCCATGGTGGCTTCTCCTTAGAATCGCGCTTCTGTACAAGCTCGGACCCGAGAACGGCACGCTGTCGGTGCGGACCGGACGCACGGGGGCCGCGTCCAAGGCCGGGCACGATCTCGTGCTGGAGGTCGCCGCATGGGAGGCGACGCTCGACGATGACCGCGTCACGCTCGACGCCGACGCCACCTCGCTGCGCGTGCGCGAGGGCACCGGTGGGATGCAGGCGCTCGGTTCCGACGACATCGCCAACATCGAGGAGACGATCGACAAGGAGGTCCTCCTCGAGCGGGACATCGCCTTTCGCTCGACGCGGCTGGAGCGCGGGGAGGACGGCGTCCTCCACGTGGAGGGCGACCTGACCATCGCCGGCACGACGCATCCGATCGCCTTCGATCTCCTGGTCGGCGACAACGGCAGCGTGCGCGGCCGAGCGGTGGTCAAGCAATCCGACTGGGGCATGAAGCAGTACTCGATCCTGTTCGGCGCCCTGAAGGTCGCCGACGAGGTCGAGGTCGCCATCGACGCCCCTCAATCGCGGTAGACGGTCTGGGCGTCGAGGCCGCCCTCCACGCCGGGCGGGAGTGCGCCGGTGCCGTGGGCGTAGAGGGCAAGTTCGGCGATCGTCTTTTCCTCGTTGGGGCCGTCGCCGTCACGCCTGACGAACGCCCCGTTGGTCCATGCAAGGGTGTCGGCGTCGGTCTGCATCGCGGCGCCGGCGAGGAGCCTGGCCTTCGCGCGGATCTTCTCGGTGGCGCCGGAGATCGCTGCCACCGTCCCCACCGAGGGGCTGGTATTGAAGCTGTGGCCCACGCCGAACCGGTCGGTATCGCCGGCGACGACCTTGACATCGAGGGCGGGTACGCCGAGCTCGTCCGCCACGAGCTGGGCGTACCGGCCCTCGTTCCCGTCGGACTCGGTGGTGAGGCTGAGCACCATCTTCCCCGTTGGGTGCACGCGCAGGAACACGGCGCGGTAGGCGTTGTCAGCCATCGGGCTCCTTCCTCTCGTTCGCCAGGCGCTGGCGCTCCTGGTGCGCGGTCAGCGCGTTGTGGTCCTCCCGATCGCAGAACGCCGGCCGGGGACCACCCAGCGGGTGCGGCGGCACCGCGGGGCGGTCGCAGCCGGGGTAGATGCAGGTCTTCGTCGCTTGCTCGCTCACTCGTCGGTCACCCAGCCCGGCGTGGTGTTGCCTCGGCTCGGCCCGTAGCCGCTGGGCATGCCGACCGAGCTGCCCGCCACCGGAGTGGCGCTGGGCCACGGCTCGTCCTCCTCGGGCTCGTCGGCGCGCGCCGGGAAGTCCTTGCCGCCGATCGCGTCGATGACCTCGCGCAGTGCGTCGAAGCTGTGTCCGCTGACGAGGGCGTCGAGGTGCGGCAGCGCCGCCACCATGCCGCCGGCGCGCAGGGATGCGCCGGCGCCCACGCGAGGGTTGACCCAGACGATGCGGTGAGCCAGGCGCCGCAGGCGCTGCAGCTCCCGCCCCACCAGCGCGGGGTCGCCCCGCTCCCAGCCGTCCGACAGGATTACCACCACGGCGCCCCTGGCCATGCCCCGCCGTCCGTGCCGGTCGTTGAACTCGCGCAGGGCATCGCCGATCCGCGTCCCGCTCGACCAGTCCGGCGCCTCCGCGGCGGCGCGCTGGATGGCGAGCTCGGGGCTGCGGGACCGCAGCGCACGGGTCAGGCGCGTCAGCCGCGTCGCGAACGCGAACGCCTCCCCGTTTGGCGCGCTGCCCGCCACAACCAGGAACTGCAGGTAGGCGCGTGCATAGGGCTCCATCGAGCCCGAGATGTCGCACAGCAGCACCAGCCGGCGCCGCAGGACGCGCCGGCGGCGGCGCGCGAGCCGGATGGGATCGCCGCCGGTGCGCAGGCTGCCGCGCAGTGTCCGCCGCAGGTCGATGCGGTCGCCGTGCCGGCGGCGCTCGTAGCGCCGGGTCCGGCGTTGCGGCGCCGCCAGCTCGAGCTCGGACATGAGCCGCTGGAGCTCGGCGAGCTCGTGCGGCTCCAGCGCATCGAAGGACTTCGTGCGCAGGACCTCGTCGTCGCTGGCTAGCCGCACCGGCACATCGAGCTCGGCGTCGCCGTCCCGCGCCGCCGTGCTCCCGGGCGCCTCCTGCGGGCTGAGCTCGACGAGGGTCGGGGCATCATGGGATTCGCCCGGCGGGCGCTGGCCGCCGAAGATACCGGCGAAGACGGCGTCGAAGGCCGGCACCTGCAACTCGTCCGTCACCACCACGGCGCGCGCCGTCCAGTACAGCCGCCGGCGCGAGATCGGCCGCACCAGCGTCAGAGCCCGGGCCAGGTCTGCCGCCCGCGCCGGCGTGACCGGCACGCCAGCGGCATTCAGACGCCGGCTGAAGGCGCCGACGAGCGGCGGGAGGTCGAGGTGGATGGTCTCGATCATTCGCTGCGTACGAGCTGGTCGAGGCCGGCCGCCCGGATCACCTCCTGGTCCTCGTCGTACTTGAGCACGGCGCCCATGGTCTCCTCCACCGTCGCTGCGTCCAGGCGCTCGACCCCGAGCAGGCTGAGCGCCGCCACCCAGTCGATCGCCTCCGCGATGCCCGGCGGCTTCTGCACGTCGGCCTCGCGCATCCGCGCCACCGCGCCGGCCACCTGGACGGCCAGGACCTCCGACGCGCCCTTGACCCGCCGACGCACGATCTCGACCTCGCGCTCGGGCGACGGGTACGGGATCCGGTGATACAGGCAGCGCCGCTTGACCGCATCGTGCAGGTCGCGCGTGCGGTTGGAGGTGAGCACGATTGCCGGCGCGTGGGTGGCCCGGATCGTGCCGATCTCGGGAATCGTGACGCTGGCGTCCGCGAGCAGCTCGAGCAGGAAGGCCTCGAAGTCGTCGTCGGCGCGGTCGACCTCGTCGATGAGGAGGACCGCCGGGCGCGGTCCCGGATGCTCGAGCGCGCGCAGCAGCGGCCGGCGGATGAGGTAGTCGGAGCCGAACAGGTCGGCCTCCTCGAGCGCCTGCCCCCCTGCCTCGGCGAGGCGGATGCTCAGCAGTTGCTTCGGGTAGTTCCACTCGTACAGCGCCTCGGCTGCGTCGATTCCCTCGTAGCACTGCAGCCGCAAGAGCGGCGTGTCGAGCGCGAGGGCGAGCGCCTTGGCCGCTTCGGTCTTCCCCACCCCCGCCTCGCCCTCGAGCAGCAGCGGCTGGGGCAGACGCACGCTCAGGAACAGCGACATCGCGAGACCCTCGTCGACCAGGTAGTCGACAGCGGCCAGCCGCCGGGCGAGGGTCTCGACGTCGGGGACGAGGGCGCGGACTTCGCCGGCCGCCTCGCCGGTGACCGTCATTGCGGCGGCTCGGGGCGCCCCTGCATCGCCGCCCACACCCGGGCCGGGGTGCAGGGCATGTCGATGTGGTCGACGCCGTGGGTCTCGTGCAGGGCGTCGATGACCGCGTTGACGATCGCCGGCGGCGACCCGACGTTCGGCGACTCTCCCACGCCCTTGGCGCCCAGCGGATGGTGGGGGCACGGCGTGACCGTCTCGCCGAGCTCGAAGTCCGGAGTCTCCAGCGAGGTCGGGATGAGGTAGTCCATGAAGGACGAGTTCAGGCAGTTGCCCTCCTCGTCGAAGGTGAGGACCTCCATCAGCGCGATGCCGATGCCCTCGGCCAGGCCGCCGTGGATCTGGCCCTCGACGACCATCGGGTTGATGCGCACGCCGCAATCGTCGACGGCGACGAAGCGGCGGACTTTCACGTGACCCGTGTCGTTGTCGACGTCGACGACGGCGAGATAGGCGCCATAGGGATAGGTGAGGTTGGGCGGGTCGTAGATGACCTGAGCGTCGAGGCCGCCCTCCATGCCCTCGGGCATGGGGTCGCCGCTATAGGCGCGGGCGGCGATGTCCTCGATCATCGCCCCCTTCTCCGGATCACCCTTGACGTACCAGCGCCCTTTCTCCCAGGCGAGGTCCTCAGGGCGCGTCTCGAGCATCGTCGAGGCGATCAGGCGCGCCTTGTCGCGCACCTTGCGCGAGACCACGGCGACCGCGCCGCCCGAGACCGGCGTCGAGCGGCTGCCGTACGTGCCCAGACCATAGGGGGAGCGGTCGGTATCGCCGTGGCGCACCTCGACGTCCTCGGGCGGTATGCCGAGCTCCTCGGCGACGATCTGGGCGAAGGTGGTCTCGTGGCCCTGTCCCTGGGTCTGGGCGCTGATGGACACGACCGCCTTGCCGTTGCCGTGCACGCGCAGGTCGGCGCCATCGTTCATGGCCAGGCCGAGGATGTCCATGTGCTTGCGCGGTCCGGCGCCGACGCCCTCGGTGAAGAAGGAGACGCCGATGCCCATGAGCTCGCCGCGCGCCCGCTTCTCCGCCTGCTCGCGGCGCAGGTCCTCGTACCCGGCCATGTCCATCGCGACCCGCATCGCCTTGGCGTAGTCGCCGGAGTCGTACGTCCAACCGGTGGTGGTCTCGTACGGGAACTGCTCGGGCGCGATGAAGCTGCCCATGCGCAGCTCTACCGGGTCGACCTTCATCTCCATCGCGAGCGCGTCGACCATCCGCTCGACGAGATAGACGGCCTCGGTGATGCGGAACGAACAGCGGTAGGCCACGCCGCCCGGAGCCTTGTTGGTGTAGACCGCCTTGACCTGCACGTGGGCGGCCTGCAGGTCGTATGAGCCGCAGACGATGTGGAAGAACCCGGCCGGGAACTTCGTCGGCTGGGCGGTGCTGTCGAAGGCGCCGTGGTCGGCGATGGTGTCGACGCGCAGTCCGGTGATCTTGCCGTCCTTGGAGCAGATATCCGCGCGCATGACGTAGTCGCGCGCAAAGCCGGTGGACATCAGGTTCTCGGAGCGGTTCTCAACCCACTTGACCGGCTTGCCCGCCACGATCGAGCCGGCGATCGCGCACACGTAGCCCGGATAGACGGGGACCTTGTTGCCGAACCCGCCGCCGATGTCGTTGCACTTGATGCGGATCATGTGCTCCGCCAGGCCGGCGACATGCGCGTAGACGGTGCGATGCGCATGCGGCGCCTGGTTGCCGTTGTAGATGTCGAGCTGGCCGGTCTCGGGATTGAAGTCGGCGATCATCCCGCACGTCTCCAGGGGCGCCGGGTGGCAGCGCGGATAGATGATGTCCCGGCTCACGACCGTGTCCGCCTCGGCGAACGCCCTGTCGGTCGCCTCCTTGTCGCCCGCTTCCCAGGTCGGGCTGGCCAGATTGTCGCGCTGGCCCGACTTGTCGTCGCGGATGAGCGGCGCTTCCGGGTCGAGCGCCTTGCGCGCGTTGACCACGGCGGGGAGGGGCTCGTATTCGACGTCGATGAGCGCGAGGGCGTCGTCGGCCGAATACTCGTCGGTTGCGATGACGAACGCGACCTCCTGGCCCTGGAAGCGGACCTTGTCGCCGGCCAGCACCGCCTGCGTGTCGTACGAGATCGTCGGCATCCAGGCCAGCCCGAGGGTCTCGAGGTCCTTGGCGGTGACCACAGCGGCGACGTTGGGGTGCGCGAGGGCGCGCGACGTGTCGATCGAGACGATCTTGGCGTGCGCGTACGGGCTGCGCAGGATCGCCCCGTGCAGCATGCCTGGGAGCTTGATGTCGTCCAGGTAGATGCCTTGCCCGCGGATGAAGCGCGCATCCTCCTTGCGCTTTAGCCGGCCGAAGCCGATCGGTCGATCGGCGGTGGTCGTCATCCGGAGACCTCCTGGCGCGCGGGGGCGTCGTTCTCCGCCGCCCAGCGGATGGCGGCGACGATGTTCTTGTAGCCGGTGCAGCGGCAGATGCCGCCGGAGATCGCCACGCGTATCTCCTCCTCGGTTGGATTGGGGTTCTCGTCGAGCAGGCCTCGCGCGGTCATGATCATCCCCGGTGTGCAAAACCCGCACTGCAGGGCATGGTGCTCGTGGAAGCCCTGCTGGACGGGGTCGAGCCTGCCATCGACCTCCAAGGATTCGACGGTCCGGATTTCGTGCCCCTCGCACATCGCCGCCAGCGCCGTGCACGACTTCAGCGGCTTGCCGTCCATGAGCACGACGCACGCGCCGCAGTTGGAGGTGTCACAGCCCCAATGGGTGCCGGTGAGATCCAGCGTGTCCCGCAGGAAGTGCACGAGGAGCTGGCGCGGCTCGACATCACGAGTGACGCGCTGTCCGTTGACGCTCATCGTCACGTTCATCGGTCAGACCTCCCGGTGCAGCGCGCGTGTGGTCGCTCGGGTCAGGGCGCGCGTGGCGAGGACGCCCGCCAGGTGGCGCTTGTAGTCCACGGGGCCGCGGCCATCGGCCATCGGCGAGCAGTCCTCGGAGGCGATCTGCGCGACCTGCGCGAAGAGATCGTCGTCCGGGGCCTTACCGCGGAGGAGCTCCTCGGCGCGGCCGAGGTGGATGGTGGTGAGCCCGACGGCGGCGAGCGCGATGCCGGCGTCGGCGATCGTCGCGCCTTCCATCCAGACCGCGGCCGACGCCGCCGCGATCGCCCAGTCGCCCGCACGCCGCTCGACCTTCTCGTGAGCGCTGCCTGCCCCGGGCCGCACCGCGAGGCGGATCTCGGTCAGCAGCTCGCCGTCGCCGACGGCCGTCATGTACGGCCCGACGTGGAAGTCGTCCATGGCGACGACGCGCTCCCCGTCGCCGCCGCGGATCACCACCCGCGCCTTCAGCGCCGCACAGACCGCTGAGAGGTCCTCGGCCGCGTCCGCCTGGCAAAGCGAGCCGCCGATCGTGCCGCGGTTGCGGACGACCGGGTCCGCGATCACCTGCTCGGCGTCGCGGAAGATCGGGAAGCGGTCGGCGAGAAGGTCGGAGCGCAGCAGGTCGACGTGGCGGGTCAGCGCGCCGATCCGGACCTCGTCACCCTCGTCGCGGATGTAGTCGAGCTCGGCGAGGTCATTGATGTCGACGAGGTGTGACGGCGTGGCCAGACGGAGCTTCATCATTGGGATGAGGCTGTGGCCGCCTGCAACGACGCGCGCGCCGCTCCCCCGCTCCTTGAGCGCGGCGATGGCGCCCTCGACGCTGGTCGCGCGCTCGTACTCGAAGGCGGCTGGGGTCTGCACGGCGCTCCTTTCAGAGAGCGGGCGAACGCCCGCCGCTGGGGGGCGGCGTCCGCGTTTGCTCGGACATGCGCTTGCGCGGCTTGCCGACGTCGTCGCGCTGCTCGTACTGCACGGGGCTGTCGCTGCCGATGACCGGCGATCGGGGCAGGTGCTCGGCCCGGTCCGGGCGCCCCTCGGGGTAGAGCAGCCGCGCCTGGCGGCTGCCGCGTTCGATGTCGCGCAGCGCCGGGCCCGCCGGGTTGCCCAGCGCGATCGGGGCCTCGCGCCCGAGCCGGGCCAGGGTGAGCGTGCCGCGCGTGTAGACCTCGCCGATCCGGGGCGGTACGACGTCCCTGCTCTCGGGGAAGTTGCGCAGCCCCTGCGCGGCCGCGCCCGGGTAGAGGCCTTCGACAAGGCCCATCGCGTCCGGCAGGCCCGCCTTCTTCACCAGCAGGCCTTCGAGCAGGGCGACGCCGGCGTCGAGATTGCGGTTGATGTCGTCGACTACGTCGTTGACCGGCGTGGTCTTCTCGAGGATCCCGCCCACGTTCCCGATCACCGTGTCCAGACCGACGGTGATCTTGCGCAGCGCGACGATGGTCGAGAGGAGGTAGTACACGAGCGCCAGCACGATCAGGACGACGGCCACGAGCATCACGACAGCCGGGCCGCTCACCGCTTGGCCTCCTCCGCATCGTCCAGAATGACGTCGAGCGAGTCGCCGTAGCCGGCGACCAACCCGACGGTCGCCTTGACCTGCTCCTGGGTGGTGAGCAAAAGCGGCACGGCGTCGAGATCCTTGGACCCGGCCGCGGTCACCGAGGCGATCCGCTCCACGCTCGGCACGATGCTCCGGGCCTGCGTCAGCACGGAGCCCAGCAGCAGGATCACCACTGGCAGGACGATGAGCAGGAGCGCGAGGCTCCCGATCCAGAAGAGCGTCATCGTGGCCTCCTCTCGGCAACCATCGCCGCCTTGCGCGCGATGCCGGGGAAGGCGCCCACGATGGTGTCGAACTGGGCGTTGATCGCCTTGACCGAGGGCTCCAGCCCACGCAGGTGCTCGGACTCCACCGTCTCGAGAGCGCCGGCGAGCGTGGCCAGGCCCCGCGAAATCCGCTCGAGGCCCTGGCGTACCACGATCAGCGCCACCGCCAGCACCGCCACGACGACCACGGCGAGGATGACGCTGAGCAGGATGAGGGTGTCGTGTTCGCTCATTTGCCGTCGAACCCGTCCGTGAGGCCGTTCATGTAACCGTCCTGGACCACCGCCTCGTCGACGATCGCGGCCAGGACGGGGGCTGTCGCCTGCAGCTCAGGGATGGACGCCGTATTTCTTGCGACGCCGGTCGCCACTTCTAGCAGGCCTTCGACCGAGCGGTCGATGCGCCTGACGTTCATCACCAGCACGATCAGCAGGACGGCGACGATGAGCGCGGCCGCGAGCCCGATGACGAGGGCGAGCGTCCAGAACTCGTTGCCGCTCACTTGCCCACCGCCACCTTCCGGAGGGCGCGCGCGGAGTGCAGGATGCGCACGCCCGAGTCGTTGATCCGCGCGATGCCGCCGAGCTGCGCCGTCTGCTCGCGCAGGATGCCGACGGCGTCCTCGGCGGTCTTGGCCTGGCGGGAGATTCGCGCCGCGAGCACCACGATCGTGATGACGATCGCCGCGGCGACGAGGATCACGACCACGCCAAGGACAATGCCGAGCGTCCACTCGCCGGAGCTCGCGGTCACCATCTCTCTCTCCCTTCCTAGGGACGACCCTCGATCGGGGCGACCATAGATGGCACCCGCTGCCCGCGCAACTACCTCAGCGGAGCTGAGCGCCGTCAGGCCGCCAGGCCGAGAACACCCGAGACGCCACCTCGAGCTAGCTGCCGATCGCGCGTTCGTCGCGGAGGCGCGCGCGAAGGTCGGCGACCAGGCGCCGCAACTCGACCCCCCACGTCACGGCGAGCACGAGGATGATGATCGCGATCAGCGCGATGGTCACGGCGGCAAGAGGATCCCCGCCGAACGCCGCGGCGAAACCCGACCTGCGCGGCTCACTCCCACTCGATGGTGCCGGGAGGCTTGGACGTGATGTCCAGCACCACCCGGTTGACCTCGCGGATCTCGTTGATCATCCGCGAGGCGATGCGCTCGAGCAGGTCGTAGGGCAGGCGCGCCCAGTCGGCCGTCATCGCGTCGTCGGAGGTCACCGCGCGGATGACCACCACGTTGCCGTAGGTGCGCTCGTCGCCCTGGACGCCGACCGTGCGGACGTCAGGCAGGACGCAGAACGACTGCCACAGCTCCCGATACAGGCCCGCGTTGCGAATTTCGTCCTGGAGAATCGCGTCGGCGTCGCGCAGAGTGTCGAGGCGCTCGCGGGTCGCCTCGCCCCCGACGATGCGGATCGCCAGTCCAGGCCCCGGGAAGGGCTGGCGCCACACCAGTCGTTGGGGCAGCCCCAGCTCGGCGCCCACCGCTCGCACCTCGTCCTTGAACAGCGCCCGCAGCGGCTCGATCAGCTCGAACTCGAGGTCGTCCGGGAGCCCCCCGACGTTGTGGTGGGACTTGATGGTCGCCGCGCCCGTGCCGCCGCCGGACTCGATCACGTCCGAGTACAACGTGCCCTGGACGAGGAACCGAACGCCGCCCTCGCGCGCCTTGATCCTCGCTGCCTCCTCCTCGAAGACGCGGATGAACTCCTCGCCGATGATCTTGCGCTTGCGCTCCGGGTCGGTCACCCCGGCCAGCCGCGCGAGGAAGCGCTCCTCCGCGTCCACCGCGATCAACGGCACCTTGAACTGGTCCCTGAACGCGGCCACGACCTGGTTGCCCTCGTTCTTGCGCATCAGCCCGTGGTCGACGAACACGCAGGTCAGCTGGTCGCCCACCGCCCGGTAGGTCAGCAGCGCCGCCACCGACGAGTCCACCCCGCCGGACAGCCCGCAGATCACCTTTCCGTCGCCCACCTGCTCCCTGATCCGCGCGATCTGCTCCTCGATCACCGACTCCGCCGACCAGGCCATCTCGCAGCCGCAGATGTCGCGCAGGAAGGT
>JBJMKX010000108.1:0-11511 GCA_045805605.1 Solirubrobacteraceae bacterium
TCGCTGCGCATGGAGGGCTACGAGGTCCGGATCGCCGGCGACGGCGAGTCCGCCCTCGCCGAGGCCGATGGCTTCAATCCCGACCTCGTGGTGCTCGACCTCGGCCTGCCCACGGTCGACGGCATGGACGTGGCCCGCCACTTGCGCGAGCGCGGCGACGTGCCGATCCTCATCCTTACCGCCCGCGACGCGGTCGACGCCCGCGTGGAGGGGCTCGACGCCGGCGCCGACGACTACCTGGTCAAGCCGTTCGAGCGCCAGGAGCTCCTCGCCCGCCTGCGCGCGCTCCTGCGCCGCCGCCCGCCCCGCGGGTCGGCCGCGCTCGTCGTTGGGGACCTCTCGCTCAACCCCGACACGCACGAGGTCCATCGCGGCGAGCGGCCGATCGATTTAACCCAGCGAGAGTTCGAGCTGCTCGAGTACCTCATGCGCAACGAGCGGCTCGTGATCTCGCGGCAGCGGCTGCTCGACGAGGTCTGGGGGTACGACCCCTTCTCCCAGACCAACACGATCGAGGTGTTCGTCTCCAACCTGAGAAGGAAGCTCGAAGCGGGTGGTGAGCCTCGGCTCCTCCACACGATCCGCGGCGCAGGCTACGTACTCCGCGTATAGGCGCGTCCCGGTCCGCTGGCGCCTCGCTGGCGGCTCGGCCGTCCTGACGCTGGTGATCCTGTGCGGCTTTGCGCTCGTCGTCGGCGCGCTGACCATCCAGCGCATCCGTGACGACTTCGACGAGCAGACGCGCCTGGCCGCCAACGACCTCGCCGACCGCCTCGAGTACAAGATCGACCCGCGCACGGGCCGGCCGGGCTGCGTCGGGCCCGACCTGGGCACCTATGCCGGCGCCGAGAACGCGGTCATCCGGGTCATCCGCGCCAACGGCCAGGTCCTCTGCCAGACCAACCACGCGCCCAACCTCGGCGTGCCGACCCGCGCGACCGACAACGTGCTGGGCTACCGCGTCGAGGCGCGCCCAGCCCAGCTGCTGGCCGGTGAGAGCGCGATCATCCAGTACGCGCGGCCGCTGTCCAACGTCGACCGCACCGTTGCGCGGGTGCGGCTGCTGCTCGCACTCGGCGTCCTCGGCGGTGGGGCGCTCGCCCTGCTCGCCGGCCTGTTCGTGGCGCGTCGGGCGATGCGGCCGATCGCCGAGCTGACCCGTGTGGCGGGCGAGATCGAGCGCACGCGCGACCCCTCGCTCGAGGTGCCCCACCCCGAGGCCGAGGACGAGGTCGCCGAGCTGGCGCGCACGCTCGAGGGCATGTTGGCGGCGCTGGACCAGTCACGGGCTCAGACCGAGGCGATGCTCGAGCGCCAGCGCCGGTTCATTGCTGACATCTCGCACGAGCTGCGCACCCCGCTGACCAGCGTGCTCGCCAACCTCGAGCTGCTCTCGATGATGCTCGAGGGCGAGGAGAAGGACACCGCGGAGTCGGCCTTGCGCTCGACCAAGCGGATGCGGCGGCTGGTGGCCGACCTGCTGCTGCTCGCCCGCACCGACGCCGGGCGCGTGTCGGCCCGGACGCCCACCGACCTCGCCGGCGTGGTCATGGACGCCGCCGCCGAGCTCGAGCCGATCGCCGACGGGCACGAGATCGCCGTCGACGCCGAGGAGGCGATCGTCCACGGGGCGCGCGACGAGCTGGTGCGGATGGCCTCCAACCTCATGGCCAACGCGATCCGCCACACGCCGCCCGGCACGCACATCCACGCCACGGTCGCACGGGACGACGGCGAGGTCGAGCTGGCGGTGGCCGACGACGGGCCCGGGGTCCCGGCCGACCTCGCCCCCCACGTGTTCGAGCGCTTCGTCCGTGGCGGCGGCGACCGCGCCGGCTCGTCCGGGCTCGGCCTGGCGATCGTCCGCGCGGTGGCCGAGGCGCACGGCGGGTCGGTCCGGCTCGAGTCGCCCGACGGCGGCGGCGCGCGCTTCGTGGTGCGGCTCCCGGCGGCGTCGCCGGCGCATGAGCCGGCGCTCGAACCCGTCTCCGTCGGCAGCTAGGCCCCGAGGCGGCTCACTGGGGATAGGGCGTCTCGCCGCGCTCCAGCATCTCGACGAACTGCTGCAGGCGGCGGGCGCGCGTCTCGGGCCGCTTGGCGTCGCGCAGGCGATAGAGGATCGCGTAGCGGTTCTGGCTCTTGAGGGTGGCGAAGGTTGCCCTGGCCTTGGGCCGGGCGTCAAGCTCGGCCTGCAGGTCGGCGGGCACGGTTGCCTGGCTCTGCGGCGCGTAGGCGGCGTCCCAGCGGCCGTCGGCCCTCGCCCGCTCGACCTCGGCCAGTCCGGCCGGGTGCATCCGCCCGGCTTCGGTCAGCGCCATGACCTTGTCGCGGTTGACCTGTGACCACTTGCTCCTCGGCCGCCGCGGCACGAAGCGCTGGAGGAAGTAGTCCTCGTCGTGGGCGTGGCGCACGGCGTCGATCCAGCCGAAGCACAGCGCCTCCTCGAGCGCCTCCGCGTGGGTGACGGTCTCGATGCCGCGGCCCTTCTTGGCGATCTTCAACCACACGCCTGCGGGGTCGGCGTGGTGCTCCTCGAGCCACGCGCGCCACGCCTCCGCGGACGAGAAGGTGAGCGTCGGTTCTTCGCTCAGCGCACCGCCTCCTCGAGCCGGTCGTCGCCCCAGATGACCTTGCCCTCCACCACCACGGTGGGCACGCCGAAGGCTCCAAGGGCGAGCGCCCGGTCGGTGTTGGCCCGGAGGGCGACCTTGATCGCCGGGTCCTGCGTGGCCTCCAGGACCGCGCCCGGATCGAGCCCGGCCCGCTCGGCGGCGAGCACGACCGACGCCGGATCGTCGAGCGTGCGTCCGTCGACGAAGTGCACGCGGAACGCCTCGCGCGCGAACGGCTTGCCGCCGAAGACGGCGGCGCGCATGGCCATCAGGCTGTTCCCCGGCCACGGCTCGGGCCAGCGCAGCGGCGGCAGTCCCCGCTCGGCGGCGCGGCGCTCGATCTTCCTGATGCCGTCGGCGCGCCCCGGGCCCAGCCCCCACGAGCTGCGCCCGGCGGCCTTGAACATCGCTCCGACCAGCACCGGCACCCACTCGACGTCGAGCAGGTCGTCGATGCGCTCCGCCGCAAGGTAGGCGTACGGCGAGTTCAGGTCGTAGAAGAACAGCGCAGGCAGCGCCTAGACCTCCACCACGACCGGCAGCACCATCGGGCGACGGCGCAGGCGCTCGTAGACGAAGGCCGCGATGTCGTCGTGCAGGTACTGCTGCAGCAGGTCGATCTCACGCACGTCCTCGTCGGCCGCGCGCGCGAGCGACACGTCGACCGCGTCGCGGATGTCGTCGACCACGCCGTCGACTTCCTCCAGGAACGGGACGCCGCGGAACATGACCTCGGCCGGCACCACCTGCTTGCCGTCCTGCTCGGAGATCGTCGCCACGACGATGAAGATGCCGTCGGCCGAGAGCATCCGCCGGTCACGCAGGGCGGCGTCCGCCGGGTCGCCGAGGTCGACGCCGTCGACGAACACCACGCCTGCGCGCTCGCGCGTCCCGAACCGCGCCCCGCCCTCGTCGATCTCCAGCGGCAGCCCGTTCTCGCCCTCGAAGATGGCGTCCGGGTGCATGCCGACGGCCTCGGCCAGGTCGGCGTGCAGGCGGATGCGCTTGTAGTCGCCGTGCACCGGCATCAAGTAGCGCGGCTGAACGAGGTTGAGCATGAGCTTGAGCTCCTCCGCGTAGCCGTGGCCGGAGGCGTGGATCGGCGCGTCGCGGCTGGTCAGGACGTCGCAGCCGATGTGGTAGAGGCGGTCGATCGTCTCGTTGACCGCCCGCTCGTTGCCCGGCACCGGCGTGGCGGAGAAGATCACCGTGTCGCCGTCGTGGAGCTTGACCGCCGGATGGTCGTGGTGGGCCATGCGGCGCAGCGCCGACAACGGCTCCCCCTGGGAGCCGGTGGAGATGACGACGAGCTTGTGGTCCGGGAAGTCGTCGATCTCGCGCGTCTGCAGCAGCATCCCCTCGGGGATCTCGATATGGCCGAGCGAGCGCCCGATGTTCACGTTCTTGCGCATCGAGCGCCCGATGAGCGCCACCTTGCGCCCGAGCTGCTGCGCGGCGTCGACCACTTGCTGGACGCGATGGATGTTCGATGCGAAGGAGGTCACGATGATGCGACCGTCGCAACGGCCGAACGCCTCCTCGAGGTGGGGGCCGACCACCGACTCGCTCGGCGAGAAGCCGGGGCGGTCGGCATTGGTGGAGTCGCCGCAGAGCAGGAGGAGGTCCTCAACGCCGAGCGCGGCCAGGCGCGAGACGTCGGCCGGCCGGCCGTCGACCGGGGTCTGGTCGAACTTGTAGTCCCCGGTGACCAGCACGGTGCCGAGCTCGGTGTGCAGCGCGACCGCGACCGAGTCCGGGATCGAGTGGGTCATGTGCACGAGCTCGAGCTCGAACGGGCCGAGCGCCACGCGCTGGCCGGGGTCGAGCTGCTCGAGCGGGGTCTCGGTGAGCTTGTGCTCGTCGAGCTTGGAGCGCGCCATCGCCATCGTCAGCCGCCCGCCGTAGACGATCGGGACGCGGTCCTGGCCGAGCTCCCGCAGCACCCAGGGCAGGGCCCCCACGTGGTCCTCGTGGCCGTGGGTGACGACGATCGCCTCGAGGTCGTCGACGCGGTCGCGCAGGTAGGAGAAGTCCGGCAGGACGAGGTCGATGCCTAGCATCTCCGCGGTCGGGAAGCGCAGGCCGACGTCGACGAGCACGATTCGGCCGTCGAGCTCGACGACCAGCATGTTCTTCCCGATCTCCCCCAACCCGCCCAGGGGCAGGACCCTCAGTTTCGTCACGCGCGCGCCGGCTCGAGCAGTCCGTGCGCCTCGAGCACCGACCGCACCACCGCGAGCTCGCGGTCGTCGCACTCGACCAGCGGCAGGCGCAGCCCGCCGACGTCGTGGCCGAGCAGGTTGAGCGCCGCCTTGACGGGAGCGGGGCTCGCGGTGACGAACATGGCGTCGTAGACGTCGCGCAGCGACGCGTCGATCTCGGCCCGGCGGTCGGGCTCGTCGACCATCCGCCGCATCTCGTCGCCGACGATGTGGCTGGAGACGAGGATGCCCCCGGCGCCGCCGAAGTCCAGGGTCCGCGCGAGCACCGCGTCGTTTCCGGCGTAGACCTGCAGGCCGTCGATCGGCCCAAGCTCGTCGTCGTTGGCCTGCTTTACCCCCACGATGCCGTCGATCTGGGCCAGCTCGGCCAGCAGGTCGGGAGGCATGTTGAGCGCGCATCGCGAAGGGATGTTGTAGAGGAGGATCGGGATGTCGGTGGCGCGTGCGATCTCGCGGAAGTGGGCCACGATCCCTCGCCGGTTGGGCTTGTTGTAGTACGGCGCCACCGACAGGATGGCGTCGGCGCCGGCCTCGTCGACCTGCTCGGTCAGCTCGACCGCGTGGCGGGTGTCGTTCGACCCGGCACCGGCGATCACCGTGCCGCGATCGCCGACCTCGGACACCGCGAGCGCCACCAGGGCGACGTGCTCCTCGTCGGTCAGGGTCGCCGCCTCGCCCGTGGTCCCACCCACGACGATCCCGTGCGAGCCGTGGTCGAGCAGGTGCCGCCACAGGCGTACCGCCGCGTCCTCGTCGACGCGGCCGTCGGGCGCGAAGGGGGTAACCGATGCGGTCAGGATGGCGCCGAGATCGGCCATGGCCCTCAGGCTACTTCAGATCGCCCAGGATCTCGGTCGCGCCCGTTCGCCGGTCTTCACCGCGCCGTTAGCCCGCCAGCGGGTCTCCGGAGGTCATCTTGGGCGGAGCGCCAGGATCGTCGTCGTCCCTCTCGTCCTCGGACGCGCTCGGCGCCGGCGCAGGAGTGGTCGGGGGTGCGGCCTGGGGCGGCGGAGCCGGCTCGGCCGCCTGCGCGGGCTCGCCGGGCGGTGCGGCCTGCGGCGGCGGAGCGGGCTGCCCGGCGGCCGGCGGCGCGACCGGCGCCTCGGGCTCAGCCGGCTGGATCGGGCGGCCATGCTTGTCGTACTCAACGGCGGGGGCATCGCCCTGCTGCTGCTGGCCGGTCGACTGCTTGTTGAAGTCCTTCTGGACCTCGTCCAGCTTCTGCTGCGCCTGGTCGGCGAGCTGCTTGGCCTTGTCAAGGAAGCCCATCGCTCTCTCCTGTCGCGGGTTGCCTACTAAATCACAGGAAATGCTCGAGTCCCACAACCGGCGAATGGTCGAGCGAGCCGACCTTTCGCACCGCCAGCAGCACCCCCGGCATGAATGAGCTGCGGTCCAGCGAGTCGTGGCGAATCGTCAGGGTCTGCCCGACGTCCCCCAAGATGACCTCGTGGTGGGCGACGAGGCCTGGCAGCCGGACGGAGTGGACCGGCACCTCCCCCTCCATCAACGCCGCTGTGCGCGCCGCGGTGCCTGAAGGGGCGTCGAGCTTGCGGTCGTGGTGGAGCTCGACGATCTCGGCCTTGGCCATGTGCCGCGACGCCTCCGCCGCGAACCGCATCATCAGCACCGCCCCGATGGCGAAGTTGGGCGCCACGAACACGTTGGCGCCGGTCAGGCCCTCGATCTCGTCCAGCTCCCAGCCGGTCGTCCCCACCACCACGTGCACCCCCTCGGCCAGGCACTGGCGCACGTTGTGCGGCGCCGCCTCGGGCGTGGTGAAGTCCACGACGACCTCGGCCTCGCCGAGCACCTCGGCCAGGTCGCGGCCGAGCGACGGGTCGGCGCGGCCGACCAGGTCCAGGTCGTCGGCCGCCTGAACCGCCTCGCACACCGCCTGCCCCATGCGCCCCGCGGCGCCGGAGACGGCGACGCCGATCACGCCGCCGCCGCCACGAGCGTCCCGGTGAGCCCAAGGGGCGCGATCGCCTCGCCGAACACGTCGGGGTCGAGCCCGATGCCCGCCGCCGACAGGCGCCGAACCGGCCACAGCTCGGCGGCGAGCTGCCGCAGGTCGTCGAGGGTGACCGCGTCGATGCGCTCGATGACGTCGTCGATGCCGAGCACGGGCACGTCGGTGAGCACCGACGAGCCGAGCCGGTTCATCCGCGTGCCGGTCGACTCGAGCGAGAGCACGACACGGCCCTTGACGTTCTCCTTCGAGCGCTCGAGCTCGTCCTGGGTCGCCGGATCGTCCGCCACGCGCTCGAGCTCGGCCCCGACGACGGCGAGCGCCTCGGCCAGGTTGTCGGCGCGCGTGCCCAGGTACAGGCCGACCTGCCCGGTGCCCGCGTAGTGGTTCAGGAAGGTGTAGACGGAGTAGGCCAGCCCGCGCTTCTCGCGCACCTCCTGGAACAGGCGCGACGACGACGTGCCGCCGAGGATGTTGTCGAGTACGCGCAGGGCGAAGCGGCGATCGTCGTCACGGGCGATCCCCGTGCCGCCAAGGCAGACGTGGTACTGCTCGGTCTCCTTGCGCTCGAAGCGCACCTCCGGTGCCGAGGCAGACGCGCCGCGCGGGGCCGGGTCGCCCGCCCGCTCGTCGCCTGGCACCGACGCCGCGACGAGCTCCACCAGCCGCTCGTGCTCGACCGAGCCGGCCGCCGCCACGACGACGTTGTCGGGCCGATAGCGCGAGCGGTGGAAGGCGCGGATCGCGTCCACCGGGGTGTCGCGGATGACCTCGGGCCGGCCGATGATTGCCCGGCCGAGCGGGTCGCCGGCGAACACCGCCGCCCCGAGGACGTCGAAGATCTTGTCCTGCGGGTCGTCCTCGTACATGGCGATCTCCTCGAGCACGACCGCGCGCTCGGCGTCGACCTCCTGCAGCGACGGGAGCCACACCATGTCGGCCATGACGTCGAAGGCGCGCTCGAGATGGACATCGAGCACGCGTGAGTAAAGCGAGGTCGTCTCCTTGCCGGTGCCCGCGTTGATCTCGGCGCCCATGGCGTCGAAGATCTGGTCGATCTCGAGCGAGCCGTAGCCCGACGCGCCGCGGAAGAGCAGGTGCTCGAGCAGGTGCGACAGCCCGGACTGGCCCTCGCCCTCCACTCGCGAGCCGGTGCCGATCCAGAATCCGAGGGCGGCGGATCGCACGGAGGGCATCGCCTCCGTGACGACCCGCACCCCGGTGTCCAGCTCGGTCAGCCGGTGGTCGTTGGGCAAGGCGCCCTAGGCGCGATCGGGATCGCGGTGGCGCGGCCGGCCCGAGCCGCGCGGCCCGCGGTCGCGTTCGCGGTCACGCCCGCCCCGGCCGCCGCGGCCGTCGCGGCCCCCGCGCGGGCCGCGGTCACCGCTGCCCACGGAAGCCAGTTCCTCGGCCGACTTGCCGACGATGTCGGGATCGTCGGCGAGCCGCAGGCCGATGCGGCCGCGCTCGCGGTCGACCTCGACCACCTTGACGTCGACCTCGTCGCCCTTGTTGAGAACGTCCTCGACGGTGTCGATGCGCCGGCCCGGCGCGATGTTCGAGATGTGCAGAAGGCCATCGGTGCCCTTGGCCAGCTCGACGAACGCGCCGAACGTGGTCGTCTTGACCACCTTGCCGGCGAAGGCGTCGCCGACCTCGACCTCCTTGGTCATCGTCCGGATGCGGTCGGCCAGCGCGTCGGCCTGCTCGCCGCTTGAGGCATACACGAGCACCTGGCCCTCGTCGTTGACGTCGATCTGGGCGTCGAACTCCTCCTGCAGGCCGCGGATCGTCTCGCCACCCTTGCCGATGACGAGCCCGATCTTCTCCGGGTCGATCTGGACCGAGGTGATGCGCGGCGCGTAGGGCGACATCTGCTCGCGCGGAGCCGCGATCGCCTCGGCCATCTCCCCGAGGATGAACCGGCGCGCATCATGCGCCTGCTGCAGGGCGTCGCGCAGGATCTCGAACGTGACCCCCTCGATCTTGATGTCCATCTGCAGGGCGGTGATGCCGTTCTCGGTGCCGGCGACCTTGAAGTCCATGTCGCCGAGGTGGTCCTCGACGCCGGCGATGTCGGTAAGGACGATGTAGTCGTCGCCCTCCTTGATCAGGCCCATGGCGATGCCGGCCACCGGGTGGGTGATGGGGACGCCCGCGTCCATCAGCGACAGCGACGACCCGCACACGCTGGCCATCGACGACGAGCCGTTGGACTCGAGGATGTCCGAGACCACGCGGATCGTGTACGGGAACTCCTCGATCGACGGGACCATCGGAACGAGCGCCCGCTCGGCGAGCGCCCCATGGCCGATGTCACGCCGCTTGGGCCCGCGCATGAAGCCGGCCTCCCCGACCGAGAAGGGCGGGAAGTTGTAGTGATGGAAGTAGTACTTCGAGGTCTCGAGCCCTAGCGTGTCGAGCCGCATCTCCTCGCGCGTGGTGCCAAGCGCGACGACGCTCAGCGCCTGGGTCTGCCCGCGCGTGAACAGCGCCGACCCATGGGTGCGCGGCGCGTAGCCGACCTGGATGTCGATCGGGCGGATCTCGTCGGCGGCGCGGCCGTCGGGCCGCACCTTGCGAACGGCGATGCGCTCGCGGATGGTCTCCTTCTCGAGCCGGTCGAAGACGAGCTGCGCGGCGGCGCGGCGCTCCGCGTTGGCCGCGGCATCGAGCTGCTCGGCCTGGGGCGCGTAGCGCTCGAGGATCTGCTCCTCGACCACCTTGGTGGCGTCCTGGCGGGCGAGCTTGTCCTCCACCGAGGTCGCGCGGTCGATCTCGTCGCCCATCTCGGCCTTGATCTGGTTGTAGAGCTCTGAGTCGACCTGCGGCGCCTGCACGGCCACCTTCTCCTTGCCGGCCTTCTCGCGCAGCTCGGCCTGCAGCGCACACAGCTTCTTGATCTGGTCGTGGGCGATGTCGAGCGCGTCGAGGATCTCCGCCTCGGGGACCTCGTTGGCGCCCGCCTCGACCATGAGGATGGCCTCGGCGGTCCCGGCGACGATCAGGTCGAGGTCGGACAGGCCCTCGGCCAGGTCCTCCTCGGAGGGGTTGAGCACGAAGTTGCCCTCGACCTTGCCGATGCGCACCGCGCCCACGGGCGTGGGGACGGGGATCTCGGAGATCATCAGCGCGGCGGAGGCGCCGTTCATCGCGAGCACGTCGTAGGGATGGACGTGGTCGATCGACTGCGGCATCGCGACGAGCTGCGTCTCGCGGTTCCAGCCCTTGGGGAAGAGCGGGCGGATGGGGCGGTCGATCAGGCGCGCCGTCAGCGTCGCCTTCTCGCCCGCGCGGCCTTCGCGCTTGAAGAACGAGCCGGGGATCTTGCCCGCGGCGTACATCCGCTCCTCGACGTCGACGGTGAGGGGGAGGAAGTCGACGTCCCTCACGTTGCCGGCAGTGGCCGTGCACAGGACCATCGTGTCGCCGGCGCGCATCACCACCGCGCCGGAGGCCTGCTTGGCCAGGCGGCCGGTCTCGAACGTGATCTCCGTGCCTGCGATCTCCACGGAGACCCGCGTCGCTTCTGCCATGTCTTCCTTTCCTGCCCGCGTCTCGATCGGCGGGCTCGAGTCTGCTTCGTCTCGGTAGGTCGCCGTCCATCGTAGCGATCGAGGTCGGGGGCGCGGGCGGCGCCCGGTGCCGGGGGGCCAGCGGTCAGGCCGCGGCGGCGAGGCGCGCGAGCAGGTCCTCCTCGGGGACCCCGGCGTACGACCGGCCCGCCGCGAACAGGGTCGGAGTGGTCATCACCCCGGCGCGCAGCCCGCTGTCGAAGTCCCGCCTGATCCGCTCGCGGACCGCCTCCGAGCGCCGGTCGGACTCGAAGCGCTCGACCTCGAGCCCCAGGTCACGAGCGCGCCGCCACAGGTGGGGGTCGTCCAGGCGCCCCTGGTCGGCGTACAGCGAGTCGTGCATCTCCCAGAAGCGGCCCTGCATGGCGGCGGCCTCGGACGCGCAGGCCGCCGCCCAGGCGCGCGGGTGCTTGGAGCGCACGGGGAAGTGGCGGAACACCCGGCGCAGCGCGACCGGCTCCAGCCGCACGTGGGTCAGCCGGCAGAAGTGGCATTCGAAGTCGGCGTACTCGATCACCAGCGGCGCCCCGGCCGGGCCCCGGACGTGGTCGTCCGGCTTCAGCGGCGGGGGCGGCGCGCTGGTCAGGTCGCCCACGTCAGTCGCGCGCCGGGCCCAGCAGGCGCTCGGTCACCAGGACGTCGCGCCACCGACCATCCAGGCGTCCGTGGCGGAGATGCACGCCGACGTCGCGGAACCCGCACGCGCGGCCGAGCGCGATGCTGGGCCGGTTGTCGGTGAACAGCTTGGCGATCAGCTTCCAGTAGCCCAGCCGCGCCGCCTCGCCGCACACCGCCTCGAGCAGCGCGCGGCCCGCGCCTCGGCCGCGGACGCCGCGCTCGACGTAGAGCGTGTACTCGCCGACCCCCGCGTAGAACGGCGCGTCGCTGTAGGGCAGGACGCGCGTCCAGCCCTCCACCGCCCCGCCGGACTCGCAAACCAGGACCGGGAGGCGCTCGCCCGCCCCCAGCCAGCCCTCGACCTCGGCCGGCTCGCTGCGCCGCGTGCGGAAGGTTGCCACCCGCTCGTCGATGCCCTGGTTGTAGATCTCGGCGATCCTGGCGGCGTCCCCGCCCCGCGCCGGGCGAACCTCAGACCGCGTCAAGCCCGTCGAAGATCAGGTTGGCGCCGG
>JBJMKX010000109.1:0-6556 GCA_045805605.1 Solirubrobacteraceae bacterium
GCGCCGTGGAACTTCCCGCTCGCCATCCCCCTCGGCATGACCGCCGCGGCGCTGGCGACCGGCAACGCCGCGGTCCTCAAGCCCGCCGAGCAGTCCCCCGGCTGCGCCTACGAGCTCGTCGCCGCGCTGCGCGAGGCCGGCGTGCCGCCGGAGGCGCTCGCGCTCCTGCCCGGCGAGGGCGACGTCGGCGCCGCGCTGGTCAAGGACGCACGGGTGCACACGATCGCCTTCACCGGCTCCAACGCCGTCGGGCTGGAGATCGTGCGCGTCGCGGCGGAGCTCCAGCCCGGCCAGAAGCACCTCAAGCGCGTCGTCGCCGAGATGGGCGGCAAGAACTGCGTGATCGTCGACTCCGACGCCGACCTCGACGACGCCGTCCCGGCGATCGTGAACAGCGCCTTCGTCTACGCGGGGCAGAAGTGCTCGGCGGCGGCGCGCGTCATCGCGCACGAGGCGATCGCGCCGCAGCTGACCGAGCGCCTGGCCGGGGCCGTCGAGGTGCTCGAGACCGGCCCGCCCGACGCGTTCGAGACCGACGTGCCGCCGGTCATCGAGCGGACAGCGCAGGAGCGGGTCCTGCGCTACCAGGAGCAGGCGGGCCGCGAGGGCCGGATCGCGGGCCGTGCCGAGCCGGTGCCCGACCGCGGCTGGTACTGCCCGCCCACGCTCGCCGCCGACCTGCCCGACGACTCACCGGTGCTGCGCGAGGAGGTGTTCGGCCCGTTGTTGACGGTGGAGCGCGCGGCCTCGATCGAGGAGGCGTGCGACCGCGTCGACCAGCTGCCGTACGCGCTCACGGGCGGACTGTTCTCGCGCGACCCCGCCACCGTCGACTACGTCACGGCGCGCAGCCCGGTCGGCAACCTCTACGTCAACCGCGCCATCACCGGCGCCATGGTCGCCCGCCAGCCCTTCGGCGGCAACCGCCTGTCGGGCACCGGCACCAAGGCCGGCGGCCCCGCATACGTCCTGCACTTCGTCGAGCCGCACGTGGTCACCGAGAACACGGTCCGTCACGGGCTCGTGGTGGAGTAGGTAGGTCGCGGGCGTCAGCCCGGCGGGCGCAGCCGCACGGGCAGCGTCTTGAGCTGGTTGATGAACGGCGACTCGACCCACGTCGGCTCGCCGTCGATCTCCATGTTCGGGTAGCGCTTCAGCGTCTCCTCGAACAAGATGCGCAGTTCGAGCCGCGCCAGCGCCGTCCCCAGGCAGAAGTGCCGCCCGCCCGCGCCGAACGCCTGGTGGTCGGGGTTGCGACGCACGTCGAAGCGGTCGGGGTCCTCGTAGCGCGTCTCGTCGCGGTTGGACGACACGTACCACATGACCACCTTGTCGCCCTCGCGGATGGTCTGGCCGCCCAGCTCGACGTCGGCCGTCGCGGTGCGGGCGAAGTGCGCGAAGGCCGGGTACATGCGCAACGCCTCCTCGACCGCGCCCGGGATCAGCGACGGGTCCTCGAACAGGAGCTTGCGCTGGTCGGGGTGCTCCATGAGCGCTCGCATCCCGCTGCAGTAGGTGGCCTTGGTCGAGTCGTTGCCGGCGGCCACGAGGAGGAAGAAGCCCATGACGATCTCGTGCTCCTCGAGCTTGTGCCCGTCGACCTCGGCGTGGACCAGCACGCTGGTGAGGTCGTCGGTCGGGCGCTCGCGCCGCTCGGCGATCAGCGCGCGGCAGCGCTCGAAGATCTTGGGCACGAGCTTCTCGACCACCGCGTCGACGCCATCGGGGTTGAGGTCGGGGTCGCCCGCCCCAAGGGTGGCGTTCATGAGGTCGGCCCACATCGCGTCGTCGGACTCGGGGATCCCCATGAAGCTGTGGATGACACGCGAGACGGCCGGCTGCGCGATATCCATGACGACCTCACACGTGTTGCGGCTTTCGAGACGGTCGAGCACGCGGACGACGATCGCCCGGATCTCGTCCTCGTGCTGCGCGATCCGCTTGGGCGTGAACCCCGCCTGGAAGAGCGCCTTGAGCCGGTCGTGGCGCGGCGGGTCCATACCGATGAACATGGCCTGGATGAGCTCGAGCGGGAACGCCTGGCTGGCGGCGGTGATCCCGTGGCGCTCGGAGGAGTAGGTCCGCCAGTCGCGGCTGACGGTATGGATGTCGTCGGCGCGCGTGACCGACCAGTACCCCGACTCCTCCGGGAACTCGGGGATGTCGCTCGACCAGTGCACCGGGCACTCGTTGCGCAGGCGGCGGAAGAGGGCATGCGGAGGCCCCTCGGCCCAGGCCTCGGGGTCGATGACGAGTACGTGGCCGAGGTCGCTGCCGGCCGAGGTCATCCGAGCCTCCGTTCGTTGCTTGTGCAGCCTTGGCTTGCGTCGCTTCGCCGCAGGTGCGGGATCCTACTGGTTGGCCGGCCAGCCAGTCCTCGGCAAACGGCTATGACCGCTGGACGCTCACTGGCCCGCATGGCTGCGAGACGATCGACGGCGGGGTCGGCCACCGCCTCAAGCCGCTCGGCGTACGCCGGATCGAACACGTCGGTCACGGGAGCGCCGAACCTACACCGTATGCTCGCCCTGCGATGAGCGAGCCGGCCACCGTCCGCGTCGCGGCCCTCCAGGCGACGCCGTCGATCCTCGACGCGCAGGCCTCGGTGGACAAGGCGGTCGCGCTGATGGGCGAGGCGGCGCAGGCCGGCGTGCAGCTCGCTGTGCTGCCCGAGACGTTCGTGCCGCTCTACCCGTCGAACGCCTGGGCCAAGGGCGCCGCCGCGTTCGGCGGCTGGGACGAGCTGTGGGAGCGGCTGCACGCCAATGCGGTCGACGTGCCGGGGCCGCTCGTCGACCGGCTGGTGGCGGCGTGCCGGCGCCACCGGCTCCACCTCGCCATCGGCGTCAACGAACGCGAGGGCGGCTCGCTCTACAACACCCTGCTCTACCTCGGGCCCGAGGGCCTCCTGCACCGTCATCGCAAGCTCATGCCGACGATGCACGAACGGCTCTTCCACGGCGTGGGCGCCGGCGATGACCTGGCGCCGGTGGACCTGCCGTTTGCCCGCGTCGGCGGGCTCATCTGCTGGGAGAACCGCATGCCGCTGGCGCGCTGGGCCGTCTATGAGGGCAGCCCCCAGATCTGGGTCGCGCCCACGGCCGACGACTCCGACGGCTGGCTGGCGTCGATGCGGCACATCGCGATCGAGTCGGGGGCGTTCGTCGTCTCGGTCCCGCAGTACATCCCGGCCTCGGCCTTCCCCGACGACTTCCCGGTATCGCTGCCCGAGCGGTACGAGGCGTTCGGGCGCGGGGGCGCCGCCATCGTCGAGCCGACCTGGGGCGAGGTCATCGCCGGCCCGCTCTACGACCAGGAAGGCATGGTTCTCGCCGACTGCGACCTCCGTGACGGGTTGCGCGCCAAGCGCTGGTTCGACGCCGTCGGCCACTACTCGCGGCGCGACGTGCTCGGCTAGCTACCCCTTCTGGCGCCGCACGAGCCACTGGTACTTCTGAGCGGATTCGAACGCGCTGTCGGCCGCGAGCAGGCCGATCGTCGTCCCGTACGTCGGATAGACGTGGATGAGGTTGGCGACGTCGGCGAGCTTGCGACCGTCCTTGATGGCCAGCGCGAGCTCGTGAATCATCTCCCCCGCGTGCGGCGCGAGGATGTGCGCGCCAACCACCCGCTTGCGGTGGGTCACGATCACGATCGCGCCCTTCGTCGCGCCGTCGGCGCGCGCGCGGTCGGAGTGGTCCAGGTCCTGGCGCCAGATCTCGACGTCGTCGGCGCCGAACCGCTGCGCGGCCTCGCTCGTGGTCAGCCCGGCGTGCGCGAGCTCGGGGTCGGTGAAGGTGCACCACGGGACGAGGTCGGTCACCTTGCCCTTCCCGGGGAAGAACATGTCGCGCACCGCGCGCACGCCCTCGTATCCGGCCATGTGGGTGAACAGGGACCCGCCGGCGATGTCGCCGACGGCGTAGATCGAGTCGACCTTGGTGCGCGACCGGTTGTCGACCACCACCCCGTGGCGGTTGAGCTCGATCCCGAGGTTCTCCAGGCCGAGGCCGGCGACGTTCGGCCGCCGGCCTGCGCCGACGAGGATCTCGGCGCCCTCCCAGCGGCGCTCCTGGCCGTCCTCTGTGCCGTAGACCACCTTCTTGCCGTCCTCGATCTCCACGCGCGCGATGTCCACGCCCAGGCGCACGTCAACGCCCTCCTCCTCGACGCTGTCCTGCAGGACCGACACGAGGTCGGGCTCGTCGCGGGGGAGGATCCGATCGCCGTTCTGCAGGACGGTCACCTTGACTCCCAGCCGGCAGAAGGCCTGGGCCAGCTCGATCGAGATCGGGCCCGCCCCGATGAAGGCCATGCTCTCGGGCGCGCGCTCGAGGTCCCACACCGTCTCGCTCGTCAAGTACCCCGCCGCCTCGATGCCCTCGATCGGCGGCACCACCGGGCGCGACCCGGTGCACAGGAGGATGAACCGCGCCTCGAGCTCGTCGCCGTCGACCGAGACGCGGTGCGGATCGGACACGTGCGCCGGATGGCCGACGATCACGTCGAGGCCCATCTCGCGGAAGCGGTCGGCGTTGTCCTCGGCCTGGGCGATCTGGCGCTGCACGCCGCGAATGCGCTCGAAGACCTTGGCGGTGTCGATCGTCGGCTCGACCGGCTCGATGCCGTAGTTGCCGGCGTGGCGCATGGTGTGCGCAGCCCTGGCCGCGGCGATGAGCGCCTTGGACGGGATGCACCCCGTCCACAGGCAATCTCCGCCGACGCGGTCGCGTTCGACCACGGCCACCCGGAGGTCGAGCGTGCTGGCGAACTCGGAGGCCACCATGCCGCCGGACCCCATCCCGACGATGATCAGGTCGTACCGCTGTGGCATGTTTCCTCCGTGCGCGGGCGGGCCGAGGGGGTCAAGTCTTTTCCGCTGCACGACGTGCGACAAGAAGGTCTTGACCCCGGTCGGCGGCGGTTCGCGCGATCCTAACCGGGTACTTGCAGCCGGTGGGAGACTGCTGTTGGTGACGTCGCTCCCGCTCCTGGTGAAGCTGATCCTGGCGGTTGGTTTGATCGTCTCGATCGGGCTCGCGTTCTTCGGGCGGGGCCCGGCGCGGCCCGCCAGCCGGCGCCTGGTCGTGGCCGTCGCCGGGGGTGGGATGGTCGGCTACCTGATCGGCCTGCACGCCGCCATCAGCGGGCGCCACGCCTTCGCCGCGGCGCTGATCGCCGTGGCGGTCGAGACGATGTGCCTGGCGGTGTGGCTTGCCAAGGCGAGGTCGGACGGCGATGGCGGCTCGCGCCGCCCCGACGAGCCCAGGCCGGCGGATCCGGGCGACGATCCGGGGCCGGATTGGGACGACTTTGACCGCCAGCGCGCGTTGTGGGCGGGCCGCGACCGCGAGCCCGCCAGGCATTAGGCACTAGGCATCAGGAACAGGCGGTGGAGGCGGGGATCGTCCGCCAGCTCGGGATGGAACGCCGCCACCAGCACGTTGCCCTGCCGGGCCACGACCGGATGGCCGTCGACCTCCGCCAGCACCTCCACCCCCTCCCCCACCTCCTCGATCCACGGCGCGCGGATGAACACGGCCCTCATTGGCTCCCCCGCCACCTCCACGTCGGCCTCGAATGACCGAATCTGGCGCCCGAAGGCGTTGCGCCGGGCCCGGATGTCCATGAGGCCGAGGTGGTCGCGGTCGGCCATGATCAGGCCGGCGCAGGTTCCGAGGACCGGCGTGCCGGCCGCCTGGAGGTCGCGCAGCGGCTCGGCGAGGCCCTCGCGCTCGATGCCGAGCGTCATGACCGTCGACTCGCCGCCCGGAATGACGAGCCCGTCGAGGCCCTCGAGCTCGGCCGGCACGCGCACCTCGCGCGGCTCCGCCCCGCACGCCCGCAGCAGGCGGCCGTGGGCCTCGAAGTCGCCCTGGAGGGCAAGGACGCCGACCACCGGTGGCACGCCGGTCGCTACCAGCCGCGGGGCGAGAGGAGCTGCTCGTGCTCGAGCTTGCGGGCCTCGAGCGAGGTCATCGCCTCGCCCAGGCCCTCCGATGCGCGGGCCACGCGCTCGGGGTCCTCGAAGTGCGTCGTCGCCTCGACGATGGCCCGCGCCCGGCGCGGGGGGTCGGACGACTTGAAGATGCCCGAGCCGACGAACACGCCCTCGGCGCCGAGCTGCATGACCAGCGACGCGTCGGCCGGCGTGGCGATCCCGCCGGCGCAGAACAGCGGCACCGGCAGCCAGCCCCGCTCGGCGACCTCGCGCGTCACCTCGAGTGGAGCCTGATGCTCCTTGGCGACCGCGGCGACCTCGTCGGACCCAAGGCCGGCGAGGCGACGGATCTGTGAGGTGATCTCGCGCATGTGGCGCACGGCTTCGACGATGTTCCCGGTCCCGGCCTCCCCCTTGGAGCGGATCATCGCCGCCCCCTCGCCGATCCGCCGCAGCGCCTCGCCGAGGTTGGTCGCCCCACAGACGAATGGGACCTCGAAGGCGAACTTGTCGACGTGGTGTTGCTCGTCGGCGGGCGTCAGCACCTCGGACTCGTCGATGTAGTCGACTTCGAGGGACTGCAGCACCTGCGCCTCGGCGAAGTGGCCGATCCGG
>JBJMKX010000110.1:0-68342 GCA_045805605.1 Solirubrobacteraceae bacterium
CGGCGTGAGCGTCGACACGATCGCGCTCGGCAAGCTGACCGTCGCCGGCGTGATCCGCCCCGGCATGGACTTCTTCTCGCGTCCCGAGCTTCGCGTGTTCGTGACCGGCGCGGCGTGGAACAACGGTGCGAAGACCGCGCAGAATCCAGCGAATCCGATCGGTGGCTTTGCGTCCGCCGGCGACAACGCCGGCCTGACCGCAGGCGTCCAGGCCGAGACCTGGTGGTGAACGACGGGGCACCTGGCGGGTGCCTCAGCCCTTGAGGCCGCCTGCGGTGATCCCGGACACCATCCAGCGCTGCGCGAGCAGGAACACGAGGGTGATCGGCAGGCCGCTCAGCACGGCCGCTGCGGCGAAGTCGCCCCACAGATAGCGCTGCTCGTAAAGATACAGCCGCGATCCGACCGCGAGGGTCAGTTGCTGTTCGCTCTGCAGGAGCACCGAGGCGATCGGGTATTCGATGATGCTGTAGATGAATGCCAGGACGAACACGACCGCGAGGATCGGCACCGCCATCGGCAGCAGCACGCGGCGGAACGCCTGGAACGGCGTCGCGCCGTCGACCTGCGCCGCCTGCTCGAGCTCCCACGGGATCTCGCGGAAGAACGCTGACAGCGTGTAGATCGCCAGCGGCAGGCTGAACGTCATGTACGGGATGATCAGCCCCGGCCAGGTGTCGTAGAGGCCGACCTCGCGCCAGATGTTGAACAGCGGGCCGACGATCGAGATCGGCGGGAACATCGCGATGGCGAGGGCGCCAGAGAGAATGACGAATTTTCCGGGGAAGTTCAGCCGCGCGATCGCGTAGGCGGCCATGCACGCGAGGGTCACCGCGATCACGGTGGTGATGAGCGCAATCCCGATCGAGTTGCGCAGCGCGTCGGTGAACTCGCTGGTGTCGAAGATGCCCGAGTAGTTGGCGGTCGACCACTTCGACGGGAAGAAGCTCTTGTCGCCGATCGTCGCCGGGTCCTTGAACGACAGCGACGCGATCCACAGCACCGGGACGAGCGCGCAGACGATGATGACGGCGTTGCAGACGCCCCACATGAGCTTCTCGCGCGCCGAGGTCGACACCTACGTCTCCCCCCGCTGCTGGGCCAGGGAGGTCCCGAAGCCCCGGATGAACAGGAACGCGATGATGGCGACCATCACGAAGATGAGCACCGAGATCGTCGAGCCCAAGCCGAGGTTCAGCCGGTTGAGCAGCTGGTTGTAGCCGAGGATCGAGACCGTCTCGGTGTTGTTCTGGCCGGCGGTGAGGATGAAGACGGAGTCGAAGATCCGGAACGCGTCGAGGGTGCGGAACAGGAGCGCGACGAGGATCGCCGGCTTGATCAGCGGCAGGGTGATGCGGAAGAAGCGCTGGAACGCGCTGGCGCCGTCGACCTTGGCCGCCTCGTGCAGCTCGTCGGGGACGAGCGCCAGCCCGGCGAGCAGCAGCAGCGCCATGAACGGCGTCGTCTTCCAGACCTCGGTGATGATGATGGCCACGTAGGACCAGCCGGACTGGGCCAGCGGGTCCGTCTCGATGCCAAGCAGGTTGGGGATCCAGCCCGAGTCCAGCGACCACGCGTAGCGCCACGAGAACGCCGCGACCACGGTGACGATGCCGTACGGGATGAGGATCGACGTGCGCACCGTGCCGCGGCCGAAGATCGCGCGGTGCATCACCAGCGCGAGCAGCATGCCGAGCACCAGCTCGATCCCCACCGACACGACGGTGATGAGCAGCGTGTGCAGAACGTCCTCCCACCACAGGCTGGAGCTGAGGACCGTGCCGTAGTTGTCGAACCCGATGAACTGGTTCGCGTCGGGGAAGCGCAGGTCGGCGCGCTGCAGCGACAGGATGAACGCGTTGATGATCGGCCAGGCGGTCACCAGCAGCATCACGATCACGGCGGGGGCGCACAGCAGCCAGCCCAGGCGCCGCTCGGCCCGTGTGCGATCCGTGACCCGCTTGCGCTTCGGCGGAGCGGCGGTGGCGACCTGATCGGCCGTCGTGGTGCTCACAGGAGCGCCCCCGAGTCCTGGGCCTTGTCGATCTGGTCGGTCAGGGTCTTGACCACGGTGACCGGGTCGATGTCCGCCGGCGGCGAGAGCCCCTTGGAGATCGCCAGCGAGATGTCCGCGTAGGCCGGGCTCTGCGGGCGGACCGACGCGTCGTTGAGCTGCTGGCGGATCAGCTGCTTGAACGGGTACTGCTTGTTCATCGCCGGGTCGTCGTAGAGCGCGTTGAGCGTTGGCGGCAGCCCGCCCTTGAGCGCGTAGAGCTTCTGGTTGGCCCGGTTGCGCATGCACGCGGCGGCGGCGAACGCCTCCTTGGAGTGCTTCGTGTAGCCGCCGACGCCGAAGTTGATCCCGCCGATGGTCACCTTCGCGGGCTGGCCCGGGTTGACGCCCGGCCAGGGCGCCCACCCCATGTTCTTGAAGATCTTCGGCGCGTTCTCCTGCGCGCTCGGGAACACGAACGGGTAGTTGATCTCGAACGCCGCTCCTCCCGTCTCGAATCCGAGCCGGGCCTGATCCTCCTGGGCCTGGGACAGCCCGGGATCGGCGGTCGGCCCGCTGGCGAGGTTCTTCATGATCGTCGCGGCCTTGACCGCCGGCTGACCGAGCGTGACCTTCTTCCCCGACGGGTCGAGGATGGAGCCGCCGGCCGAGGCGTTCAGCGAGTTGAACCAGACCGTCAGGCCCTCGTACTGGCGGCCCTGGACCTCGATCAGATGCGGCTTGCCCTGCTTGGCCAGGTTGTTGGCCATGGCGATCATCTCGTCCCACGTCTTGGGCGGGGTCTTGACGAGGTCCTTGCGATACCAGAGCAGCTGGGTGTTCGAGTTCGCCGGGGCGCCCCACAGCTGCCCCTTGTAGGTCGCGGTCTTGATCGGCACCGGCAGGGTCCCCTGGGTGACCTGGTTCTTCAGGGCGCCGGTCCACGGCTTGATCCAGCCCGCCTCGGCAAACTCGGCGGTCCAGACGACGTCCATGCCGATGAGGTCGATCGAGCTGTCCTTGGCCGAGAGGCGACGGACGAGCTGCTGGCGCTGGCCGTCGGCGTCGGACGGCAGGGTGTTGACGGTGACGTCGTAGGCGCCGTTGGACGCCTTGGAGCAGTCCTGGGCCGCCTTGTCGAAGGAGCCCGACGGCTCGGGGAAGACGTAGAAGTTCAGGTGCGCCGGGCCCTTGCCGCCTCCGCCGCCGCACCCGGCGGCAAGCACGCCGGCTGCGATCGTCGCTACGACGGACCACGTGACCCTCCTGCGCATTGCGTCCGGAGCAATACCCCTGTTACTGAAGTCGCTAACGCAGCCCGACGACGATCCCGGTTCGGGGAGGGACGATTCGGCTCTGGTGCGGTCGCACCGGATTGGTGGTCAAGACAATCTCGCCCTCGGGAGCCGGCACCGGCGCGTCGCTGATGTTGAGCACGATCTCGTGGTCGCCGCGCCGGTAGGCCAGGACGCCGTCCGGCGAGGCGTCATCGAAGGCGATCTCGTCCCCCGTCAGCTCCGCGCGCAGGGCGATAAGGCCGCGGTAGATGTGCAGCAGCGACCGCGGGTCGCGCTGCTGGGCCTTCACGCTGCCGCCCGGCGCCCGCGCGACCGGCAGCCAGGGCTTTCCGCTGGTAAAGCCGCAGTTGGGCTCCTCGTCCGTCCACGGCATCGGATGCCGGAAGCGGTCGCGGCCGAAGCGGTCGAGCGGCACCTCGCCCCCCGGGCCGTCGGGGAGGCCGAGCTCGTCACCCTGGTAGATGAACGCGCAGCCCGGCAGGGTCAGCAGGAGCAGCGCCGCCAGCGCCACGTTCTCCCGCCCCACGCGGTTGGGCAGGCGCTGGAAGTCGTGGTTGGACAGGACCCAAGCCAGGCGCCGGCTCGCGACGGCGGTATCGATCGCGCGGCGCAGCGCCTTGGGCTCGAAACGCGAGTGGTAGAGGTCGAAGCAGAACGCGAGGTCGAGGTGGCGCAGGTAGGGGCCGAGCTGGTCGGTGGGCAGGTAGACCTCGCCGACCAGCAGGTGGTCGCCGGCGGCCTCGCGCAGCGCCGCGATCCCGCGGTCGATGTCGGGCGCGTTCAGCGAGTGGACGTGCTCGAGCGTCGCGTGGTCGGGGTCGAGCGGCAGCGGCGGCGGGCCGGTCGCCGGCGGGTCGTCGCGCAGCTCCGGGTCCTTCATCAGCCGGTCCAGCGCGTCGAGGCGGAACCCGTCGACGCCGCGATCGAGCCAGAACCGGATGACGTCCTGCATCGCCACGACCACCTCGGGGTTGCGCCAGTCCAGGTCGGGCTGCTCGGGGAAGAACGAGTGCAGATACCAGCCGCGCCCATGCGGGTCGCGTGACCACGCCGGCCCGCCGAACGCCGCGCGCCAGTTGTTCGGCGGCTCGGGCGTGTCGCGGAGGAAGTAGAAGTCCGGGCGCTCGCGAAACCAGGGGTGCTCGATCGACGTGTGACAGGGGACGAGATCCATGAGGACCTTGAACCCGAGCCCATGGGCCTGCGCGAGCAAGTCGTCGAAGTGGCGCATGGTCCCGAAGCGGGGGTCGACGGCGCGGAAGTCGCTGACGTCGTAGCCGAAGTCGTGGTCGGGGCTCGGGTAGAACGGCGACAGCCACACGGCGTCCGCGCCAAGCCGTGCGACGTGGTCGAGGCGGCGGCCGACGCCCGGCAGGTCGCCGAGGCCGTCGCCGTCGGAGTCCTGAAACGAGCGCGGATAGACCTGATAGACCACCGCGCGCTCCCACCACATGGGCGGGTAGTCTGCTGATCTGGGGTTGCGCACGTCATGACGGAAGTCCAAGCGCGCGGGCTGCGCGTTCTCACGGCGAACGAGGATCGGGATGCTCTCCAGGGCCTGAGCGAGCTGCTCCGTCGCTTGGGCCATGACGTGACCTCGCGCGCGGTCTCGGTGACCGAGGCGGTCGACCTGATCGCCATCGAGGACCCGGACGTCTCGCTGGTGCGGCTCCACCACGACGACCAGCACGCGCTGGCGCTGATCGAGGAGATGACCGAGAGCGCGAGCGGGCCGGTCATCGCGGTGCTCGACCAGGCCGACCCGGAGTTCATCTCGGCGGCGGCCGAGCGCGGGATCTCCGCCTTCGCCCAGCCGGTCGACGAGGCCAACGTCCAAGCCGCGATCGAGCTTGCCGTGCGCCGGTACGCGGAGTCCGAGGCGCTCAGCGAGAAGGTCGATCAGCTCGAGACGGCGCTCGAGCGCCGGGCGCTGATCGAGCGGGCCAAGGGCATCCTCATGGAGCGCCACAGCATCGACGACCGCGGGGCGTTCGAGCTGCTGCGCGGGCACGCGCGGCGCAACAACCGGAAGGTCGTCGACGTGGCGCGCGCGGTAGAGGCGGGGCGCGCGCTGCTGCCCAAGGACTGACGGGCTTCATGTCCGCACCCTTTTGGGGACCGCTCGGGGAGGGAACCTTGCGGCCATGGTTGGAATCTGATCGCAGTACTTCTGGCGGCGCTGGTCTACATGCTGTTGATTGCGCTCACCGGCTCGGCGATCGTCGCCATCGTCGGCGCCATCCTCGTGCTTCTCGCGGGAGTGCCCACCGGTGGCTACGGGCTCGGACGCCGCTGGGGTTAGCGCCCACTCGGCCTAGAACAGTCGCTGCTGCACCGCAGTTCGGCTGACCCGGACCTCCGGTGAAGGGAGGTCCGGGGGAGGCCGCAGCGTCATCGACTCGTCGTGCGAGCACAGCGCGGGACGCCCCGGGCACGTCGCGCACAGGTCGCGATGCGGCTCCGAGGTCGGCGCGAATGCGCCTGACAGGACGCCCGCCGCGAGCTCGGCGACCTCCTGCTCGAGGCGGGGGATGTCTGTCGGAGTGAACGTCGCCTGCACCGGCTCGTGGGGGCGCTCGAGGAAGCAGTGCAACACGTGCACCGCCGGTGCCCCGGCGCGCAGCGCCGCGAGCGCGTAGACCACCCGCTGGGTCGCGTAGCTGCGCTGCACGACCGTGGTCAGGTCCTCGCCCTCGATGCGGTCGGACTTCCAGTCGACCACGAGCGCCGATCCGCCGCCCTCGGTCGCGAGCACGTCGAGGGCGCCGGTCAGCAGGAGTCCCGCGGCGGGCCCGTGCTGCACCAGGAACGCGAAGCCCGCTTCGCGGCGAAGGTCGGCGGCGGCTTGGAGGCGCGTGGCGACGGCGCTGCCGCGCAGGCCGCCGACGAGGGCGGCGAGCTCGGTCGCCTCGCCGGCGGGCACGCGGTGGCCGGCGGCGCGGGCAAGCTCGGCGACCTCTTCGGTCGTGGGGGCGTGCGGGTCGGCGAAGTCCGTGCGCTCGAGCAGCGCATGGACGATGGTCCCGCGCACGGTGGCCGGCAGCCCGGGCGCGGCGGGCACGCCGGGCGGCGCCGGCTCGTCGGGGAGGCCGAGGACCCGCTGCAGGTGGTAGCGGTAGGGGCAGCGCGCGTAGGCCTCGAGCGCGGAGTAGGAGAGCCGCGTGCCGGCGGCGGCGATCGCGGCGGGCTCGGGAACGGGCGCGAAGGGCGGAAGCTGCGGCGCAGGCGCGGGCTCCGCCACCTCCGCGGCGATCGGAGGCGCCGCCTCGCTCTGGTCGGCTGGCGACACGCGCGTGCAGCGGATCCGCACCGCCCGGCCGTTGCGCTCGCGCACCGCGATGCCGCCGGCCCGCAGCGCGTCCAGGCCGCCGGCGAAGGCGGGCGCGATCCACGCGATCGCCGGCCCCTTCAGCGGGTCGGGCCAGTCGTCGAGGTTCGCCGCGCCGGACAGGATCAGACGCTCGCGGGCGCGGGTGACGGCGACGTAGAACAGCCGCCGCTCCTCCTGGGCGTCGGCGCGGGCGTCGGCCTCGGCGAGGTTTCCCCACTCGAAGGCGGGCTCGGACGACCCGCCGCCCAGGATCGAGAGCCGCAGGGCGATTCGCCCGTCGCTCGAGACCTGCAGCGGGCTGCGCCCGTTCGGGCGCGCGCGGCCCAGGTCGGCCACGCACACAACGGGGAACTCGAGCCCCTTGGCGCGGTGGATGGTCATCAGCCGCACGGCGTGGACGGTGTCTCCCTCGACTGGCGCTTCGCCCTCCCGATCGCCGGTGGCCTCGCCGCGGGCGAGCTGGTCGACCCGGTCGAGGAAGCCGCGCAGGTCGGGGCCCTCGGCCGCCTCGTGCGCGCGGGCCAGGCGCAGCAGCTTGCGCACGTTGGCGAGGCGGCGCGCGCCGCCGGGAGCGCGAAGCAGCGCGAGGTCGTAGCCGGTGCGCTCGAGGGCACGGTCGAGCAGCTCCTCGAGCGAGCGGCGCGCGGCGCCCGCCCGCTCGGCGACGAGCGTGTCCACCAAGCTGCGAAGGCCGGGGTCGTCCATCGTGCGGAGCGCGTCCCAGGCGCTGGTCTCCGTGCGGCGGGCGGCCGCCTTGATGAGCACGAGGGTGTCGCTCATGGCGCCCACCAGCGGCGAGGCGAGCACCTCCCACATCCGCGGCTCGTCGTACGGATTGGCCAACAGGGCGAGCCAGGCGACGAGGTCCTGGACCTCGCGGGCCGTCCAGAACCCGCGCCCGCCGATCAGGTAGGTGGGGACGTCGCGGTCGGCCAGGGCGCGCTCGTAGAGGGCCATGTCGCCGGTCGCCCGCAGGAGCACCACGACGTCGCCGGGCGCACGCCCGGCGTCCAGTTCGGCGCGGACGCGGTCGGCCAGCGCTCGGGCCTCGGCCTGCCGCCAGGCGGGCGCGCCGCCGCCGTCAGCGTCCTCCCAGCCCTCGTGGTCGCAGAGCAGGAGCTCGACCGCCGGGTCGGGGTCGGGCGCGTCGGCGTCCTCCCGCCCGGCCTCCAGCGGCAGGAAGCCGCCATCGCCGAAGGCCTCGCCGAAACCCAGGTCGATGGCGTCCAGCAGCTCGCGCCGGCCGCGGAAGTTCGTCTGCAGAGTTGCGTGACGCCCTTGCTCGCGCAGCTGTGCCGCGGCCCGGTCGAAGATCCCCACGTCGGCGTGACGGAAGCCGTAGATCGACTGCATTCGGTCGCCGACCGCGAACAGGCGGTCGCGCCCGAGGAGGTCGAGGATCTCCGCCTGCAGCGGGTTGACGTCCTGGAACTCGTCGACCATGACGGCGTCGAAGCGTCCGGCCCAGCGGGCGCGCACGTCGTCGCGACGCACGAGCAGGTCGCGCACGCCGAGCTCGAGGTCCTCGAAGTCCAGGCCCGCCTCGGCGCGCTTGAGCTCGGCGTAGCGGGCGGCGAAGGCGCGCAGAAGGTCGTCGAGCACGGTCCACGCTGCCATGGCCCGCTCGTCCACGACGGCCTGGCGCCAGGCGGCGAGCGCAGCGCGGTAGCGCTCGCAGGCGGGCGAGCTCAACGCGGCGGCCCCGTTGGCCGGCAGGCGGAGCTTGTCGAGGGCCTCGGGCCTCGGGCGTCGGGCGTCGGCGGCGGTGGCGAGCTCGATGGCGGAGGCGAGCGCTTCGCGGGCGGCATCGACCGACTTGCACGAGGATGCGGTCTCCAGCTCTGCGGCCGCGGCCACGGCGGCGTCGCGACCGGCGGCGGCCCCACGCGCGATGTCGACCGCGGGGGCCGCCGGCAGCCTCGGCTCGGTCGCTCCCGCCGAGCGCAACTGGCCGTGGACGCCGAGGATCATGCCGCGCATGCGGGCGGGCCCGTAGGCGGCGACCACGTCCAGGGCACCGTGGTGGCCGTCCGGCCCGAGCACCGCGCGCAGGGCGGCGTCGAAGGCGGCGACGCGCACACGGCCGGCCTCGCGTTCGTCCAGCACGGTGGCGTAGGGGTCGAGCCCGGCATCGAGCGCGTGGGCGCGCAGCAGCCGGGCGCAGAACCCGTGGATGGTCGAGACGGCGGCGGCCTCGGCCTCCCGCGCCAGGTCGCGGCGACCGGCGTCGAGCAGCCGCGCACGCAGGCGCTGCTTGAGCTCCTCGGCCGCCTTCTCGGTGAAGGTGATCGCGAGGATGCGATCCACCGGCACGCGGTCCTCCAGCACGGTCGCCGCGAAGCGCTCGACCATGACCGAGGTCTTGCCCGAGCCGGCGCCGGCCGCGAGCAGCAGCGGACCGTCGCGCTGCTCCACGGCGAAGCGCTGCTCGGGGGCGAGAGGCGGGCGCCGCGCGCTCAGGGCTGCCCTCCGCGGCACACGCCCGGGTACGCGCATCCGCGCGGGGAGCACGTCGCCGGGCACGGGCGCAGCTCCCCCGCCGCCAGCTGGTCGGCAAGTGCCGACGCTCTGGCCTCGGCCGCCTCGAGCGTCGCCTCGAATGCCTCGGCGTCCTTGACGTCGTTGCCGACGCAGCCGCCCACGCGCTCGGCCGCGTCCTCTCGCACGAGACCGCGCGCCCGCAGGTCACTGCCGGACAGCGGCTGGTAGAGGCCGGCGACCGGCCGCAGGCCCAGCAGCCGTTGCACGGCGAGCATGTAGAGGGCGACCTGCAGGCGTGTGTCGCGCTCCCACGCGTCGACGGGGTGGCGGTCGCGCGCCTTGTAGTCGCGCACGACCGCCTCGCCCCGCTCGTGGTCGACATCCACTCGGTCGATCTGGCCGCGCAGGGTTACGCGGCCAGCCGCGAGCTCCACCACCGGCAGGTCGTGCTCCTCGCGTCCGAAGCCGACCTCGAAGTGCTCGGGCTCGAGGGCAGTGGGGCAGCTCGTCTCGTGCTCGAGCGTGCGACGGAGATCGGCTTCGACGCCGCGCAGCAGGGCGGCCCGCACCGCCGGGTCGGGATGGAGGGCGATGTCGGGGGCGTGCTGGGCCAGGGCCTCGTCGAGCGCCTCGAGCGCATCCGGCAGGCTCGCCTTGTCCACCCGCGCCGACCCCCGCCGCTCGCGCAGTCGCTGGAACGCGGTCGCCAGCGTGCGGTGGGCGAGGCTGCCACGCAGCAGCGCCGGCGAATCGGGCTCGAGCGCCCGCGGACGCAGGTGGTGATCGACGAGCCAGCGCACCGGGCAGCCGGCATAGGACTCGAGGCCGCTGGCCGACATCGCCGGCTGCTCGACCAGGGCAGCGCGCGCCGCCTCGGTGATCAGGCTGCCGAGCACGGGCGGCGCCTGCGGCGGCCCCGCGGCGGCCAGGGCGCGGTCGCGTTCCGCCGGCGTCGGCGCGCTTTCGAGCGGCCACGCCACCTCTGCCAGCGGGCGGCAGCGGACGGCGAGCGGCGTGTCGAACAGGGCGCGGACGTCGTCGAGGAAGAACGACGGCGTGGCCAGACCGCCCTCCTCGTCGGCCGTTCGGTGGCTGAGCACCAGCCGCTCGGTCGGCCGCGACGCGCAGGCGTAGAAGAGGTGGCGTTCGTCGGCCAGGGCGTCGCGCGAGGCGAGGGGCAGGCCGGCGTCGGCCAGGCGGGCGCGGAGCGCGTCGTCGAGGAACGGATCGGGCGGATGGACCCGAGGCAGCTCGCCCTCCTGCAGGCCGGCCACGATGACCACGCGGTAGCGGCGCGCGCGAACCGAGAGGGGGTCGCTGACCTCCACCGCCCCCGGCCGCGGCCCCTCACCGATCCTCACCGGCAGCGCCGCAAGCAGGTCGAGGGTCTCGGAAGGGGAAGCGGGCGGCAACGAGGGATCGACCAGCTCCGCGAGGGCGCCGCGGGCGGCGGCTGCCGCGCGGGCGTCGACCCGCTCGGGTCCGTCCAGCACGGCGGCGCCGCGTTTGCGCGGCGCGGCCAGCAGGCGGCCGATCGCACGGTCGAGGCGCTCGGCCAGAGCCCGCGGGCCGGCGGCGGCGGCGTCGGCGGTGCGGTCGAGCTCGTCGAGCGGGAAGTGGCGCTCCTCGAACCGCTTCCGCGCCGTCGCGCCGTCGCGGGCGCCCTCGCGGCGCAGCCGCGCCTCGAGCCCGTCGGCGAGCTCCGGGCGGTCGAGCACGCCGGGCGCACGGAGCCACGCCAGCAGGTCGGCGACCTCGCCCCCGCCGAGTGCGCAGCGCAGCATGCCGCACAGCGCCCGGCCGAGCACCGTGTGCCCGAACGGCACCGTCCGCCGCAGCACGAACGGCACGCCGTAGGCGTGAAGGACGCGCTCGAGCAGCGGGCCCGAGCGGTCGGGGGCGCGCACCACCAGCGCGACCTGCTCCGCCGGCACGCCGGCGCGCAGCGCGTCGAGGACCTCGGCCGCGACGAGCTCGGCCTCCGCTCGCTCGCCGCCGGCTTCGAGCAGGACGATCCCCTCCGGATCCCCGACCGGAGCGGCACCGTCTTCGAACAGGTGCCGCTCGAGGTGATGGAGCGCCTCGCGCGCGGGGGCGGCGTAGTGGTCGGCCAGTGCCGGGAGGGCGACGTGCTCGTCGGCGTCCGGAAGCAGGGCGTGCGCGGCGCGATCGCGCGCGGCGAAGGCGGCGCGGCCCGTCTCCCACGTCAGCGCCACCGTCACCTCGCAACGGGCGGCGAGGGCCCGGATCGCGCGCACCTGCAGCGGCGTGAGGTCGTCGAACCCGTACAGCAGCACCGGTCGGCCCGGCCAGCGGTCGGGCGCGGCCTCGAGGCCCGCGACCGCCCGGGCGGCGAGCCGCTCGGCGTCGTCGCGCCCGAGCCGGTCGAGCCGGGCATGGTAGGCGGCGACGAGCGCACCCAGCTCCCGCGCGCGGCCGGGGAGCGCTGCGCGGAACGCCTCCGGCGAGACGCCGGCGCGCCCGAGCTCGGCGATCAGCGCGCCGGCCGCAGCGGCAAAGCCGCGGGACTCGGCCGATGCCCGCAGCTCGCGTAGCCCGGCGTCGCGGACGGCGGCGACGACCACGCGCTCGCGCGCCACCGGCCCGAGCGGCCGTCCCTCCACGCCGGCGGCCTCGGCGATCGAGCGCACCAGCGAGCCGAACGGCACGACGCTCCCCCCCACCAGCGGCCCACCGGCGGCGAGCTCGCGCTGGAAGTGGTCGACATCGGCCGCCGTGGGGACGACGAGCAGCGGCGCCCGATCGAGCACCGCGCGGAAGCGGCCGAGGACCTCGCCCGCCTTGGCGGCGTTGGCTGGACCGGTGATGAGCCTGAGCGGCATGGGGACCGTTCATCGTCGCGCGCGGAGCGGACGGTGTGGCGGAGAGCCTTCGGTGGGCTGTCGTCGCCCCGGCGAACGGCGGGCGACGAAAGAGGGCGCGGGTGGAACCTTTTGGCCCCTATAGGGGACAAAACCTTCCATTCATCGAACCCCCGGGCCCCGACGATCCACCCTCGTCGCCGCCGTTCCAACGCGGTCCCGCGCGGAGCCGCCACAGAGGGCCGGCCGCCACAGGCGGCTGAGCGCCACGCCCCTACGCCGCGGCGGTGGTCTCCGTCGTCTCGGCCGCTTCGTCGGCCTCCTCGGCCGCGGGCGGCTTCGCGCCCTCACGGGCCCACGGCTCGTCGAACTCGACCCGCCACTTGCCATCCTCGCCCTGCTCCAGCGCCAGCTTCGCGCGGAACGAGCGGCCGGAGCGGCCGCGGAAGCCCGTCACCGCCTTGGCGGTCTTGCCCGTGGAGATCAGCTCGCGGGCCACGGCCACCGGGAGCTGCTTGCTCGCCTTGCTCTTCCAGATCACAAAGCCGCAGCCCGGGTCCTCGCGCGACCAACATGAGTAGCCCTTGCGGTTCTCGTTGATGTCGCGCCCGCAGACCGGGCACGGGCCTAGGTTGGCCCGCGGGATCCGCACGCCCTTGAGCTTGGCGTCGAGCTCCTCGACGGTGCCGGCTGCGAACTTGGCGATGTCGGACATGAACTTCTCGCGCGAGTCGCCGCCGTGCTCGATCTTGGCCAGGCGGCCCTCCCAGTCGCCGGTCAGGCCGGGCGAGGTCAGCGGGTGCTCGTCGAGCAGCCGGATGACGTTCACGCCCTTCTCGGTCGCCACCAGCGCCCGGCCCTCGCGCTCGATGTAGCCGACGTCGATCAGCCGCTCGATGATCGCCGCGCGCGTTGCCGGCGTGCCGATGCCCGAGTCCTTGAGCTGCTCGCGCAGCTCCTCCTCCTCGACGAACTTGCCGGCGGTCTCCATCGCCGCCAGCAGGGAGGCGTCGGAGTAGCGGCGGGGCGGCTGCGTCTCCTTCTCGGTGAAGCCGACGTCCCGGGTCTCGACGTCCTCGCCCTTCTCGAGCTTGGGGAGCTGCTGCTCGCGGCCGGCGTCGTCGTCGCGGCGGTCCTCGGGATCCGCGTCCTCGCCGTAGACAGCGCGCCAGCCGGGCTCGAGCAGGCGCTTGCCGCGCGTGCGGAAGACGTGCTCGGACACGGTCGTCTCCACGCGCGTGTTCTCGAACACCGCCTCGGGATGGAAGACGGCCAAGAAGCGGCGGGCGACGAGGTCGTAAACGCGCCGGTCGTCGGGATTCATGCGGTCGAGGTTGTGCTGCGATCGGGTCGGGATGATCGCGTGGTGGTCGGAGACCTTGCTGTCGTTGACGACCCGGCCGAGCGGCAGGAGGTCCAGCCCGGTGACGTAGTCGGCGCCAGGGCGGTACTGGGCGTTGCGGCCGACGAGCGCCGCGATCGGCTTGATCTCGCCGATCATGTCGCCGGTCAGGTAACGAGAGTTGGTGCGCGGATAGGTCAGCGCGGTGTGCTCCTCGTAGAGGCGCTGGGCAGCGGCGAGGGTGCGCCGGGCCGAGAAGCCGTAGCGGCTGTTGGCCTCGCGCTGCAGCGAAGTGAGGTCGTACAGCAGCGGGGGGCGCTGCTTCTGGGTGGACTTGTCGAGCTTGGTGATCGCGCCGGTCTGGCCCGTGCACGCCTCGACGACCGCGCGGGCCTCGTCCTCGGTCGCCACACGCGGGTTCGCGCCGGCGTGAAACCGGCCCTCGTAGAGCCGCTCGCCCGACGCGGCGAAGAGCGCGTCGACCACCCAGTAGGCCTCGGGCTTGAAGGCCCGGATCTCCTCCTCGCGGCGCGCGACGATGGCCAGCGTCGGCGTCTGCACCCGGCCCAACGACACCGCCCCGTCGAACGAGGCGCGCAGGCGGATCGTCGCCGCGCGGGTCGCGTTCATGCCCACGATCCAGTCCGCCTCCGAGCGCGATCGCGCCGCCGCCTCGAGGCTCGCCTTCGCCCCGCGCGGGAGCAGATCGCCGAAGGCCTGCTCGATCGCCTGCTTGGTCATCGACTGCAGCCAGAGCCGCCGCACGTCCTTGCGCGCGCCGGCCTTCTCGTACAGGTAGGCGAAGATCAGCTCGCCCTCCCGCCCGGCGTCGCAGGCGTTGATGACGGTCTCGACGTCGTCGCGCTTCAGCTGCCGGCTGATGACGACCATCTGCTTCTTGGAGCGCTCGTCGCGGATGACGAGCTTGAAGCGCTCCGGCACGATCGGCAGGTCGGCCATCCGCCACTTCTTGTACTTGGGGTCGTACTCGTCGGGTTCGGCGAGCTGGACGAGGTGGCCGACCGCCCAGGAAACGACGTATTGGGGTGCTTCGAGGTAGCCGTCGTGCTTCGCGAATGCGCCGGGGAGCACGCGCGCCAGGTCGCGACCGACCGACGGCTTCTCCGCGATGACGAGGGTCTTGCCCATCGCGGCGGGAGGGTAGCGGCAGGCCCAGGCGGGTAGCGAGACGAGAGGTGTACCAAGCGGTCTGTCCCCATGCGGATATGTGGTCGGCATCGGCACCTGGTCCGACCCGGCGACGTGCCCCCCGCTGCGAGGTGCCGCTGATGCTCACGGCCGAGATGCGGGCACTCACCCCGGACGAGGCGCGCAGCCGGCGCGAGCGGCGCGTAGGCGCCCAGGCCGAAGCGCGCTCGTAGTCCCTAGTGGGCGCATGCGCCGGTGCCGACCGGCGTATCGGCCCGTGCCAGCGCCCGGCGCACGATGCGGTTGGGCACCCCGTAGCCGCCGTGCTCGCCACCGCCGACGGTCGACGCGAACACCGTCGCCATCACCTGCCCTCCCGTTCCCACGACCGGCCCGCCCGAGTTGCCCGAGCGCACGCGTCCCCGGAACGACGTGATCGAGCGCGAGATCGGCCCGCGCCCGTAGGCGTCCGGCGACGAGAAGGTCTCGGTGGCGCCGAGGCGTGCCGCCGCGGCGTGGAAGGGCCCGTTCTGTGGGTAACCGAGGATCGCTCCCGCGTCGCCGCGCTGCGCGTCGCCCGCCAGTTTGAGCGCCGGTCGATCGAGCCCGGGGACGCGCAGGACCGCGATGTCGTTGGATGGGTCGAACCAGACCGCGTGGGTGGAGCGTTGCGGCGGCGAGCCGTCGGCCTCGACCGTCGTGTCGTCCTCGCCGGCGACAACGTGCGCGTTGGTCACCACGAGCCCACTGGCCGCCACCCAGCCCGAGCCCTCGACGTTCAGTCCGCACGCCGTCCCCAGCACCCGCACCACGCTGCGGCGGGCGCGGCGGACCTCGGGGTCGCGCAGTATCGCGGAGCGGGGCGGGGCGACGTCGGGCTCGGGGCCGCGGATCTGGGGCAGCGGGTCCAGGCGGGAGAGCGCGTTGAGGATCGGCCCGGTCGGCGGCAGGATCGCGTTGAGGTTGCTCAGGATGAGCGAGCGCTGGATGTCGTGGCGCAGCGACGCCGCGCCGGGCGCCTGCAGCGCGGCCGCCCCGGCGATCCAGGCCACGCCCAACGCGACGCATGCGGTCAGCACCGCGCCGAGGACGCCGTCGACCACGGCGAAGCCGGGGATCCGCAGGCGGCGCCGAACCGCGACTCCCACCCCCTCGAGTACGATCGCGAGGATCGCGCCCGTCACCAGGGCGCCCGCGAGCCCGAACAGCGGCGCGTAGGGCGAGTGGGCTCCCTCGGACAGGATCAGCGGCGCCACGCGCGTCCCGACGAACGCTCCGAGGGCGAACCCCGCCAGCGACAGGGCCCCGACGATGAACCCCTGCGCGTAGCCGTACAGGGCGACCAGGAGGCAGACGCCGATGATGATCCAGTCGATTGGGGTCACGGCCTACAGCTTTACGACGGCCGGATGCCGGCGTCGTCCTCAAAACGTCGGCAGGACGCCGACTAGGGGACTACGCTCGCCCTCGCGTGGCACGGACGATCACACGGGAAGCGCCGACAAGGAGGGCGGCACCTGCACGACGGGACCGCCTGACGCGCCGTCTGCTGCCCATCGTGGCGATCGCCGGAGGGGCCCTGGTCGTCGGTGTGATCGTCGGCGCCGGCCACGTGCCCTCCGAGCAACAGCTGGCCGAGAAGTTCGGCACCGCCTGGTCGGCCGGCGACTACGGCGCCATGTACCACCTGCTCTCAGACGACGCCCGCCGCCACGTCACCGCCGCGAAGTTCACGCGCGCGTACCGGGCGGCGGCGGTCACGGCGACGGCCACGGGCGTGACCGCCGGCCGTGCCCCGGATCCGGACGGCGGCGTCGTGCGGCTGCCGGTGCGCGTCCGGACGCGGGTCTGGGGCGCGGTCGCCGGCGTCGTGCCGCTTCCGTTCAGCGGCGAGGGGGATGCGGCGCGGATCGACTGGCGCCGCAATCTCGTCTTCCCCGGCCTCGACCCCGGCGAGTCGCTGAGGCGTCAGACGGCCCTGGGCGAGCGCGGTGACATCCTCGCGCGCAATGGTGACCCGCTCGTCACCGGGCCCGGGCGCGCCGCAGCCTTGCCGGCCGCCTCGGGGCTGGTGGGCGAGCTCGGCAAGGCCGGCCCCGCCCTGCGGCGCAAGCTGCGGCCGCTCGGTTACCCGCCCGATGCGCGGGTCGGCACCTCCGGCCTCGAGCTCGCTCTCAACGAGCAGCTCGGCGGCAAGCCGGGCGGCATCCTCCGCGCCGGCCGCCATGTGGTGGCCCGCAGCGCCCCACGCGCGGGCGACAACGTGCGCACCACAATCGACCCCGACGCCCAGAAGGCGGCCGTCGCCGCGCTGGGCGACCGGCTCGGCGGCGCGGCGGCGCTCAAGCCCGACGGCCAGATCCTCGCCCTGTCGGGGATTGCTGCCAGCGACCTCCAGCCGCCCGGCTCCACCTTCAAGATGATCACCCTGACCGCCGTCCTTGAGGCGGGCGCGGCCAAGCCTTCGACGGCGTTCCCCGTCCAGACCGAGACCCATCTCTCGGGCGTACGGCTCGAGAACGCCAACGGCGAGTCGTGCGGCGGCACGCTCGTGGAGTCGTTCGCCGAGTCCTGCAACTCGGTGTTTGCGCCGCTCGGGGCCAAGGTGGGGGCGCGCAAGCTCGTCTCGACGGCAGAGAAGTTCGGGTTCAACCATCCCGTCGGCATTCCGGGATTCGCGGAGAGCACGCTCCCTGCCGCCGGCAAGGTGGGCGACGACCTGGCGGTCGGGTCGACGGCGATCGGTCAGGGCGAGGTACAGGCCAGCGCGCTGGAGATGGCCACGGTGGCGGCGACCATCGCCAACCGCGGCCTGCGGCCGAAGCTGCGCCTCGAGCTCGACAGCCGCCCCCGTTATACGCGCGCGACAAGCCCCCGAGTCGCGCGCACGGTGGCGAAGATGATGGTCCGGGTGGTCCGCGCGGGAACCGGCACCGCGGCGGCGATCCCCGGCGTCGTGGTCGCCGGCAAGACCGGCACGGCCGAGCTCGGCAACACCGTGGACCAGGACGGCAACAAGAACGACAGCGCCCCCGACACCGACGCCTGGTTCGCGGCCTTTGCCCCGCTGCGCAAGCCCCGGGTCGCGGTCGGCGTGCTGCTGGTCCAGGCGGGCGCGGGGGCGGACGTCGGTGCCCCGGCGGCCCACGACCTGCTCACGGCCACGCTGGGCAAGGGCTAGGGCTGCGGATATGCGTCCCTAGACGTCGAGCTTGACGCGGCCCGAGTGGTGGAGCTGGTCGGACACGACGAACTCCAGCGGCCGGTTGTCAAGCGTCGTCCGCGGCAGCTTGAACAGCAGGAGCGACCCGGCGATCACGCCCTCGCTCGCCACCGAATCGACCTTCGGGATGCGCTCACCCGCCGGGACGACGCGCGCGTGATACGTGAACGGGTTGCGCGGCGACTGCGGGATCGGTCGGTAGATGTGGTCCTGGGTGTCTTCGATGGCGAAGTTCGATGCCGCAAATCGATCCTTGTCGCCCTCGTTGAGCGCCAGTATGAAGATGCCGAACCACGTCTCCTCCGTGCCGAGCCTCGCCTCCGACGGGACGATGCCCTGCAGGTACGTCTGGTCCTCGGTGTCGCGGGGGTTGAGCTGCCGCGAGATCTGTACCTGGTAGGTGAGGGGCCCGACGTTGAGGTAGGTGCCTTCGGTGTCGCCCTCGGTCTGAAGCTCGGGCTTGTTGCCGCACGCCGCCAGCGCCAGTACGGCGCCCACGGCGAGCACGCTTGCGGTCAGTCTTCGCAGATACACGCGCCGCCCCATCTTAATCCGTACGCGTCAGCGGGCGAGCGTGGCTCGCCGGCCCCGCAGCTCGCCGTCCTCGAGGATCGCGCGCAGCCGTCGCAGCGCCCGCCGGTTCTGGCGCTTGACCCAGCCGCGCGCACCGAGCCGCTCCAGCAGCTTGTCGCTGATCAGCGCCGGCTCGGTCTCGCTCGTCAACTCGATCCGCGTCGTGTCGCCGGCGCCCTCGTACAGCCGGTACTCGGTCGTGACCTTGATGCGGTTGAACTTGCCCGCGCGGCCGGCCTCGACGAGCCGGTAGGGCGGATCGAGCTCGACGATCGTGGCGTCCGCCCAGGGGAACCGGTTGAGCGGCATCGAGAGCCGGTAGCGCGCGCCCGCGCCGCGCCCGTAGGACTGCTCCCGCGTGAGGCGGAAGTCCTTGAGGAAGTGGTCGGTGAACTCGGCGTGGTTGGCGATGTCCGCGAGGTACTCGAAGACCTCCTCGCGGGGGCGCGCGACGGTGGCGGTGACGGTGACCGGGTCCAAGGCGCGGCGGAGTCTACGCCGCGCGCGACACCCTCAGCACCGTGTGCCCGGACTGGCTTCCGCGCACGATATGGACCTCGGTCGGCTCCTCTGGGCGCAGCGCGCCGCACAGCTCGCACACCGTGCGGCCGCTCGCGTACACGAACATCCGCTCCCCGATCAGCGGGGAGCGATGGCAGTCGCGGCAACGGTCGCGACCGGCCTCGAGACGGAGCACGCTGTCACGCAGGAGGGCGCGCTCCAGATCCGTGATGGAAGCGGGGTCGCCTTCGCTCATGGGGACCTTTTTCGGCTCCCTTCAGGCGCTTCCTGCACGGTGCAGACACGGTTTCGCGACCGCGGTCTTTGGGCACGTTCGCCACTCAATACCGATTGACCTCGTCGCTATCATCACAATCGACTGAGCGGCCCCCTCGGCCCGCCGGTCCTGGAGGGAGACACCCAATGGACGCGATGACGTCGGGCACGTTGGCCGGGACCGGATCTTTCCGATGCCTTGACTGCGACTACGTCGTCACGCTGGCCGCCGACGATCGCCTGCCGGCGTGCCCCGGCTGCGGCGGCGCGCGCTTCGCTCGCTCCTCGCTCTTCGGGGACCCGCGCCTGGCCGCGGCCTCACCTCCTTCGGCGGCAGCCTCCGCCTTCGCCTCCGGCACCTGGCTGGCCGACGCCCGCGATGCCATCAGCGAGCCCGGCCAGTACCTCGCGTTCCGCGACGGCGATGAGATCCGGGTGACTCCGCTGACGCGCGAATGGACGCGCATCGGCCGCAGCCTGGCCGCCGACGTGCGCTTCGACGACCCCACCGTGTCGCGGCGCCATGCCCTCGTCGTGCGGCAGGCCGATGGCGTGCGCGTCCTCGACGACCGCAGCCTCAACGGGGTCTTCGTGAACGGGGAGCGCGTGGAGTGGAGCGCCCTTGCGGACGGCGACGAGATCGTCGTCGGGCGCCACGTCCTGCGCTTTGTAGACGTGCCGGCCAGTGGGGCGAGCGAGCAGCCCTCCAACCGGCCGGCCGCCGAGCCGACCGTCCTGTAGCACCCGACGGTCGAGCGAGGAGAGGGCGGTCCCCTTCCGGGGGAGGGGACCGCACGTCCCGCTGGAACGCTGAGCTAGTCTCCACCGCTCGCGATGGCGGCGACGATCGCAGTCCTCTCCCAGAAAGGCGGCACCGGCAAGACAACGACGGTGCGCACGCTGACCGACGTTTTCCGGTCGCTCGGGCTCGAGGTCCTGGCGGTCGATCTCGACCCGCAGGGCAACCTCTCCGACTACCTCGACGTCGACCCCGAGGCCGAGCCCACGATCGGCGACGTCCTCACCGGCCGGGCCAACGCCGCCGACGCCGTCCACGACGGCATCATCCCCGCCAACCTGCACCTGGCCGAGGCGGAGCTGACCCTGGGCGGGAAGATGGGCCGCGAGCTCACTCTACGGAAGGCGCTCGCCGGCCTGGTCGACGACTACGACATCGTCCTGATCGACTGCCCGCCCGCGCTCGGCCTCCTGACCGTCAACGCGCTCGTGGCGTCCACGCACGCGCTCATCTCGGCCGAGGCCCAGTACTTCGCCCTGCAGGGCGTCGAGCAGGCGCTCGAGGTGGTCGAGCTCGCGCGCGAGACGCTCAACCCGCAGCTCGAGTGGCTCGGGGTCCTGCTCAACATCGCCGACATGCGAACGATCCACTCGCGCGAGGCCTACGCGAACCTGCGCGAGCACTACACGGCCAAGGTGTTCCGCACGCCGGTGCGTGCCTCGATCGCCTACGCCGAGTCGGCCGAGCGCGCGGTGTCGATCATCGACTACCGCCCCGACCTGGGCGCCGACTACCTGGCGCTCGCGGACGAGATCCTCGCGCGCCTGAAGCTCGGCGACGCGCGCAAGCGGCTGCAGCCGATGCTCGCGGCGGCCGGCTAGTCACGCGATCGCCTTGACGTCCGCGCCCTGCGGCTCAAACGGCACGCGCCTGACCTGGGCGTCGTCGCCCGCCGCGCGCCGCAGGCCTTCCAGCACGCCGCCGGTCAGCTCGTAGTGCGTCCAAACGAGCACGGTCGGCCCGGCCCCGGAGATCGTGGCCCCGAGCGCACCGAGCTCGCGGGCCCGCTGCGCCAGCTCCAGGGAACGCGGATAGAGGTGCGCACGGCGCGGCTGGTGCAGGCGGTCATGGAGGCCGGCGGCGACGAGGTCCCACTCGCCCCGGGCGAGGCCGAGCGTCAGCAGCGCGGTGCGCGCGACGTTGTAGACCGCGTCGGCCATCGGCACCTCGGACGGCAGCGCCGCACGCGCCTCGGCGGTCCGCACCGGTGTATGGGGGATCACGAGAACCGCCTCCAGTCCCACTGGCGCGTCCAGTCGGGCGAGGTGGCCGTCGGCCCAGATCACGAAGCCGCCGCGCAGTGCCGCGGCCACGTTGTCCGGATGGCCCTCGAGCTCGATCGCTGTCGCCAGAACGTCGGCGTCGAGCTCGTAGAGGTGATCGGCGGCGAGGAGGCCGGCGACGATCGCCGCCGCGCTCGAGCCCAGGCCCCCGACCAGCGGGATGTCCGAGCGGATCCTGAAGCGCAGCCCGTCGGCAGGGTGCAGGCGCTCGAAGGCGCGCACGACGAGGTTCGAGCGATCGCGCGGGACGTCGAGCTCGGTCACGACCTCGAACGTGCCGGTCTCGCGCACCTCGATCTCCAGGTGCAGCGCCAGCGCGGCGGCCAGGGCGTCGAAGCCCGGCCCGAGGTTGGCCGAGCTCGCCGGCGCCTTGACCACCCGCCGGCGCTCCATCAGCGAAGCACCGCCTGCTCCAGCGCGGCGAGCTCCGGCTCGCACGGCACCACGCCGCCCGCGTGGTCGAGCGCCGTGTCGGGGTCCTTGAGCCCGTGGCCGGTGAGCACGCACACGATCCGCTCGGCCCCACCCGCCCCGTGCGCGAGCAGGCCCGCCACCGACGCCGCCGACGCCGGCTCGCAGAAGATCCCCTCGGCGGCGGCGAGCATCCGGTAGCACGCGAGGATCTGCTCGTCCGAGACGGCGCTGACCCGCCCGCCTGAGTCGGTCATCGCCGCCATCGCGTCCTCCCACCGGGCTGGATTGCCGATGCGGATGGCGCTCGCGACCGTCTCCGGTTGGGCGACCGGCGTGCCGCGCACCAGCGGGGCGGCGCCCTCGGCCTGGAACCCGTACATCCGCGGCCGTAGGCCCGCCTCGCGAAAACCGCGCCAGTAGGCGGTGATGTTGCCGGCGTTGCCGACCGGGATGCAGAGCGCGTCGATCTCGCCGAGCTCGTCGACGACCTCGAAGGCCGCGGTCTTCTGGCCCTCCATGCGGAACTCGTTGACCGAGTTGACGAGCGCGATCGGGTGGCGGTCGACCAGCTCGCGCACGAGCGCGAGCGCCTGGTCGAACGTGCCGCGCAGGGCGACGACGCGGGCGCCGTGCATCAGGGCCTGGGCGAGCTTGCCGGTGGCGATCTTGCCCTCGGGAACGATGACCGCCCCGCGCAATCCGGCCCGCGCCGCGTAGGCGGCGGCGCTGGCCGCGGTATTGCCGGTGGAGGCGCAGATCACCGCCTCGGCGCCCTCGCGCACCGCGGCCGACACCGCGCACGTCATGCCGCGGTCCTTGAACGAGCCGGTCGGATTGGCGCCCTCGATCTTCAGCCACACCTCGGCGCCGGCGCGCTCCGACAGCCGCAGCGCGGGGACGAGCGGCGTCGAGCCCTCGTCGAGCGAGACCACGGGGTCCTCGTCGGCGAACGGCAGCCGGTCGCGGTACCGCGCGATGACGCCGCTCAGTGAAACTCCTCCTCGATCACGCGGATGGCGCGCGGCTTGGCGCGCATGAAGTCGAGCTCGGCGATCCGGTCCAGCGCCTCGAAGAACTTCGACTCCAGCACCGGGTGCATGACCATGACCAGGCGGGCGCTCTCCCCCAGCCCCTTTTGGACCACGGATTTGACCGACACGTCGTGTTCGCCGAGGACGTGCGCGACCGCGGCCAGCACTCCCGGGCGGTCGGCGACTTCGAGGTGCAGGTAGAAGGCGGAGACGATGTCCGAGACGACCTCGAGCTCGCCGCTCGTCGGCGGGGTCGAGGCGGGCGGGATCATCGCGCTGATGACGTCGCCGAGCACCGCGCTGGCCGTCTGCGGCCCGCCCGCCCCCGGCCCGGACATCGTGATCTCGGTGATCACGGGGGACTCGACCGTCACCGCGTTGAACGGCCCGTTGACCGACGCAAGCGGGTGGTCGCCGTAGAGGAAGGCGGGGTGCACGCGCACCGAGAGCCCGCCGTCGATGCGCTCGGCCGTTCCGATGAGCTTGAGCCCGAGGCCCAGCTCGTGCGCGTACTCGAGATCGTCGGGGGCGATGTGCTCGATGCCCTCGTAGCGGACCTGCTCGAGGCGCACCGGCGTATCGAAGGCCAGCCGCGCGAGGATCGCCATCTTGGCCGCGGCGTCGCGGCCGTCGACGTCCTCGGACGGATCGGCCTCGGCGTAGCCGAGCCGCTGCGCCTCGGCCAGCGCCTCCGCGTAGGTCATCCCGGTGCGGGCCATCTCGGTGAGGATGAAGTTCGTCGTGCCGTTGACGATTCCGTGCAGCCGCTCGACGTGCGCGCCGGCCAGCGACTCCTGCAGCACCCGGATGACCGGCACCACGCCGGCGACCGCGGCCTCGAAGCGCAGCTGCACGCCGTGATCGCGCGCCGTGGACCACAGCTCCTCGCCGAACTGGGAGAGCAGCTGCTTGTTGGCGGTGACGACGTGGCGGCCGGCGCGCATCGCCCGCAGCACGTAGTCGCGGGCCGGCTCGATGCCGCCGATGAGCTCGACGATGAGCTGCGAGCGCTCGAGGATCTCCTCGAAGTCGCCCCGCGAGCGGGTGAGGACGCCGGAGAGCTCGGGGCGCAGGCCGGTGATCGCCTCGACTTGCTGAGCGCGCGCGGGCAGCAGCTCGGCGAACGCCGAGCCGACCGTGCCGTGCCCGAGGAGCCCGACGCTAAACGACGTCACGCGCGAGGAGGTCGTCGTAGGTCTCGCGCCGGACGACGACCTTCGCGGCGCCGTCGCGGCAGAGGACCACGGGCGGCCGCGGCACGCCGTTGTAGTTGTTGGCCAGCGCGTGCCCGTAGGCGCCGGTGCCGGGTACGGCGATCACGTCGCCCGGCCGCGGCTCGGCGAGGTCGGCGTCGCGCACGATCACGTCGCTGGATTCGCAGTGCTTGCCGACGAGGCGGCAGGCGGTCCCGCCGCCGAAGCGATCGGCGACCTGTGCCTCGTAGCGGGCGCCGTAGAGCATCGGACGCAGGTTGTCGGACATCCCGCCGTCGACCGCGACCCAGGTGATGGCGCCGCCGGCCTTGACCGTCACCACCCGGTACAGCGTCACGCCCGCGTTGGCGACGAGCGCGCGTCCGGGCTCGAGCAGGATCCGCTTCCCCGGCCCCACCTGCTCGTCCACGGCGCCGACGACGGCGTCGACCCACTCCTCGAGCGACGGCGGGTCGTCGCTCTCCAGGTAGGCGACGCCGAGCCCGCCGCCGAGGTCGTAGGTGGAGAAGTCGCCGAGCGGCGCGATGGCGGCCGCGGCGCGCTCGAACGGGTGGAGGTCGAGCAGCTGGGAGCCGATGTGCACGTGGAGTCCGTCGAGCGTGACCGCGGGCGACGCCTCGAGCGCGTCGATCATGCCCGGCGCCTGTGCGAGCGGCACGCCGAATTTCGACTCGGCCTGGCCGGTGGAGATGAACGCGTGGGTGTCGCCGGCCACGTTCGGGTTGACGCGCAGGAGCACGCGCACTGGCCGGCCTGGAGCGAGGGCCTCCAGCCGTCGCAGGTCGTCGGCGTTGTCGACGACCACGCAACCCACGCCGGCCCGAAGAGCGGCGCGCAGCTCGGCCTCGTCCTTGGCGTTGCCGTGCAGGTAGATGCGCGCCGGGTCGACCCCGGCCGCGAGCGCCATGTGCAGCTCGCCCCCCGAGGCGACGTCGGCGCTCAAGCCCTCCTCGGCCATCAACCGGTAGACGGCGGTGACGGGGAGGGCCTTGGAGGCGAACAGCACCTCACCGCCGGGAGCCCGGGCGTCGAGCGCCTCCCGGACCGCGCGGGCGCGCGCGCGGATGTCGTCCTCGTCGAGCAGGTAGGCCGGGGTCCCGAAGCGCTCGGCGAGCTCGATCGCGTCGCACCCGGCCACCTCGAGCCGGCCGGCCTCGCTGAGACGGCTGGCAAGCGGCCAGGCGGCCGAGAGGGCGCGGGTGGCGGCCATCGGTGCTGCATTATGGACGGGATGCGACGCCCGGCCGCCGCCCCGCCCGAGGAGCTCGGCGCCCGCGACGGGCTCGCCTACGCGCTGTTCGTTCCCTACGAGCAGCCGCTCGGCGGCGTCGTGATCCTGCACGGCGCGGGGTCGTGCAAGGAGAACCACTTCGACTTCGCGCGGGCCCTGCGGGCGGCCGGCATGGCGGCGGTCGCCTTCGATCAGCGCGGGCACGGGGCGAGCGAGGGTGCGCTCGACGGGCGGGCGGTGGCGGACGTTGCCACGATGGCGTCGGCGCTGCCGCCGGGGGCGCCGCTCGGGTTGCGCGGATCGAGCATGGGCGGGTACCTGGCCCTGGTCGCGGCCGCACAGCTCGACGCGGCGGCGGTGGTGGCGATCTGCCCGGCGTCGGCCGACCACCTCGCCCGCGGCCTCGCGGATGAGCGCTTTGACTTCCGCGCCGACCCCGACCGCCTGCAGGCGTTGCTGGCCGAGCACCCGCTCGACGCGGTCGTCCCGGACCTTGCCGCCGAACTGCTGCTGCTGCATGCCGAGGGCGACGAGCAGGTGCCGGTGCAGCACTCGCGCGACCTCGCGGCGCTCGCCGACCCGCACCGCAGCCGCTACGTCGAGGTGCCCGGCGGCGACCACCGCTCCGTGCAGCACGACTCCGAGCTGCAGGCCCTCACCGTGCGCTTCCTGGCGAAGGCGTTCGGGCGCTGAACCCGACGCGCGCTTCGGCTACGGGCCACCGCCGCCGGTCACGCCGGTGACCGTGTTGGCGACGGTCTGGCCGGGGCTCTGAACGGTTTCGGCGAAATGTTCCATCGATGGCGGCTCAGTGGCCGCGATCGCTCTTCGGCGGGGCCTTCTTGGCCTGGCCGGGCGGGATCTTCTCGCCGGATCCCTTGTCGGAGGCGGGCGGCGCTGTCTCGGGCGCCGCGCTGGTCGACGTGGCGTTGCCGTTCCCGTTGCCCTTGTGCTTGCCCTTCATGGCACTCGCGTTGGACGCCGCGGGGGGAGACCGGCCCGTGTCCGACCTCGCAGGTGCGCCGCCCGTCGAGCCGCGTTCCGACTTCGCGGGGCTCGTCGACGGGCTTTCGGTCGTCGGACTTCCGGCACGCGGCTGATTGCTGGACGCTCGTGCCTTGGTGCCGCCACCGGTCGACGGCGCGGAGCTCGTGGGCCTCGACGCGGCGACCGCCGAGGCGGGCCGGGTGGCCCTGCGCGTCGTGCGGCGGTGGCGGCGGCGCGAGCCTGCGGGGACGCGCGGCTCCGCGGAGGACGTCGCGGCGGCCGAGCGCGTCGGCGGCGCCGCGGAACTGCGGGGGACGGGTGCCTCCACGGGGGCAAACCCGCCGGTGCCGAGCAACGCCCGCCCCGCGGGCGGAACGTCGCTGACGACCAGGGCGCGGCCCTCACGGGCGTCGACGCCCCGGGCCGGCCATGCGTCGAACGCGATGACCGGACCGATCAGGAGGATGACGCAGATGGTCCCTGCAATGAGGGAGCCCGAAACCGCCACTCCCGCCAGCGTGAGCCGAACGTTGCCCATCCACCTGCCCATCGGCGGCGATGGACTGTTTCTTTAGGCCCTTGCAGCGGGCCGAAATCCGGCGGTTTGCCCCCCGCGGGAGGGACTGGAATCCGGTCTGCGTAGGCCGCCCTGCCTTCGCCGAACCAACAGCAGCCAGGCCGCTCCGACCACCATGAGGCCGAGGCTCTCGAGCTGGGGTGCGGTGAGCCCGGCGACGACGTCGGCGTTGCGCCGGATGAACTCGATGAGGAAGCGCTCGAGCCCGGAGAGCAGGAGGTATAAGGCAAAGAGCAGGCCCGGGCGGAAGGCGTCGCGGTTGCGCCACAGCCACCAGGTGTAGAGCCCCACCGCGATCGTCTCGTAGATCGGCGTGGGGTGGACGGGGTGGATCGTCGGCACCGTCCCGTGCGGATAGCTCATCGCCCACGGACCGTCCCACGGGATCCCGTAGTCGCCGTCGCCGGACAGCTGGCAGCCGATGCGGCCGATCCCGTAGCCGAGCGCGAGCGGGATGCAGCAGACGTCCAGCAGCGTCAGGTTGAGCATCCCGCGCCACCTGGCCCACGCGATGACGCCGATGGCGCCGCCGATCACGCCGCCGTACCAGACCAGGCCCGTGCCCGTGAACAGGGAGCCGGCGTCGCCGTGCTCGACGACGAAGTACAGCTTCGCGCCCACCACCCCGCCGACGAGCGAGGCGAAGACGATCTCGTAGGCGTAGTCGACGGGCTTGCCGAGCTCCTTCAGCCGGCGGGCGACGACGAGGCCGGCGGAAAGGAACCCGAGGGCGAACATCACCCCGAAGGTCTTGATCGAGACGCCGAAGACGTTGATCTCGGGCTGCACCGAGGCCGGACGCTAGCGCGGACGCCCTCAGTTCAGGTACCTGAGCGGGTTCGTCGGGGTCCCGTTCGCGCGCGCCTCGAAGTGCAGGTGGGGCCCGGTCGAGAATCCCGTCGAGCCGACGGCGCCGATCGCCGCGCCCTGGCCGACGCTCTGGCCGACGTGGACGTCGATGCGCGACTGGTGGCCGTAGCAGGACGACAGCGACGAGGTGTGCTGGATGCAGGTGTAGTTGCCGTAGCCGCCGGTGGGCCCGGCGATGGCGACGCGGCCCCTGTCGGCGGCGTGGATCGGCGTACCGGTCGGGGCGGCGATGTCCATCACGGTCATCCTGCACTCCGGATGCGCCGGCTCGTCTGCAGGCGAGCGCGCAGCCGCGCCAGCCGCGACCGCTGGTCGCGCAGTTCGTCCTGGGGGCGCACCAGCACGGCGCGCTTGCGGTCAAGGTCGGCCTGGAAGGCGCTGGCGGCGCTGCAGGGTGCCGATCGTGCGCTGAAGGCGACCGATGCGGCGATGCAAGGCGCTCATGTCGGTGGTCAGGACGCGGTCCCGATCGCGGTTGCGTTCGAGCGCCTTTCGCTTGCGTTCGAGCGCCGTCCGACACCAGCGGAAGCGCCGCCCACAGGACAAGCGGCACAAACTCGGTCGCGACCAGCAGCCCGAGGCGCATCACGCGTAGCTTGCATGGCGGCGGCCGCTGCAGGCGAATGAGCGCTTGCAGCCGACGCCTGGCTGCGGTCCCGCGCGCGCGTTAAGCGGCGCCTGAGCAGGCTCTGCCATCATGGCTGCCATGGCTCGCCCCACCGCATTCGGGAAGGACACCGGCCTGCAGGTCCGGATCGTCTTCGTGCTGTTCCTGCTCGGCGCCGTGTACGCCGTGCTGGTGGCCGCGCTGCTCGCCGCCGGCCTCAACGGCGCGCTTGTCGGCGTCATCGCCGTGGCGCTGCTGCTGGTCCAGGTGTTCGCTTCGGACAAGCTGGCGCTGGCGGCCATGGGCGCCCACGAGGTCACGCCCGAACAGGCGCCCGAGCTGCACGCGATGGTCGAGCGCCTGTGCGTGCAGGCTGACCTGCCCAAGCCCAAGGTCGCCGTGGCCGAGTCGCGCCAGCCGAACGCCTTCGCCCTCGGGCGCTCGCCCAAGAACGCGACCGTGGCCGTGACCACGGGCATCCTTTCGCTGCTCAGCCCGGCCGAGCTCGAGGGTGTGCTCGCGCACGAGCTCACCCATGTGGCCAACCGCGACGTGATGGTCATGACCCTCGCGTCGTTCTTCGCCACGATCGCGGCCTACATCGTCCAGTTCGGCTTCTTCTTCGGCGGGGACGACGACAGCGAGGAGGGCGGCCTCGGTGTGCTCGGCCTGATCCTCGTCTCGGTCGTGGTGTACGCGGTCTCGTTCGTGCTGCTGCAGGCGCTCTCGCGCTACCGCGAGTACGCGGCGGACCGCGGCTCGGCCGTGATCACTGGGCGGCCGAGCGCGCTTGCGTCGGCGCTGCTGAAGATCGCCGGGGTCAGCGAGCGGATCCCGACCCAGGACCTGCGCGCCACGTCGCAGCTCAAGGCGTTCTACATCTACTGGCCCGAGAAGATCGGCTCGATCTTCGCCAGCCATCCGCCCATGGAGAAGCGCATCGCCGCGCTGCAGCGGCTCGAGGCGCAGCTCCAGGGCGTCCCCGCCGCAGCCTGAGTGGGCTTCTTCGACGTCATCACGGGCAAGCGGAAGCTGGCCAAGCCGGCGCCGGACCGGTTGTTCGCGATGACGACGGCCTACGTCACCTTCGACACCGAGCTCGACCTGGTCTCACGCGGCAAGGCGGCGATCGTCTTCCAGGCGCTCGCGACGTCGGACTTCACCCGGATCGTCAAGGACATGGAGGAGGTCGTGAAGGCGACCGGCGGCGAGACCGGCACCACGATCGAGACCACCGACGACAAGTTCGGCTACCGCTGGATGATCCTGCGCGACGCCGACTTCGAGGACCTCGTCGTCGGGATCAACGCCGTCTCCACCGCGCTGGAGGGCGGCGGCTACGGCGAGCGCATCCTGTGCGCCGTGTTCGCGTTCGAGGAGCGCGAGGGCAAGCGGCCGGTGTACTGGATCTACAACTACAAACGCGGCGCCTTCTACCCGTTCGTCCCCGCCGGCACCGCGCAGCAGCGCGACAACGAATCCGAGCTGCGCCTGAAGGCGCGCATGGGCCCCGAGCTCCCGATCGAGCAGGAGCTCGAGCGCTGGTTCCCCCTCTGGGGGATCCCGATCTAGCTCAGCGCCCGCGCTTGAACGTCAGGCGCACGGCGACCGTGGCCTTGCCGCCGTGGCCGCGCACCGTTCCGCGCAGCGTCCCGGCCAGCCGGCCCCTCCGGAGGGCCGCCTTGCCGGCCTTGTTCAGTCGCAGGGGCAGCGCGCGCGCCTCGCCGCCGGGCACTGCGCCGGCGACTGTCCCGACCCGGGCCTTGCCGCGGAACAGGACGAGGGCGAAGCGGCACGTGTCGCCGGCCGCCAGCGTGCAGCCGATCGCGACCGTCGCCTTCCCGCGCCGGGTTGCCGTCGCGGGCTTGGCCACCACGAGCGAGGCGGCCGTCGGAGCCGCACGGCCAGAACCGCCGCCGCCTCCGGCACCCCCGCCCCCGGGCGCGTCGGATGCACAGCCCGACGGCGAGTCGGCGCCCGAGCCGATGGCGGCCTGCATGACGAGCTCGGTGTCAGCGAGCGGGCCGAGCGTGAACCGCGAGCCGTTGACGGTCTGCCCGTTGCCGCTGAACGCGCCCAGCGACGCGCCCGGGCTCGACCGGGCGATGAAGTACTGGGTGCCGTTCGGGTAGCCCGGCGTCTGGCCGCCGACCACCACGCCCACCCGGTCCCCCCGGCTGATGCACTGGTCCGACGGCGAGAAGGTCGACAGCGTCCCGTGGTCGGCGCCGCCACGACCGCAGATCGGCAGGTGGAACGGCTGTGACGAGGACACAACGAGGTTCGACCCGTCGCCCTGCGGCTGGAGGACCTGCACGAACAGCCGCGTCTCGGGCGCCTGCGGCACGTTGTCGTGCTGCGAGCAACCGGTGACCCTGACGGCGAGGATCTGGCCGCCGTGGGGCGCGGTCGGCTCGCCGCCGGGCGCCTGGAGCTGTGCCAGCGCCGTGTCCTCGGTGCGCTGGATCGCGACCCCGGCCGAGCCGGAAAGATCGCTGCCGATGTTGGAGACGGCAGCCTGCCCCACCGCCGGCGTAGCCAGCACCACAGCGGTGACGGCCCCGGCGAGCTGTGCCCCGCGCCGTCTCAGCCGGGGATCAACCCCTCGCCGGTGAATTCCGAGCCGGCCTCGTGGAAGGTCAGGTCCGGCGGGGGCAGGATCACGTCGGACTCCTCGAGCTCGTCGCCGTTGAGCGGCGGTGCGGCGCGGACCAGCTGGAGCATCTGGTCGAAGAGCTCGTGGAAGCGCGGCTCGTCGCCCGCGTCGACCGCCTCGACGGCGGCGTTGTCGAGCTCGTTGAGCTTCGTCGAATCCTCGTCCGAGAGCCGGTACTGGCCGTTCGTCGCGATGCGAACGATCACTGAGCGCCGCCCTCGGGCTTCCCGGCCTCGAGCTCGCCGCCGCCGCCCGAGCCCGCGCCGAGCTCGGCCTTCATCTTCGTCAGCTCGTCGTCGACCTGGCTGTCCGACGTGAACTGCTCGAGCTGACGGTCGATGTCGTCCTTGCCCTCGCCCAGCTGGGTGAGGTCCTCGAACGTGCCCGCCGCCTCGAGCTCCTCCACCGCGCCCGCGCGTGCCTTCATGTTCTCGGTCTTGTCGACGGCGCGCTGCATGGCCAGCCCGACGTCGGCCATCTCCTCGCCCACGCCACTGGCCGCCTCGGAGATCCGGACCTGCGCCTCGGCCGCCGAGTACTGGGCCTTGATGACCTCCTTCTTGGACCGGAACGCATCGATGCGGGCGCGCATCTGCTTTTCCTTGTCCGTGAGCTGCTGCTGCTGGTTCTCCAGCTCCGAGACCTGCTGGTCGAGACCCTGGAGCTCGTTCTGGATCGCGGTCTTGCGCTCGAGGGCGACGCGGGCGAGGTCCTCGTTGCCGGACGACAGCGCCTGGCGCGCCTGCGTGTCGAGCTTGACGATCGCCTGCTCGTGCTTCTGGGTCTGGAGCTGCAGCCGCTTCTTCGCGGTGACGACGTCCGCGATGCCCTTCTTGACGTTCTGCAGCAGCTCGAGCTGCTTCTCGTAGGAGTAGTCGAGCGTCTCGGAAGGGTCCTCGGCGCGGTCGAGCAGCTTGGAGACCTTCGCCTTGATCATCGTGGAGAAGCGCCCGGAGAGTCCGGCCATCAGTGCTCCTTGGAGTGTCGGGGTAAGTCCGACCCAGCCTACTCAATAGGCGCTGCACGCTGGCTAAAGCCCGAAGGCGTGGCGCGCGTCGTAGGCGCTGTTGTCGCGCATTCGCTTGCGCCAGCGCGGGCCGTTCTGGCCGCGCGGGTCGCCGGCTCGGCTCGTGTCGAGCCGCAGGCCGGCGATGACCATGTACGCATGGCCGGGGTTCGTATAGACGGTGATCCACTGGCCCGGCCCTTCCTCGCCCCACCCCTCGAGGTCGCTCGAGTCCATCGGGGTGGCGAGGAGTCCGGCGCCGTGCAGCGCGTAGGACACCGCTCCCGAGCAGTCGTAGCCGGTGTCGACGAAGTCCTGATGCCCGCCGCCGTACTCGTACGGCTTGTCCTGCAGCTGGTTGCCGGCCCAGATCGCGTACTTGACCTGGTCGGGCGCGTCGGCGGGCGCGAGGGCCTGGCCGTCGGGGCCGATCTTCGCCCTGGTGCCGGGAATCGTGGCCCCGGGGGTGACGGCGGCGGGCGCGGGGGCTGGCGGCGGGGGCGCGGCCTGCGTGCCGACGCCGGGGGCGGGCTCACCGCCGGTTGAGCCGATGGATGCGACGGCGGTCGGTGCAGTGGCGACGGCGATCGCCATAGCCAACAGCCAGCCGCGTAGCAGCCTCCCGGACAGCCTTCTCTCCTCTTTCGTCGGCCTGCGGGGTTAGCTGACGGGCTGCCGTAGAAAGAGCCAACGGCTTCCACGGATGACCGTGGAATTCGCCCCAACCGGACGGTTCCGGCTTTGGTTCCCCCGCTCCCCGGGACCCCCCGGAGATTCGGCGTGCGCGGCAATATACCCAAGATCCCGGGATGCTCACCCTCTCGCCCCGGCGGGGCGCAAACACGCCGCAACTTCGGTGCGAGCGGCGCCTCTACGCCGCCTGTTCGAGCGCCTCGGCGGCCACCTGGGCGACCAGGCGGCGGCGCCCGGGAGTCCAACGGCGGGCTCTGACGTACGCTGACGTTCAACTGTGGCGCTCTCGTCATACTGGCGCCGGATGCCCCGCCGTCCCGTCGCCGCGCTCCTGGCCACCTGCCTCGTCGCCGTCCCCGCGATCGGATGCGGCAAGTCCGAGGACAACGGCACGCCGGAGATCGGCAAGAAGGGCGACCAGCCGAAGGCCGCGCAGCAGCTCGGCTTCCCGACCTTCGCCACGCGCAACACGACGCGGGTCGGCGGCGCCGACGCGGTCGCCGACGCCGCCGCCGTCGCCCAGGCCGCCTTCCCGGGCACCGCCGACGTGACGCGGCCCGCCGCCGTCACCCTGGTCGACACCAAGTCGTGGCAGGACGGCGTGGCGGCGAGCGTCCTGTTCGCCCTGCCGCTGCGGGCGCCGATCCTGCTCACCAGCGGCGGCGACGTCCCCGGCGCCACGTCGAGCGCGCTCAAGGCGCTCTCGCCCCGCGGCGAGCCCAAGGCCAACGGCGCGCAGATCCTCCGTGTGGGCGCGGCCGCGGATCCGGGTGGCTACAAGGTCAAGTCGCTGGGCGGCAACAACGTCTTCTCGACCGCCGCGGCGATCGACAAGCTCGCCGCCTCCGCCGCCGGCAATCCGGCCTCGCAGGTCATGGTGACCTCCTCCGAGCGGCCGGAGTTCGCGATGCCCGCGGCCGGCTATGCCGCCAAGTCGGGGGTTCCCGTGCTGTTCACGCGCGCGAAGACGCTCCCGCCCGAGACGGTCGCGGCCCTCAGGCGCCACAGCCAGCCGAGCATCTTCGTGCTCGGCCCCGAGTCGGCGGTCTCCAAGTCGGTCGAGAGCCGGCTGCGCAAGCTCGGCACCGTCACCCGCATCCAGGGTCCCGACCCGGTGGTCAACGCGATCGCCTTCGCGCGCTACACCGACGGCAAGTTCGGCTGGGGGGTTGTCGACCCCGGCCACGGGCTGATCTTCGCTAACCAGGACCGCTCGCTCGACGCCGCCGCCGCGGCGGCCCTGTCCGGGACCGGCCCGTACGGACCGCTGCTCCTGGTCACCGACGCCGACCGGCTGCCCGCGCTGGACGAGCGCTACCTGCTCGACATCCAGCCCGGCTACGAGAAGGATCCGGTACGCGGCGTTTACAATCACGGCTGGCTGATCGGCGACGACGCGGCCATCTCCACGGCCGTTCAGGCGCGGATCGACGCCCTCCTCCAGATCGTCCCGGTGGACCGCTCCGCCGGCGAGCAGTCCTCGCCGTCCAAGCCGAAGTCGCAGTCGAAGCAGACCAGGACGACGAAGACGAAGACCACGAAGTGAGCGAAGCCGAGCACCCGAGCCGCCGCGCCGCCGACCACCAGGTCACGGTCGAGGACGTGCGCCAGCTCATGGGGGCCTCGACGCCGCACTTCGCGCTGCAGCTTCGCAACCGCATCGCCGCGCTCATCCGCGGGCTCGAGCCCGATCACCCCGCCCGGGTCGAGGGCGAGCGCGAGATCGCGCGGCTCGAGCGCATCGCCTATGTCGGCGAGGTGCGCGGCGAGCCGGGCGAGGACGGCGAGCGGCCGCTTCCCAGCCTGCACGGCTAAAGGGGTCGAGTCTTTCTTGCAACACCTGATCCGGTGTGGCAAAGGAAGGACTTGACCCCTGCCGAGCGCGTGCGGCCGCTGCTCCGACCGTCCGCGCGGGATGCGCCGGTGCACGACGGCGTGATCGATCTCCTCGGCGGCCGCGAGCCCGAGATCACCGGCGGCGCCCAGCGGCTGATGTTCACCGACCTCGTGCCCGCGATCTACGAGCGTTGGTGGCGGCCGGGGCTCGGCCGGATCGCCAAGGGCGCGTTCGGACCCGGGATGGCGGACGAGCGCCGCATCGCCCGGCTTCTGCTCGGCCTGACGCCTGGCGACGGCGTGCTCGACGTGGCCTGCGGGCCGGGCAACTTCACCCGCGACTTCGCGTCGGTGGTCGGGCCGACCGGCCTTGCGGTCGGCATCGACGCGTCAACCACCATGCTGGCGCGCGCGGTGCGCGACACGCCGGCGGGCGAGGACGACAACGTCGCCTATGTGCGCGGCGACGCGGTCGAGCTGCCGTTCCGCGACCAGAGCTTCGACGCCGTCTGCTGCTTCGCGGCGCTCCACATGTTCGCCGAGCCGTTCCGCGCGCTGGACCACATGACGCGGGTCCTGACCGCGGGCGGGCGCATCGCGATCCTGACCTCCGTGCGCCTGCGCTCGCCGGTGCTGCGCGTGTGGAGCGACGTCGCGCAGCGGTGGGTGACCGGCGGCATGCGCCTCTTTGACCGCGGCGAGATCACGAGCGCGCTGCGCGAGCGCGGCTTTGATCAGGTCAACCAGCGCATCAGCGGGTTCGCGCAGTTCGTGGGCGGCCGGTTGGGCCAGTAGCCTCGAGCGCCGATGCCCGATCAGCTCGAGCTGCTTTCCCGGGGGCGAAAAGCGCCGTTCGCGACTTGGAGGACACAGACGTAGCGATGGGCGAGCGGGAGAAGAACGTTGGCGGTTGAGCCCGGCACGCGCCCGGACGGGATCCCCGGCTCGAGCCTGCCCGGCCCGTTCGCCGTGGGCGAGTATGCGCAGAGGCTGCGCGACTGGCTGCGCGGCCGAGCGCGAGTGCAGCTGTTCGGCGAGGTGTGGTCGCTTCAGACCAGCCGGACCAAGGTCTACTTCGAGTTGCGCGACGTCAATGGCGCGATGCCTTGCTCGATGTGGCGCAACGAGTTCGAGGGGCTTCAGATCGACCGCGCCGCGCTGGCCGACGGGGTCGAGGTCGTCGTCGCCGGCGGGCCCGACTACTACCCCGGCTCGCACACCTCGTCGCCGTCGTTCTCGTTCCTCGTGGCCGACGTCCGCGTGGCAGGCGAGGGCGACCTGCTCGCCCAGCTCGACCGCCGGCGCAAGGCGCTCGGGGCGGAGGGGCTGCTCGAGCCGCAGAAGCGACTGCAGCGCCCGGTCCTCCCGCGCACCATCGGCGTGGTCACCGGCGAGCGTGGCAAGGCACGCGACGACGTCATCGCCGGGCTGCGGCGCCGCGGCTGGGCCGGGCGGCTCGTGTGGGCGTTCGCCCCGGTTCAGGACCGCCACGCGGCGCCGGCGCTCACGCGCGCCGTGCAGGACCTCGCCGCCGGCGGCGTGGACGTCATCGTGGTCGCACGCGGGGGCGGCTCGCTCGCGGACCTGTTCGCGTTCTGCGACGAGACCCTGGCCCGGACGGTGGCGCTGCTGCCGGTCCCGGTGATCGCGTCGGTCGGGCACCACACCGACCGCACGCTGCTCGACGACGTCGCGGCAGTCAGCTGCTCGACGCCCACGCACGCCGCCGAGGCGGCCGTGCGCGTGGACTGCGCGGCTGCACGGGCGCAGCTCCTGGCCATGGGACGGCGGCTGTCGGTCCAGAGCCGGCGCGCGGTGCTCGAGCGCGCGCGCGGCCTGGCGCGGCTCGCACGCGCGCCCGCCGAGCACGTCGTCCGCCACCGCCGGCGGCTGCACCAGGAGACGCGCGAGATGCGCGCGAGCACGCGCCGCCGCCTGACCGACGAGCGGGCGCTGGCCCGCCGGCGCCTGCTCGTGCTCGAGCGCAAGGCCTCGGCCGCCACCGGCGCCGGCGTGCGCGAGCGGGCGCGCGACCTCGAGCGCCTGCGCCTCGCGCTCGATGCCCACGACCCCGAGCGCACGCTCGAGCGCGGCTTCGCGCTCGTCGAGGACGACACCGGCGAGCCGGTGACCGGCGCCGGCCGCGCCCGGAAGCTCGGGCGCTTCACCGTCCGCTTCGCCGACGGGCGCGTGCGGGCCCGCCGGGACGACCAGGAGCGGCTGTTCTGATGGGCGCGCAAGAGCGCACCTACGAGAGCGCCACCGCGCGGATCGAGGAGATCATCCGCCGCCTGGACTCCGGCGACGCAGGACTGCGCGAAACCCTCGATCTCGTGCGCGAGGGACGTGAGCTCGTCGAGTTCTGCGCCGCCGAGCTCGAGGCGGTCGGGCAAGGGCTGGAGGAGCTGCGCCTCGAGGAGCTGGTCGCGCGGCTCGAGGCGGGATCGCGAACCGCCGGGGCGGAGTGAGCACCTACGACGGCATCGCCGATCTCCCGCTGGAGATCGAAGGGTACGACCTCGAGCCGCTCGAGCGCGACGTCTCGTCGGCCTTCACCCGCCTCTCGACCGTCATCCACCTGCGCGGCGGCGACGAGGAGGGCGTCGGCGAGGACGTCACCTACGACGGCCTCGACCACGTCGCCTTCCAGGACGCCGGCCCGGCGCTGCCGCTTGCGGGGCGCTGGACGATGGCGTCCTTCGCCGACCACCTCGACGGGCTCGACCTGTTCCCCGCGCCGCCGGTGCGTGACGTTTCGCGCCTGTACCGGCGGTGGGCGTTCGAGAGCGCGGCGCTGGACCTGGCCCTGCGCCAGGCGGGCCGGCCGCTGCACGCGGTGCTCGACCGCGAGCCGCGTCCGGTCACCTTCGTCGTCTCGCTGCGCCTGGGTGAGCCCGCATCCATCGACCCTGTGCGGCAGCGGCTGGAGCACTACCCGTCGCTGCGCTTCAAGCTCGACCCCACGCCGAGCTGGACGCCCGAGCTAATCGCCGAGCTCGCCGCGACGGGCGCGGTCGACTCGCTCGACTTCAAGGGCGCCTACCGCGGCACGGTGGTCGACAACCCGTCTGACCCGGTGCGCTACCGCGAGCTGGCCGACGCCTTCCCGGACGCGTGGATCGAGGACCCCGACCTCGGCAACGATGCGGCGATGCATGCCCTCGACGGCGCGCGCGACCGCATTACCTGGGACGCGATCATCCACTCCGTCGCGGACGTGGAGGGGCTGCCGTTCCCGCCGAAGATGGTCAACGTCAAGCCGTCGCGGTTCGGGCCGTTGCGGGAGCTGTTCGCGGTCTACGACCATCTCGAGCAGCGCGGCATCCGTGCCTACGGCGGCGGCCAGTTCGAGCTGGGCCCGGGGCGCGGGCACATCCAGTACCTGGCCTCGCTGTTTCATCCCGATACGCCCAACGACGTGGCGCCGGGCGGCTACAACGCACCCGACGTGCCGCCGGGGCTGCCGTCGAGCCCGCTCGAGCCCCGGCCCGCCGTGGTGGGATTCCGGTGGGCGTGAGGATCGCCCGCAGCTTCCGCGAGCGGCTGATCGGCCTGGCCTTCCTGGGCGAGCCGCCGGCCGAGGGCCTCCTCCTGCCGCGCACCCGCTCAGTCCACACGTTCGGCATGCGCTTCGCGCTCGACCTGCACTGGCTCGACGGCTCGGGCGAGGTGGTGCGCGTCGACCGCGCGGTGCCGCCGCGGCGAGTCAGGACGTGCCTGCGCGCGCGGTCGGTGTTGGAGCTCCCAGCGCACCGCTGACGGTCGCAAGCAACGCGCGCTCGGCCTCCTGATCGGTCATGCGTCCGGCGCTGACCTCGCGGCTGGCGGCATGGACGAGCTCGAGCACCACGGTCAGCAGCCACTCGACCGGGATGGAGTCGTTGAACGCCCCGTCGGCCTGCCCGCGGCGCAGGAGCGGCTGCAGGAGCCCGAGCACCGGCCCGTGCAGCCGGCGCACCTCCTCGCTCTCGCGCCGGGTGGTGATCGGAACGAGCGCATGGTGACGAGCGAGGACATGCCACGCCGCCTCGAGCACCCGCCGCAGCGCGTCGGCCGGGTCGCCCCGGTCGGGCTCGGCGGCACGCACCGCGCCGGCGGCCTCGGCCATCGCGCGCTCGGTGACGGCGCCCACGAGCGCCTCGCGCGTCGGGAAGTGGACGTAGACGGTGGCCCGGACCACGCCGGCGCGCCGCGCGACCGCGGCCATTGAGGCCTCGGGGTCGAGCGCGAGCTCCTCGACGGCGGCGTCGAGGATGCGCTCGATACTGCGCTGCGCGTCGGCGCGGAGGGCGGCCATCAGTGCATCGTGACGGCCTGCGGGGCCTCGCGCAGGCGCGGCAGGAACCGGGCCGCCGCCGGCAGTACGAGCAGCGCCAGCACGAGCCCGGCGCCCGCGATCCCGGCCGCGGCCAGGAACGCGTCGCCGAGTCCGTCGACCAGGCCGCCCTGGGCACCGGCGATCGCGGTCGTCAGGAGCGCGATCCCGAACGCGCCGCCGACCTCGTGGCCGGTCGTGTTCAGGCCCGACAGCATCCCGGCGTCCTGCTCTGAGGCGCCGGTCAGGACGGCGATGGCCACCGACACCATCGCCATGCCCAGGCCGGCGCCGGCGACCACCATCCACGGCAGGACGTCGGCGACGTAGCTGCCGCTCTCGCCCATCGTCGACATCAGCGCCATCCCGGTCGCGGCGAGCGCGAACGCCAGCGCCATCGTCGCGCGCACGCCGTGCCGGCGGACGAGGTGCCCGGCCCCGTGGGCGCCGAGCGCGGTTGCGATGGCGATGGGCAGGAACTCGAGCCCCGCCTCGAGCGGCGTCGCCCGCAGGACCTCCTGCAGGTAGATCGAGGTGAGCAGGAACGCCCCGAACAGCACCGCCGAGGCGAGCAGCATCAGCGCCGCGCCGCCGCCGACGGCGCGATCCGCGAGCGCACCCAGGCGCACCAGCGGCCGCGCGGTGCGCCGCTCGAGCGCCGCGAACAGCGCGAGTCCGGCGAGACCGGCGCCGCCGAAGCCCAGCGTGCGGGCCGAGCCCCACCCGGCGTCGGAGGCGCCCCCGAGCGCGTAGAGCAGGGCGCCGAGGCTGGCGGTGGCGACGAGCGCGCCGCGCAGGTCGAGGCCGGCGAAGCGGGGCGGGGCCGGGTCGCGGCGAACCGCGCGCAGCACGCCGACGGCGACGACCGCGCCGATCGGCAGGTTGACGAAGAAGATCGCGCGCCAGTCGATGACGTCGGTCAGCACGCCGCCGAGCAGCACGCCGATCGCTGCGCCGGCGCCGGCGACCGCGCCCCACACGGCGAGCGCCCGGGCGCGCGCCGCGCCGGTGAACGCCGTCGTCACGATCGACAGCGCGGCCGGCGAAAGCAGCGCCGCGCCGATGCCCTGCCCGGCGCGCGCGGCATAGAGGGCCCCGGCGGTGGGCGCCAGCGCCGCCGCGGCCGAGGCGCCGGTGAAGAGCGCCAGGCCGGCGAGGAACACGCGCCGCCGGCCGAGCAGGTCGGCGGCCCGGCCGCCGAGCAGCAACAGCGAGCCGAACAGCAGCGAGTAGCTGGTGATCGTCCACTCGAGGTCGCCGCGGCCGATCCCGAGGTCGGTCGAGAGCGACGGGAGGGCGACGTTCACCGCGGAGATGTCGAGGATGACCATGAGCTGCGCGGCGCACAGCAGGACCAGCAGTGGCATTTCGTCTCCTTGAAACTCGGACAGTAGTGTCTGGCCTAGTAAAGCAGACGGTCGTGTCTGAGTTCAAGGCATCAGGCGTCAGGCATCAGGCCAGGGCCTCCAGCGCTTCGAGGTCCTCGTCGCCGAGGGTCAGCTCCGCCGCGGCCAGGTTCTCCTCCAGGTGGCTCAGGGACGAGGTTCCCGGGATCAGGAGGATGTTCGGCGCCAGCTGCCACAGCCAGGCGAGGGCGACCTGGGCCGGCGTCGCGTCGTGCTTCGCGGCGATCCGCTGCACGGCAGGCTGGTCGGCGATCCGGCCGTGGCCCTCTCCGAACGCCGACCCGAGCGGGAAGAACGGCACGAAGGCCAGGCCGCGGTCGCCGCACGCTTCGAGGACGTCGGCGTTCCCGCGCTCAAGGAGGTTGAAGCTGTTCTGCACGCCGGCGATCTCGGTGAGGGACAGGGCATGCTCGAGGTCGCTGACCCCGACGTTGCTCAGGCCGATCAGCTCGATCTTGCCCTCCGTGCGCAGGTCCGCCAGGGTCCCCAGCGCCTCGTCGAACCCGTCGGGACCGGCATTGGGGACGCGCAGGTTGACGAGCGCAAGCCGGTCGACCGCAAGCGAGCGCAGGTTGGCCTCGACCTGGTCGCGCAGTTGCTCGGGCCGCTGGGCCGCCTGCCACGAGCGGTCGTCGCCGCGCACGAACCCGACCTTGGTGGCGATGCGCACGCGGTCCGGATAGGGGTGCAGCGCGGCGTGGATGAGCTCGTTGGCGACGTCGGGTCCGTAGAACTGAGCCGTGTCGATGTGGTCGACGCCGCGCTGCACCGCACGGCGCAGGACCGCGATCGCCTCGTCGCGGTCGGGGGCCGGCCCCCATACGCCCGGGCCGGGGAGCTGCATGGCGCCGAAGCCCATGCGGTGGATCGGGCGTCCGCCCAGGAGGAACGTGGTCTCGGTCATGCCGTCAACCGTGCGCTACGGTCGCCGGGGGGACAAGAGGAGCATCGATCGTGGGACCAGCACCACCACCCTCGACGGCCGGCCGGCGGGCGGAGCTGGCCGACTTCCTGCGCACGCGGCGGGCGGAGGTGGCCCCCGGCAACCTCGGGCGCGAGGCCAACGGACGGCGGCGTACGCCCGGGCTGCGCCGCGAGGAGGTCGCCCAGCTCGCCGGCGTGGGGCTGTCGTGGTACACGTGGCTCGAGCAGGGCCGCGACATCCGGCCGTCGGCGCAGGTGCTCGACGCGATCGCGCGCGTGCTGCGGCTGGACGGCGCCGAGCGCGCACACCTGTTCCATCTCGCCCGCGTCGAGCTCCCACTGCCGGAGGGCAACTATCCCCGCGAGACCTCGCCGGCCTTGCGCGCGTTCGTGGACGGGCTCGAGCCAAACCCGGCGTACGTCACCGGACCGCGCGGCGACGTGCTGGCGTGGAACGCCGCCGCGACACGCGTCTTCCACGACTGGGGCGCAGAGCCGGTGGAGCGCCGCAACCTGCTGTGGTGGCTGTTCGTCGACCCGTCGTGGGATCGCTCGTCGCCGAACTGGGAGTCGACGGCCAAGCACACCCTCGCCCGCTTCCGCGCCCAGCATGCGCGCCGGCCCGAGGACCCGAGCTTCGCCACGCTGGTCGAGGAGCTGTCAGAGGCGAGCCCCGAGTTCCGCGCCTGGTGGCCTCGACACGAGGTGATCGGCGAGCAGGCGGGCACGAAGACGATCGAGCACCCGGAGCTCGGGACGCTGCGACTGCATCATCTGCAGAGCACGCCCACAAGCGACCCCGAGTTGCGACTGACCATCTACGTACCCGCCGACGAGGCAACGCGCAAGGCATTAGGCATTAGGCATTAGGCATTAGGGGCAACAGGGACCGCATGAAAGCGGTCACCTGGCATGGCAAGCGCGACGTCCGTGTCGACACGGTCCCCGACCCGTCGATCCAGGATCCGGCGGACGTCATCGTGCGCGTCACCTCATCCGGCATCTGCGGATCCGATCTGCACCTCTACGAGGTCCTCGGCCCCTTCCTCGAGGTGGGGGACATCCTCGGCCACGAAGCGATGGGCATCGTGGAGGAGGTCGGCGCCGACGTCACCGAGCTCGCCCCCGGCGACCGCGTAGTGGTTCCGTTCAACGTCTCCTGCGGGACCTGCTTCATGTGCTCGCGGGGCCTGCACTCGCAATGCGAGACGACCCAGGTCCACGAGCAGGGCACGGGCGCCGCGCTGTTCGGTTACACGAAGCTGTACGGCGAGATCCCGGGCGGCCAGGCCGACTTCCTGCGCGTGCCGTTCGGCAACACGCTGCCGATCAAGGTTCCCGACGGTCCCCCCGACGACCGCTTCGTCTACCTCTCCGACGTCCTGCCCACCTCATGGCAGGCGGTCGAGTACGCGGCCATCCCCGACGGCGGGACCGTGTGCGTCCTCGGCCTCGGCCCGATCGGCGACATGTGCTCGCGCATCGCGCTGCATCGCGGGCATCGGGTCATCGGCGTCGACCTCGTCGACGACCGGCTCGCCCGGGCTCGTGGCAACGGCGTCGAGACCCTCGACCTGCGCCAGCACCGCGACGACCTCGCCGACGTCATCCGGGGCATGACCGGCGGCCGCGGGCCCGACTCGGTCATCGACGCCGTCGGCATGGAGGCTCACGGTGCGCCTGGCGCGAAGCTGGCGCAGCAAGTCACCGGGCTGCTGCCCGACAGCGTGGCCGCAAAGTTCATGCAGAAGGCCGGCATCGACCGGTTGAACGCGTTGTACCTGGCGATCGACATCGTGCGCCGGGGCGGGACGATCTCACTCAGCGGCGTCTACGGCGGGATGGCCGACCCGCTGCCGATGCTGACGATCTTCGACAAGCAGATCCAGCTGCGGATGGGCCAGGCCAATGTCAAGCGCTGGGTCCCGGACATCCTGCCGCTGCTGACCGACGGCGACCCGCTGGGGACCGACTCCTTCGCCACCCACCACCTCACGCTGGACGAGGCGCCACAGGCCTACGGGATGTTCCAGCGCAAGGAGAACGGCGCGGTGAAGATCCTGCTTAATCCCTGAGCCATAGCTCGGCGTTCCTGGCAAGACGCGGGGGTGAAGCCGTGCCAAGCACGGCGAACCCCGAGGACGGCGCCAGGGGCGTCGAGAATGGCTCAGACGCTACACGCGCTCGATGAGGGTTCCGGTCCCGAGACCGCCGCCGCAGCACATCGTGACGAGTCCGACTTCCTTGTCGGAGCGCTCGAGCTCGTGCAGCAGCGTCGTGATCAGGCGCGCGCCGGTGGAGCCAAGCGGATGGCCGAGCGCCATCGCGCCGCCGTTGACGTTGACGCGGTTCATGTCGGGCTGGTGCTCGCGCTGCCAGGCGGCGATCACGGGCGCGAAGGCCTCGTTGATCTCGATGAGGTCGACGTCGGCGATCGTCATCTTGTTGCGGTCCAGCAGCTTCTGGGTGGCCGGGATCGGGCCGGTCAGCATGATCACGGGGTCGACGCCGACCGTCGTCTGGTCCTTGATCCGCGCCCGCGGGGTCAGGCCGAGGGCGCGGGCCTTGTCGGCCGACATGAGGAGCACGGCCGCCGCGCCGTCGGAGATCTGCGACGAGTTGCCGGCGGTGATCTTGCCGTCCTCCTTGAAGGCGGGCTTGAGCTCGGAGAGCTTCTCGAGGCTTGTGTCGGGGCGGATGCCCTGGTCGGTGACGTAGGTGTCGCCGTTGACCTGGAAGGGGATGGTCTCGCGCTCGAAGCGCCCCTCCTCCGTGGCCTGGTGTGCCAGGCGGTGGGAGCGGACCGCGAGCTCGTCGAGCTCGGAGCGGGGGATCTCCCACTTGTCGGCGATCATCTCGGCCGACAGGCCCTGGGGGACGAGCTGGTAGCGCTCCATCAGCTCGGGGGCGAAGGCGGCGCCGTACTTGCCCTGGGTCTCGAAGCCGACCGAGAAGGGCACGCGACCCATGTGCTCGACGCCCGAGCCGATCGCGACGTCGTGAACGCCGGAGGCGATGAGGGCTGCCGCGAAGTTGACCGCCTGCTGGGCCGAGCCGCACTGGCGGTCGACGGTGGTGGCCGGCGTCTCCATCGGCAGTCCCGCCTGGAGCCAGGCGTTGCGGCCGACGTTGAACGCCTGCTCGCCGATCTGCTGGACGCAGCCCGTGATGACGTCCTCGACCTCGGAGGGGTCAATGCCCGACCGCTCGATGACAGCTGTGTAGGCCTTGCCGAGGAGCTCGTTAGGGTGCGTGTCCTTGTAGTAGCCCTTCTCGGGATGACCGCGGCCGATCGGTGTGCGCGCGGCCTCGACGATGACGACTTCGCGACCCTGGTCGAAGCTCATTTCTGGAAGGCCTCCGTTGCTGCCCTTTGGTGAACGGCGCCGTACTCTATCGAGTTGACTGGCGAGTCAACCAAACGCGGTCGACCGCTGGACCGCCTCCGGTGGCCCGCGGACGACCGCTCTGATCAAACGGTCGAGACACTGAACGAGCAACTGGCAATCGCAGGCAGCGGAGCTATCGCGTGCGGATTGGCGGTGACCGCCGCCACCCGCGGCCAGGTCGTGATGTGGGCGCGGTCGGAGGAATCGGCGGACCGCGCTCGCGGCGAGGTTGAGGCCGGCTGCGCGAAGGCCGACGGCGGCGCCCTGCCGGACAACGTGCGGGTCGAGACCGATATCGCGGCACTCGCCGACGCGACCTTCGTCGTCGAGTCTGTGGCCGAGGATCTCGAAGTCAAGGCCGGGGTGCTGCGCGACCTCGGCGAGCTCGTCAGCGCCGACGCCGTGCTCGCCACCACCACCTCCGCCCTATCGGTCGATGAGCTGGCCGAGGCGAGCGGCCGCCCCGATCGCTTCGCCGCGGTCCACGTCTTCAACCCGGTCCCGCGGATGGAGCTGGTCGAGCTCTGCTTCCCGCCCGCGGCCACCGACGAGGTCCGCCGCCGTGTCCGCGCGATGTGCGACGTGCTGGGCAAGACCGCGGTCGAGGTGCCCGACACGCCCGGCTTCGTGGTCAACCGCCTGCTGTTCCCCTACCTGTTCCAGGCGGTCGAGCTGCAGGCGGCCACAGGCCTCGACGCCGAGGCGATCGACGCCTGCATGACCAAGGGCGCCGGCCACCCGATGGGCCCCCTGCGCCTGCTCGACTTCGTGGGGATCGACGTGGCGGTCTCGATCGGCGAGGCGATCAAAGCCCCCGTGCCGGCGCAGCTACACGAAATGCTCGACGCGGGCGCGCTGGGGAAGAAAGCCGGCCGCGGCTTCTACGACTACGGCTGACCCACATTTCTGGGCCATAGCTCGGCGTCCCTGACGCGGGACAGAGGGATGAAGCCGTCTCGGCACGGCGAATCCTCGGGAATGGAGCCACATTTCTGGCCCATAGCTCGGCGTTCCTGGCTCGGGACGCAGGGATGAAGCCGTGCAAGGCACGGCGAACCCCGAGGACCTAGCCAGGGGCGACGAGAATGGGCCAGAAAGACGAAGGGCCCGGAATTTTTTTGTGGTCCGGGCCCTTCGCTGCTCTGGGAGGAGGTGCGGCTGTGAGGTACGTCGCACGGGGAAGGATGCGGCGGCGCCTTCAAGCGTCCCTAAAAGGTCCGTAATCAGTTCGTGAGAGCGGCGCGCAGGGCCTCGCCGGCGGCCGCGATCGCCTCACCCGAAGCCGGTGTCGCCGCCCGCCAGCGAAAGAATCCGTGGGTCACGCCGGGCCAGCGGCGCAGCCTCACCGGGACGCCCGCCGTCTCGAGCGCGCGAGCGTAGTCCTCGCCCTCGTCGCGCAGCGGGTCGTATTCGGCGGTGATGACAGTGGCCGGCGGCAGGCCCGCGAGGTCGCCGGCCCGCGCCGGCGCCAGATCGGGATGCGAGGGGTCCGCGCAGCCGATGTACTGGTGCCAGTACCACCCCATGTCGGCCGCGCTGAGCAGATGGCCGTCGCCCAGCTCGCGGTAGGAGGTGCTCGCCATCGTCGGGTCGAGGGCCGGATAGACCAGCAGCTGGTGGCGCAGCGCGGGTCCGCCGGCGTCCCGTGCCCGCCGCGCCACGACGGTGGCGAGGTTGGCGCCTGCGGAGTCGCCCGCCAGCGCGATGCGATCCCGGTCAGCAGCGTGTTCGGCGACCCAGCGCAGCGCCGCCTCGGCGTCGTACACGGCGGCCGGAAACGGATGCTCGGGTGCAAGCCGGTAGCCGACGTTGTAGACCACCGCGCCTGCTGCATTGGCCAGCGCGGTCGCGAGCGGCTCGTAGGTCTCGAGCGTGCCGACCACCCAGCCGCCACCGTGGAGGTAGACGATCGCGCCCCCGGCTGCATCCGGGCGGTAGGCGCGAACGGTGACGTTGCCGACGGCGTGCTCGCAGACCTCCGCGACCGGCTCTGGCGCGCCCGCGACGAGCCGTGTCTGCTCGGCGTGCGTGCGCCGCGCCCCTTCGACGCCCTGTTCGCTAAGGGGCGGGACGCGCTGCTCGCGCGCCCGCTCGATTGCGACGGCGATCTCGGGCCGCAGGGTCAGCGCTCTGCCCCGGTCGTGGTCGCCCGTGCGCCCCCGCGCGGACGGATGCGGACCGCCTCGATGCGGTTCTCGCGCACGGACTCGACCCGGATCGAGTACCCGTTGGCCGCCACCGTGTCGCCGCGCCGCGGCAGGCGCCCGAGCTCGGCGAACACGAACCCGCCGACCGAGTTGTAGGCGTCGGTGTCGACCGGCAGCTCGAGCCCGTAGTCCTGCAGGTCGGTGACGGCTACGTGCCCGCGCACGAACCAGTCGCCGTTGGCCAGGCGCCGGATGTCGCCGCCGCGGGGATCGGTCTCGTCGTCGATCTCGCCGACGACCTCCTCGATCACGTCCTCGACGGTGACGATCCCCGCGACGCGCCCGTACTCGTCGACCACCACCGCCATGCTCATCCGCTGTCGCTGGAGCTCGGCGAGGAGGTCGTCGAGCGGCTTCGTCTCGGGGATGATCGGCGCCGGCAGGACGACCTCGTCGAACGGCGCGCTCGGCCCCTCCGAGATGTACAGACGGGCCAGGCCGTTGGCATGCACGATGCCCTTCACGCGGTCCTTGTTGTCGTCCTCGGTGACGACGAGCCGGGTGTGGCCGCTCGACACGCAGCGGCGCAGCGCCGTCTCGACGTCCTCCCCGGTGTCGACGGTGACCACGGCCGGGATCGGCGTCATCACCTGGCGGGCCTCCTGCTCGTGCAGGTGGAAGACGCCGGAGAGCATCCCCGCCTCGCTGGCCTCGAGCTTGCCGCCCGTCGTGGACTCGGCGATGAGCCGCTTGAGCTCCTCCGGGCCCGATCCCTCCTCGCTGATCTGCTCGGGCCGGACGCGGAGCAGTCGGAGGATCGCGTTTGAGGTCGCGTTCAGCGCGACGATGAAGGGCCGGAAGCCGAGCGAGAACAGCTGCAGCGGGCGGGCGACGACGCGGATCGTCCGCTCGGCGTGGGCGATCGACATGATCTTCGGCACCTGCTCGCCGACGGTCACGTGCAGCGCCGTGGTCACGACGTAGGCGAAGACGACCGCCACCGCCACCGCGACGCCATGGGACAGGAAGCCGCCGAGCGCGGGCTCGAGCAGCTTCGCGATGGCCGGCTCGCCCAGGAAGCCGATGCCCAGGGAGGTCAGCGTGATCCCGAACTGGCACGCCGACAGGTACTCGCTGAGGTCGTCCAGCTCGTGCAGCGCGGTGCGGATCGCCTTGCTCGGGCTCTCCTTCTCGAGCTCCTCGAGCCGTCCTCGGCGCGTGCGCACAAGCGCGAACTCGGAGGCGACGAAGAAGCCGTTGAGCAGGATCAGGACGAGGACGGCGAGGAGCAGGAGTGCGCTCACCGGGGCGGCTCCGCCTGGATCCGGCCTGCGTCCGAGCCGCTACTTCGAGGTGGGTCAGCGTCGCTCACCGACGCCGGCCAGTCTACCGTCGGCCCCGGGGCCTCCGGCGATGGCGCGGCCGGTGACAATGGCGGCGATGGTGCCGGTGCCGGGCGGGCCGCGCCGGACCGGCCGGTGGGATCACGTGCTCGCACAACCGCCGGCGGCGTCGCTCAGCAGTGCCATACCCTGTCCCCCGTGCGGATCGTGTCCCTCGTTCCCTCGGCGACGGAGCTGCTCTTCGCACTCGGTCTGGGCGACGACGTTATCGCCGTCACCCACGAGTGCGACTACCCGCCCGAGGCCGCCGAGCTGCCCCACATCACCTACGGCGTGATCCCGGAGGGGCTGCCCGCGGCCGAGATCGACGCGCGCGTGCGCGAGCTGACCGAGGACGGCGAGGCGATCTACGGCCTCGACGAGGAGCTGCTGGTCGAGCTCGAGCCCGACCTCATCGTCACCCAAGCGCTTTGCGCGGTGTGCGCGGTCTCCTACGACGACGTGCGCGAGGTGGCGGCGCGGATCGCGACCGAGCCCAAGGTGATCTCGCTCGACCCCCACACGCTCGGCGAGGTCATGGGCGACGTGCGGACGCTTGCGCAGGCCACCGGCCGGCGTGACGAGGGCGTCGAGCTCATCGCGCGGGCCGCCGGCCGCATCGACCGGGTCCGGCTCGCGGTGCGCGACGCCGAGCCGGTGCGGGTGGCCGCGCTCGAGTGGTTCGACCCGGTCTACGTCGCGGGGCATTGGACGCCGCAGCTGATCGAGTACGCCGGCGGCGAGGACGTCCTCGGCCTGCCCGGGGAGCACTCCGAGCAGCGCAGCTGGGACGAGGTCGCCGGGGCCGAGCCCGACGTCGTGGTGGCGATGCCCTGCGGCTACGACGCCGCGCGCTCGTGGGAGGAGGCGCTCGACCACCGCGACGAGCTGCGCCGCGTGGCCCCGCGCGAGGTCATCGCCGTCGACGCCGCCGGCTACTTCTCGCGGCCAGGGCCGCGCCTGGTCGACGGACTCGAGGTGCTCGCCCACGCGCTGCACCCCGACCGCGTGCCCCCTGGCCCGACCGAGGCGCTGCCGGTGCCGCTCGCCGAACGCGGTCGCCAGGACGGCCGCTGACAGCGGCCACCGGCTCGACCGCTCTACCTCTTGAGCGCCGGGACGGTCGCGCACCGAGTGTCGACTGAGTCAGCCTGAGGCTGACAAATTCGACACTCGGCCGCTTGGGGCGGCTAGCTTGCGGCGAGCGGCCGCTCGGGGCGGCTAGTTCGCACCGCCGCCCCAGGGGTCGTCGATCGCCACCAGCCAGCGCCCGTCGTCCTGGCGGCGCAGGACGTCGGCGCTGGTGCCGGCCATCTCGAGCGGCTGGCCGTCCGGCGTGGTGCCGCGCAAGGTCCAGCGGTTGACCACGAGCGCGGTGTCGCCAGCCTCGAGCACCTTGACCTTCTCGCCCTCCATGCGTGGCTCGAGCGCGGCGAACTGCGCGAGCGCGGCGCGAATCGCCTCGCCACCGCGGACGACCTCGTCGGGCCGCACGGCGAACGTCGCGTTCTCCTCGTAGAGCGCCACCGCGCCGTCGACATCGCCGGCGGACAGGCGGTCGCCCAGCTCCTGCACCACTCCGTACGGATCCATCGTGCCTCCTTCAGAGGGCCGCGATCGCCCGCAGCCCTCGCTCGATCTCGCGGACCTGGCGCGGCGACAGCCGCTCCTGCACCCGCGCGGTCAGCGCACCCACCACCTCGTCGGCCACCGGCTTCAGGCGCTTTGCGCGCGGCGTGAGCCGCACGCGCGACGCCCGGCCGTCCTCCGGGTCCGGCTTCCGGCTCACGAGCCCGTCGCGTTCCATGAGCCGGACCATCGTCGTCAGCGTCTGCTTGGACAGGCGGGCTCGACGCGCGAGCTCCCCCATCCGCAGCCCGTCCTCCTCCCACAGGGGCAAGAGCAGCGATCCGTACGACGGCCGCACGTGCCCGTGCCCGCGCTCGTCGAACGCCTGGCCGAGCAGCTCGTTCCAGCGCTGCGAGGCCTTGGCGAGGAGAAAGCCCAGATTGGCGGTGGTGGCGGTGCGCTCCATGTAGTCCGATATCGTACTAAATCGCCGGCGGGCGTCCCGCGAGGCGCTCCATGCAGGCGGCGGAGTGACGCCGGCCCCGTGGAACGGCTGCGATCAAGGGGTGGGTTGGGCGCCGCTTGGGACGTGGGCTGTGTTTGTCGCACTCTGCGACCGAATCCAGCCCACGTCGACCGAAGGGGCGCCGCGGGGCCGGGTTGCACCCTCTTTCGTCGCTGCCATTCGACGCGGCCCGGGCCCCCGACCGCCCCGAACGGAGCGCTACCGCTCGAACGCGTACAGCTCGACCCGGTAGCCGTCGGGGTCGAAGACCTGCACGCGCACGATCCAACCGTCGTCCTGCCACTCGGCCTCCTCCACCCCGGCGGCGGCGAAGCGCTCTCGCGCCGCGCGCACGGCGCCCGGATCGCCGAGCCCGAACCCGAAGTGGTTCGTGCGGGGTAGGGCGGCCGCCGGCGGGTCGCCCTCGCTCATGGCGAGCAGGCCACCGTCGTTCCCGCCGAGGAGCAAGAGGTGCGGATCGTCGTGCACGCGCTCGGTCAGCCCGAAGTGATCGGCGTAGAAGGCGGCCGAGCGCTCGCGGTCGGCGACGGTCAACGCGACGTGGTCGAGGGGCATCCGTTCAGGCGACCGCGAGGGCGCCCGCCACCGCGACCGCACTGACCGCCACGCAGCCGGCCAGCGACAGCGCCAGCGACCGGAAGCGCGAGCCCAGGTTGATCGCCAGCGCGGCGAGCACGCCCCCGATCAGGCCGCCGATGTGTCCGCCGATCGCGATGCCGGGGACGATGAAGGACAGGCCGAGGTTGAACAGGATCAGGATCCCGATCCCCGACTCGAGGAACCCGATGCCGCGGCGGCGGAACTCCACCACCGCGGCGCCCATCAATCCGAAGACGGCGCCGGAGGCCCCGATGGTGACCGAGTTCGGCGCGAGCAACAGCGCCCCGAACGAGCCCGCGAGCAGGGATGTCAAGTAGATCGCCGCGAAGCGCACGTGGCCGAGCGCCGGCTCGAGCAGGCGCCCGAGGTACCAGAGGAGGTACATGTTGAAGGCGATGTGCAGGAAGCCGGCATGCAGGAAGCCGCTGGTGATCAGCCGCCAGTACTCGTCGCGAAACTCGATCGCCGGCCCGAACAGCGCGCCCTTCTCGACGAACGTGCCCCCGGCGCGCCCGAACCCGAGCCCTGCGCCGCCCGCCATCTCCCCCACGAAGGCGAGCACGCAGAGGACGATGAGCGCGTAGGTGACGTACGGCTCGGTCGCGCCGCCGGCGCGGACGGCGGACGCCGTCGTGACCTTCGTGCGCTGGCCCGCGCACTCGGGGCAGCGCATCCCGACCGGCGACGGCGTCATGCAATCGGGACAGATCGGCCGGCCGCACGACGAGCACGAGACGCCGGTCTCGCGGTCGGGGTGTCGGTAGCACGTCGCCACGGACGGCGACGCTAGCAGCGGGCACTTCGGGGTCCCTAAGCGGTATTGGCCGCGATCACCGGCTGCGAGGTCGGCAGCATGCTGCCGCCCGGCGGCTCCGCCGTGACCAGCACCTGGTCGGCGCCGGCGACGCCGCCCGGGATCGCGACCGTGCCCGACCGCACCACGAACAGCGCGCGCGTCGGGCGCGGCATCCGGCCGTCGTTCTTGAGCCACACCTGGTAGACGCGCCCACGCGGCGGAGGCGGCATGTTGGCGAGCTGCAGCGACGCCCGATCGCCCTCGGTGCGCAGGGACGCGCGCGCGGCCGGGAAGGTCACCTTCGCCGCCACGACGCGGGCGCCGCCGCCCTCGGAGCTCGACTGCCCGACGAGGTAGCCGCCGACCCCGACGGCCACGACGAGCGCACAGGCGGCGGCCGCCAGGGCCGGGCTGACCGAGCCCAACCACCGGCGGCGCGGTCGCCGGCGCTTGCGAGCCTCGGGCCGGTCGGCGGACTCGGCCGCGGCCTGCAGCAGCTGCGCCTCGGAATCGACCACGCGCATGATCCGGTCGTGCAGGTCGGGCGGCGGCGCGACCGGCGGCGCGGCCAGCGGAAGCGCCTCGACGGCGGGCCGCAGCGCCGCGACCTCCTCGCGGCAGCGCGCGCACGCGGCCAGATGCCGCTCGAACGCCTCGCGCTCCGCGGCCGCAAGCGCGCCGAGCAGCCACGGCGCAACGTCGTCGCCGAAGCGGGCGTGATCCCCGTTGCCCCCGGTGATCATGGCATCGCCCCCTGCGGGGCCAACTGCCCGCGCAGCTTCTCGAGTCCCAGTCGCATCCGTCCCTTCACCGTGCCGATCGGCGCCCCCAGCATCTCGGCGATCTCCGAGTGGGTGAAGCCGCCGAAGTATGCGAGCTCGATCACCCGCGATTGCTCGTCGGGCAGCGTCTGGATCATGCCCCGGATCGTCGAGGCCTCCTCCCGGCGGGCGGCCTCGACCTCGGTTCGCTCGCGCGCCTCGAAGCGCTCCTCGATGCCCTCGTCGCTGGCCCGCCGGCGCTCCTGGACCACCGTGCGGCGCAGCGCGTCGATCGCCCGGTTGTGGACGATGCCGAGCACCCAGGTCCGCACGCTGCCGCGCGCGCGGTCGTAGCGGCCGCCCGAGCGCCAGATCGAGAGGAACGCCTCCTGGGCGACGTCCTCGGCCAGCGAGCGCGAGCCGCACATCCGGTAGGCGAGCGAGAAGGCCGCGCCACCGTGCCGCTCGTAGATGGTCTCGAACGCACGCGCCTGACCCTTCCCGACGAGGGCCATGAGCTCCTCGTCGGCGAGCGACTGCAGCGCGCTCTCCGACGACTGGTTCCGCTTGCGACGTTCGAAGGCCATGGCGCCTCTGACTCCTTCGCAGTCGAGGCGTCAGCGGATCAATCGCGGCGCAGGAGCTTCCGTGCCTCGTCGACGACGTCGCGCGCGGTCCGTACCGCGAACCCGCGCACGCCGTGGGCCTTGCCGCGCTGCGCCCGCTGGCGGACGCGCAGGAGCACGAGCGCTGCGCCCGCCGCAGTGCCCACCGCGACCGCGGCCGCGGGCCGGGCCCAGTTGCGCGGATCGCGCATGGCCGAGAGCTCCCACGACTCGAGCTCGTCGGCGGCAAGCTCGGTGAGCTCGACGAGCGCCGACTCGAGCCGCTGGGACAGCTCCTCGGGCGGCTCGACCGGCACGAGCGCGCGCCGCAACAGCTGTTCGAAGTCGATCGCGTCGCCGTGCACGGGCTCGGCCATCAGGCGGGCGCCTCCTGCGTCTTGACGATCTCCTCGAGCTGGCGGACCGCGCGGTGGATGAGGACCTTGGTGGCGCCGTCGCTGCGCCCGAGCGCGCGGGCGATCTCGCGGTTGTCCATGCCGAGCGCGAAGCGCATGATCAGAGCCTCCCGCCGGTCCTCGGGCAACTGGTCGACCCCGGTGAGGATTCGCTGCAGCTCGTCGCGGCCCTCCACGAGCTTCTCCGTGTCGTGGGGCGCGGAGATCGGCCCCGCGTCGTCCAGCGCCGCGGTCGGCTTGCGGGCGCGGTCGCGGTAGTAGTTGGCAGCCAGGTTGTGGGCGATGCGGATGAGCCATGGGCGCAGCGGGCGTCCGTCGGACTCGCGCTGCGCGCGCTCGAAGTGGCGGTAGGCCTGCAGGAAGGTCTGCTCGGTGAGGTCCTCGGCGTCGTGATGGTTGCCGATGCGGTAGTAGGCGTAGGAGTAGACATCGCGCAGGTGGTCCCGGTACAGCTCGGAGAAGTCCCGGTCGAGCTCGGCCTTTCGCTCGTCGTCCACATGCGGACCCTACTCCCGAGCGCGCGTCCTAGGCCGCCTTGGCCGTCGGATCCGGCGCGGCCGGCTTGGTCACCGTTCGCGCCCAGCTCCGGGGCTCGACCCGGCCTTCGATCAGGTCGGCGAGCCTGTCCACCGCGGGAGCGGTCACGCCAGAGCGGCGCATGGCGTTTGAGAGCAGCGGCACCGTGTCCACCGCCTCGACCGCATGCCCGAGCGACGGCGCGATGTCGCGCGCCGGCATCCCGGCGCCGAGCAGCTCGCCGGCGCGGCGGTTGCGGTCATGCTTGGCCAGTGCGGTGGCGACGAGGTCGCCCGCGCCAGCCAGCCCCGCGAATGTCTCGGGCCGGCCCCCCTGGCGCTGCGCAAACGCCTCGATCTCGGCGAACACCTTTCCGGCGGCCGCGCCGGCGGCGTTGGGACCTCCGCTCGACGCCGCCGCGGCAGCAGCGAGCGCGGCGGCGTTGGTCGCGCATCCGGCCAGCTCCACGCCGGCCACGTCGCTCGTGCGATGGCAGTCGTAGCCGGCGGCGCGCAGCACGTCGGCGAGCTGGCGGGCAAAGCCGTCGTCGCGGGTGGCGAGGACGAGGGAGGCCCCATGCACCACCGCCTCGGCGGCGTGCGCCGGGCCGCCCAGCGACGCCACCGCACGGGCCCTGACCCGCTCGGCCGTGTAGGCGGTCGGACGCGCGCCGGTCGGCGGCACGACGCCCTTGGCGGCCACGAGCACGCCGGCGCGATCGGGCACGCGGGCGCCATGGTCGAGCAGCGCCGCGGGCAACGAGCCCGCCGGCACCGCGAAGCAGACGAGGTCGGCCGTCCCGAGGTCGAGATCGGCGGCGGTCCGGACGGCCACGCCGTCCGGAAGCTCCACGCCGGGGAGGTAGCGGTCGTTGACGCGGCGGGCCGCGAGCTCGCACGCCTGTGCGGCGGTGCGGCAGCCGAGCTCGACCGCCAGGCCGCCGCGGGAGAGCATCGCGGCGAGGCCGGTGCCGCACGAGCCGGCGCCGATGACGGCGGCGCGGCGCAGCGGCGGCAGGCCGCCAAGCCACTCCCACTGGAGCATCACGCACGGCCAGATCCGGTCGGTCACCGCCTCGGCGAGCTGCGGCGAGGGCTCTTCGACCGTGGGGAAGCGCAGCGGCCGCCCGACGCGAATCCGCACCTTGTGCGGGCGGATGCGCCAGCCGCGGCGTATTGCCTCGGTTCCGATCACGGCGACCGGGACGACCGGGGCGCCGCTTTCGAGCGCCAGGCGGCCGACACCACGCTTGGGGCGACCGAGCGAGCCGGGCCGGATGCGGGTGCCCTCGGGGAAGATGACGAGCGCATCGCCGCGGGCGAGGATGGCGCGCGCGGTTTCGAGCATGTCCTTGTCGCCGGCTCCGCGGTCGACGGGGAAGGCACCGAGCGCGTTGAGGAGCCAGCCCAGCAACCGGTGGCGGAACAGCTCCTTCTTGGCCACGTAGTAGAGCGGCCGGCGTACGAGCATGCCGATGACGAGTGGATCGATGAACGACCGGTGGTTGGCGGCGAAGATGGCCGGCCCCTCCTGGGGCACGTGCTCGCGCCCGACCCGCGACAGACGGAAGTAGAGGTGGCAGAACGGCTGGAGGACGGCGCGCACCAGCCAGTACACGATCGGGTTGACGCCGCGCTCGCGGGCGCGCCGGTGCAGGGCGTCTGCGTCCATCGCTCTGGGATACCCCGCTCGCGCGCGGGCCGTTACAGTCACGCCATGGCCGTGGAGCTGCCCCGGACCCTGCGCGGCGCCCTGGCGGGCGCGGCGGCCGCCGGCGTCTGGGCGGCGCAGCAGCCGCTCGACAAGCGCGCGTTCGGCGTGCGCAACGACGACGCCGAGCTGATCGGCACGGCGATCGTCCGCGGGCGCGCTGCAATTCCGGTGGGAACACTGGTGCACCTCGCCAACGGCGCCCTCTTCGGCGCGGTCTACGCCAACGTCGCCCCTGCTCTTCCCGTCCCGGCGTGGGCGCGCGGACCGCTCGCCGGGCTGGCCGAGCAGCTGGCCACGTGGCCGCTGACCGGCGTGATCGAGCGCGTGCACCCGGCGCGTGACCGCATCGCACCGATCAGCGCCTCGCGCGCAGCGTTCTGGCAGGCGACATGGCGGCGACTGCTGTTCGGGCTGGTGCTCGGTGAGCTCGAGCGAAGGCTCAACGCGCCCGAGCCGGAGGCCCCGTCGCTGGAGGACGTCTTCTCCTCCAACGGGCACGGGACGCTCGAGCACGCGACGCCCGCCGCGTCGTAGCGCGCGGGCTTCGCTTGAGCGCTCGCGTCGTCATCACCGGCGCCTCGGGCTTCGCCGGCAGCCACCTGGTCGATGTGTGCGCGACCGCCGGCGACGCCGTAATTCCGCTCTCGCGCTCGGCCGGCGTCGACCTGCTCGACGCCGAAGCGACCCGGCGCGCCGTCGCCGAGGCCGCCCCGGACGTCCTCTACCACCTCGCCGCCAAGGCATCGGTCGGGCGGTCGTGGGAGGACCCGCGGCGGGCGCTGACCGAGAACGTGACGTTGACGCTCAACGTGCTCGAAGCGGTACGAGCCGAGGCGCCGGGCGCGACCGTCGTGGTGATCGGCACGGGCGAGGTGTACGGCCCGCCCGAGCGCCTGCCGGTGGCCGAGGACGCGCCGTTGCATCCGCAGAACCCGTACGCGGTCTCGAAGGCATCGGCCGAGCTGCTGGCCGGCTTCTACGCCGACGCCCATGGCTGCCAGGTGATTCGCACGCGCGCGTTCAACCACGCCGGCCCGCGCCAGTCTCCGATCTACGCCATCGCCTCCTTCGCCCGCCAGGTCGCCGAGGGGCGCCGCCGCGGCGAGGAGCCGATCCGCGTCGTGACCGGCAACCCGGACGTCCGCCGCGACTTCACCGACGTGCGCTGCGTCGCGCGCGCCTACCGCCTGCTCGCGGCACGCGCCCCCGCCGACGTCTACAACGTCTGCTCGGGCGTGACGCCCTCGATCCGCGAGATCGTCGCGACGCTTGCCGAGGTGGGCGGCGTGCGGGTCGAGCACGTCGTCGACCCCCAGCTCGTGCGCGACCACGAGGTCATGGAGATCCGCGGCGCCCACGATCGAATCACCGCGGCCACGGGCTGGGAGCCGGTGATCCCGCTCGAGCGCACGCTCGGCGACGCCGTCGCGTGGTGGGAGGCGCACCCGGGCTGATGCCGACACCGCTCGCCGATGGCCTCTGGCGATGGACCGCGCGCCATCCGGACTGGCATCCGGGGGAGTTCGGGCGCGAGGTGGCGTCGTTCGCGCTGCGCACGGACGACGGGCTGGTGCTCATCGACCCGCTGCTGCCCGACGAGCCGGAGTCGGTGCTCGACGGGCTCGATGCGCTTGTCGGCGATCGCGTCGCGATCCTCATCACGATCCCGTACCACGTGCGGAGCGCCGAGCCGCTGTGGCAGCGCTTTCGCGACCGCGCCCCGGTTTGAGATGCCACTCCACCTGCCGTCCCACCGCGCGCTCGCCTTCGGCGACGCGGTCGTCGAGACCGGCGGCGAGTTGCGGGTGTGGGCCCAGGGCCGGTTCGACGAGAAGCGCCACCGCTACTACCGGGAGCGCTTCAATCCGACGCTGGAGCCGCTGGTCGAGCTCGGCGCCGAGCGCGTGCTGGTCACGCACGGCGAGCCGGTCCTGTCGGACGGCGCCGTCGAGCTTCGGCGCGCCCTCGAGCGCGAGCCCTGGATCCTCCGGGGCTAGATGCGCCCAGCCTGTACGGTCGGCGGAGCATGGAAGCTCGCGTCCTCGCCCTCCTGGCAGGCGTCCTCGTGCTCGCACTGGCCGGCGTCGCCGAGGCGCGTCCCGCGGGCACGGACACGGACGGCCGCCCCAACATCCTCGTCGTCATGACCGACGACCAGGCGGCGACCGACGTGGCCCAGATGCCCAACGTCAAGCGCCTGCTGGCCAAGCGCGGCACGACGTTCGCGGACGCGATCGACTCCTTCCCGCTCTGCTGCCCCGCGCGGGCGACCTTCATCACCGGCCAGTACGCCCACAACCACGGCGTCGCCGGCAACTTCTACCCGTACGGGTGGTACGGCATGAAGGGCCGTGGCAACACGCTGCCGCGGTGGCTGCAGAAGGCGGGCTATCGCACCGCGCTCGTCGGCAAGTGGCTGAACGGCTACGGCGCCAAGGACGCCCACGGCGAGGTGCCCAATGGCTTCGACGTCTGGCGCGGGCTGCTCGACGTCTCCGCCTACGACTACTACAACTTCGTGATGAACCTCGACGGTCGCCTCAAGGCGTGGGGCGACTCGGACTTCGCGCACAAGCTGGTCCGGTTCGCGAGCATCGAGGTCTCCCCCAACCCCGGCGGGCTCGCCGGCGTCATCAAGCACCTGAGCGACATCTTCGGCGCCGGCCCGTACCGCTACTGGGGCGCGGAGAACCCGCAGGACTACTCGCCTGACGTGACCGGCGAGGTCACCGAGGGGCTCGTGCGGCGTGAGGCGCGGGACCGCAGGCCGTTCTTCATCTGGTGGGCGCCGGCGGCGCCGCACCGCGAGGACGTCTCCGTGACGCTGATGGGTCGGCCCGGGCCCGATCCGCGCTACCCGCAGCGCTACGCCGCCGAGACCGCCAACTGGCTGCTGCCCAAGCCGCCGAGCTTCGCCCAGCAGGACCTGTCCAAGGAGCCCTCGAACATCCGCGACAACACCGCGCCGCTGTCGCAAAACGCGATCGATCAGCTCCAGCTCGACTACCAGGGGCGGATCGGCGGACTGCGGGCGGTAGACGACCACGTGGCGAAGCTGGTGCAGATCCTGCGCACGACCCACCAGCTCGACAACACGCTGATCGTCTTCGTCTCCGACAACGGCTGGTTGCAGGGCCAGCACGACATCCCGGGCGACAAGTACCTGCCCTACGAGGAGTCGATCCGCGTGCCGTTCATCCTGCGCGGGCCCGGGGTCCCGGCGGGCGAGACGGTCCGCGGCCAGGTCACCAACGTCGACTTCGCGTCCACCCTGCTCGACGCCGCCGGCGCACGTGCGGGACGCACGCAGGACGGTGTCTCGCTCCTGCCGACGGCGCGCGATCCGAGGCGCCGCCCCCGGCGGACGCTGGAGATCGAGGCGACCGCGCCGCTGTTCGAGGGCGACATCCCCAACAACCGCTGGGACCAGCCCTATACCGGCGTGCGCACCGACCGCTACACCTACGTCGTCTACACCAAGACGGGCGAAGAGCAGCTCTACGACCGTCAGGCCGACCCGTACGAGCTGAACAACGTCGCCGGCGATCCCGACTTCGTGGCGATCAAAGCCGGCCTGGCCGCGCGGCTGGCGAAGCTGCGTACCTGCAAGGGGAGCGCCTGCAGCGCGGTTCGCGGCTGATCGCTGTGCCCCGGCAGTTGCGGCGCGAGCCGTAGTCTTCGCGCGTGGACCAGCGCGAGAAGGGCGAGCGCTTCCGCGCCCTGCACGAGGGTGAGCCGTTCGTGATCCCCAACCCGTGGGACGCGGGCTCTGCTCGCGTGCTCGAGGCGCTCGGCTTCGAGGCCCTCGCGACCACGAGCTCGGGGTTCGCGTTCACGCTCGGGCGGCTCGACGGCGCAGCGACGCTGGACGAGGTGGTCGAGCACGTGCGCGTGCTCGCGGCGGTGACCGCCGTGCCGCTGTCCGTCGACCTCGAGAACGGCCATGGGCCCGATCCCGGCGAGGCGATCCGGCGGGTGGCCGAGGCGGGCGCGGTCGGAGGCTCGATCGAGGACTGGGACCCCGAAGCGAACCGCCTCTACGACCGCGACGAGGCGGCGGCGCGGGTCGCCGCGGCGGCGGCGGTCGCGCGCGACGTCGGCCTGCCGTTCGTGCTCACCGGCCGGGCCGAGAACCACATCCGCGGCAATCCCGACCTCGCGGACACCATCGACCGCCTGCAGGCCTACGCGCAGGCGGGCGCCGACGTCGTCTACGCGCCCGGGCTGCGCACCGCGGACGAGATCCGGGCCGTGTGCGAGGCGGTGCGCCGCCCGGTCAACGTGCTCGCGCTGCCCGGGTTCACCCGTACCGCGGCATTCGAGGCGGGCGCGCAGCGGATCAGCGTGGGCGGGGCGCTGGCGTGGGTCGCGGCGGGCGCTCTGGTGCAGGCGGCCGAACGCCTCCGCGACGACGGGGACTTCTCGGTGCTGAGCGCGCGCCTGCCGCTGGGCGAGTGGCTCGGGTAGTTGCGCACGCCGGCCCATCGGGCTGCGGCCGGCTGACCGGCGCGCGCACTCGACAAGAAGCCCGCCCTCGGATTCGAACCGAGACCCCCAGACTTACAAGGTCTACGTCCCGGGTTACGGTCTACTGCGCCGCGTTGCGCTTTACCTGCAAATCCGCCACTTCGGCCGGTGCGCGCGCCTGCGTTTGTTGCCGCGTGTTGCTTCCTGGCGCTTCCATAGCGCTTCCACGGTCGTACAGCGCAGCAAGGGCGGCCGACTCGTCCTGGCGGCGCCGGGCGGCGTCGTACTCGTGGGCGTAGATTGAGAGCACGGTCGCGATTGAGTCGCCGATGCGAGCGGCGATGGCGACCGGGTCGTGACCGACGGCGAACAGCAGCGAGACGTGGGCGTGGCGCAGGTCGTGCCATGAGACGTGCTCGAGCCCGGCCCGCCTAAGTGCCGTCTTCAAGGCTAGGTCGGCAGCGCGGTGGCCGTAGGGCGTGCCGTCGCGGCGCACGAACACGAGCTCGTGGTCGCGGGCGCCGGCGGCGAGCCGGTGCGCGGCAAGCTGCGCGGCGAGGTCCGGGGTGATGGCCACGGTACGGCGGGACCGCTTGGTCTTCAGCTCGGAGCGGTTGCCCTGGCGGTCGAGCTGGCGCTCGAACCGGATGGTGCGTCCCTGGACGTCGACGTCAGCCCAGATCAGACCGAGCACTTCACCCTTGCGCGCGCCGGTCTGCACGGCGGTCGCCAGCAGCAGGCGGTGGTGGTCGTCGGCGGCCGCAAGCATGGCGTCGAGCTGGTCGCGGGTAAGGAGGCACCGCCGAAGCTCGGCTTCGGCTCGGCGACACGAAGATGCGGCGGCTGGTAAGGGCTCGAAAACGGACGCCACGCCCCCGGCGCCGAAGCCGCCGCGTCACCTGCGCTGACGGACACTAGATCGGCGTGTGAGCTTTACTTATCGAGCCGCTGCCACCACCCTGCGCCGGCCGTCGACGACCCGCTGTCGTTGTACTGGGAGCCGATCGTGGAGGACGGCAAGGTCGTCGGCGTGATCTGCCTGGCTGCTGACGGCGCAGGCCCGCGAGGGACGCGCGAACCTGCGCCGGCGCCGCCCTTCAGCCGAGGTCCTTGACGTGCCCCTTCTTGTTGATCGCGGTGCCCTTCGCGACGTCCTTGGCGCCCTTGGCTTCCTCGGTCTCGTTCCCGACGGCCCTGGCCGTCTTAGCCTTTGCCTTGCCCTTGGCCTTGACAGTCTTGCCCTTGATCTTGTCCCGTGTCTTGTTCGTCGCCATGAGCGACTCCTTTCCGTGACTCCCTTCCTCGGCTTGACGTACCCCGAATGGAGTCGGGAAAAGCGCCCAAGCCTCGCCTGAGGGGCCGCCGTAACCCGCCGGACGGCGACGTCGTGGCGAGCGCCAGGCAGCGCGGCCGATCGAGTCTCGAAGTCCACGACGGCGGCAGTCAAGAACTCGAGCGCCACCGGGCGGAGCAGGAGAAGGCCGCTTGGCGCGAGGTCGCCTACGGGTACGGGCGTGCACTCAGGTCTCTCGACGCAGATCACCCCGAGTTCGCCATGTTCCGCCGGGGCTGGCATTGCGCCGCGTTCGTCGCCGGTCTTCCGCTCGCACCCTGCAAATTCATCGAGGCCTCGACAAAATTGCAGCGATATCGCCCGGCACGCGCGCGCTTCCATAGCGCTTCCATAGCGGTGCCCAAACGGCACGCATCAGCAGCCGGCCTAGGCCTCCGAACAGTGCGAAACCTCCGTGACAGCAGGGGTTTCGCTCGGTCCAGAGGCGAAGCCCGCCCTCGGATTCGAACCGAGACCCCCAGACTTACAAGGTCTGTGCTCTGCCAGTTGAGCTAGGCGGGCCGGCTAGACGAGCGCCGTGCGGCTGAGGATAAGCGCCAGCACCACGAGGACCAGAACCGCGGCGAGCACGAACGCCCGGGTCCGCCAGGGGGAACGCCCGGCGTTTCCGAGCGGCTCGATCGGCGAGCGCTGCCGCAGGCTCTGAAGGGACTCGGTCGGGCGAGGAAGCGGGTCGGCGGTGGCGAGATGGCGCCGAGGCGGGGCCGGCTGGCCCGGCGTCGAGGCAACCGGGTTGGGCGCACGCGCGGTGCTTTGCGGCCCGGAATCGGCGGGCGAGGGGACTGCGCGCACCGGCCTGCGCTCGGTGGCCCGCGCCGCCAGCGGCCGCACGGCCCTCCCGATCGGCTCGGGGACGATCGGCTTGCGGATGCGGTCGGGGTCGGCCAAGGTCTCCATCCGCGCTCGGGCGGTGTCGCGCTCGGCGAGCGCAGCCGTGCGAGCCCGCACCGCCGCGTCGCGCTCCCGCAGCGCCTGCTCGTGGTCGCGACGAGCGGCGTCGCGATCGCCGATGGCCTGATCGCGCTCGGCCTCGGCGCTCGCCGCGCGTGCGAGCGCCGCGTCGCGGTCGCGAAGAGCCTGCTCGCGCGCGGCGACGGCGCGGTCGAGCTCGGCCACCGCCGCCTCGCGGCGGCGCTCGGCCGCGCGGCTCTGGGCGACGGCGGGCACGCGCTCCGCCCGGGCCGCGTCGCGCTCGCGCAGCGCGTCATCGCGCTCGGCGGCGAGCCGACTCGCCTCGCGCCGCGCGTCGTCGCGCTCGGCCTGAAGCGCCGAGCGCGCCTCGGCGTGCTCGATGCGGGTCGCCTCCGCCTGCTCGGCGAGCGCGTCGCGGTCCGAGCGCATGCGGTTGCGTTCGTCGACGGCACGTCGGTGGCGCGCGCTGAGCTCGGCGTGCTCGCGCCGCAGCCACGCCACCTCATCCTCGAGCCGCGCGACCTTGCGGCGCTCGGCCGCCAGCCGCTCGTGCTGGGTCGGGCGGCGCCGTTCGGCCGCCTCCAGCGGGACGACCACGCTGGGCGCGACCGCGAGCTCGGCCTGGCGGGGATCGACGGGGCCGCCATCCCACGGGAACACCGCGATCCAGGTGACGCCCTCCTCGGCCGCCCAGGGCTTGTGGTCGAGCAGCGCCAGGAGGTGGCGCTCGCCGTCGTCGGTGCGGACCGTCAGCGAGGGCCGGACGAAGCGCAGGCCGCGTACGCCAAACCACCGTCCTTGGACCTCAAGCCGGCCGTCGACCACCTCGAATCGCTCGAGCTCGAACCCAGCTTCCATGCCATCCGCTGTCGTCACGACCCCACGGTTTACCCGATTACGGCCCCGCGGTCGCGCGCCGATGAGCAACCGGCGAGGCCCGACGCCTGCCGCACGCCGTCGCGAATGGCCGTCGCGGCGGCCTCGGCGGCCACCGCCTCGAGCACCAGCGGGTCCGCGTCGGCCTCCCCTCCGGCGAGGCAGGCGACGAGGTCGCCGTCCACCGCCGTGGCGCTGGGAACCACCGCGCGCGCGACTCCTGAGGTCGCCGCGCGCGCGATCTTCCAGGCCTCGAGCTTGCTCACGCCGACGTCCGTGAGGATCACCACCAGCGTCGTCGCATCGGCGATGGGCAGCGGCGGCCGCTCGCCCGCCAGCAGCAGCTCGGTGGAGCGCACGTAGGCGTCGTCGCGCCAGACACCGGCGAGCACCGCGCCGTCCTCGCCGACGACCTCGCCGAAAGCGTTGACGGCGGCCAAGGCACACACCGTCGCGCCGTCGACCTCGAACGACGCGGCGCCGAACCCGCCCTTGGTCCAGTGGTCGTGGCCGAGCAGCTTGCCGACGCTGCAGCCGGTACCGGCGCCGACCGTCCCCCGCTCGATCGTCTCGCCGGCGGCCTCGCACGCGGCGCGGCCCGCCGCCGCGTCCGGGCGCGCGCCGGGAGACCCGAGCGCCAAGTCGAACAGCACGGCGGTGAAGACGACCGGCACCGTCCCCCACGGGGTCGGCCGGCCCAGGTCGCGCTCCTCCAGCCATGCCGCGACGCCGTCCGCGGCGCTCAGCCCGAACGCGCTTCCGCCCGTGAGCAACGCCGCCTGCACCCCGGGCGCGCGTGAGGCGGGCGAGAGCTGGTCGCTCTCGCGCGTGCCCGGGCCGCCCCCGCGGACCTCGGCGGCGCCGACGCACCCGCGCGGCGGGAGGATCACCGTGCAGCCGGTCGCGCCGTCGAGATCGGTCCAGTGGCCGGCGCGGAACCCGGGCGGCAGGGATTGCATGCGCACCGACCCTAGTTACGCACGCCGGCTCGTGCGGCCTGCGGCCGCCCGGCCAGCGCGCGCACTCTTCAGACGCCCAAGAGCTCGCGCAGCCGCACGCCGTTGCGGACCGCGAACCCCTCCCAGTCGTTGTTGAAGTACGCGAAGACCTCGACCGACTGGCGCCACTCCCCCAGGCGCTCGGCCCACTCGGCGAGCTCGGCGGCCGAGTAGTTGCCCCGCCGCCCGCGGTGGCCATGGTGGAAGCGCAGGAACGTCCAGTCGGCGGTGAACTCGTGCGCCACCCACGGCCGCTTGGGGCTGTCGCCGATGGCCAGCGCGACCCCGTGCGAGCGCAACAGCGCGTAGACCTCCGCCTCGAACCAGGACGGGTGGCGCAGCTCGAAGCAGTGCCGCCCGGGCGGAAGCCGCTCGAGCGCGAAGCGCAGCCGCTCGTCGTCGCGGCGGAACGACTCGGGCAGCTGCCAGACGATTGGCCCAAGCTTGGGCGTGCCAACCAACGGCTCGATGCGCTCGTAGAACCGGCGGACGCCGCGATCCATGTCGGTCAGCCGCTTCATGTGGGTCAGGAAGCGGCTGGACTTCAGCGCGAAGAGAAAGTGGTCGGGCGTCTGGCGCGCCCACTGGGCCACCGCATCGCGCGAGGCCAGCCGGTAGAAGGTCGAGTTGACCTCCACCGTGTCGAACAGGGTCGCGTAGTGCTCGAGCCAGCGCGAGGGCGGACAGCCCTTGGGGTACACCGCCCCGCGCCAATCCGCGTAGTTCCACCCCGAGCAGCCGACGTGGACGGGCTTCGGCGACGAGCTCGAGGAGCTCCGGCTCATCCAAGGCGCGCGAGCACCCAGCCGTCGTCCTCGCGGCCGAGCGTGAGCGTCGTCTCGCCGTCGCCGGCGTCGATGCGGAAGACCGCCTCGTCCTGCTCCTTGCCGGGGAGGTCGCGCACCTGCACGAGCGCCATGTCCCGGATCGGCGTGCCCGGCTTGGCCTGCTCGAACTCGCGCCGCGCCGCCTGGTGGAGCCGGTCGCGGTCCCAGCCCTTGTCCTCGGCATGCGCGGCGGCCAGGGCACGGTCGGCGGCGCGGATGTCGGCGCCGAAGCGCTCGGCGAGCGCGCGGCGGCGGCGGGCGTTGGCGACCGCACCGCCCAGCGCGAGCAGCGCGAGCGCCGCGAGGACGGCGAGGACGACGATTTCCCAGGTCTCCATCGGCGGCATGAAAGCATCCCGGTCCTCCATGACCGCTCGCGCGTGGGTGACATTCGCCGCCGTCAGCGCCCTCTGGGGCATCCCGTACCTGTTCATCAAGATCGCCGTCGGCGACTTCTCGCCCGGTGTCGTGGCCTGGGGCCGCGTCGCCATCGGCGCCGTGGTGCTCGTCCCGATCGCCTGGAGGATCGGGGCGCTGCGCGGCCTGCGCGAGCACTGGCGGGCGGTCGCCGCCTACGCCGCGTGCGAGATCATCGTCCCGTTCTTCCTCATCGCCGCCGGCGAGGGCTACGTCTCCTCGTCGCTGGCGTCGATCCTCATCGCCACCATGCCGCTGATGGTGGCGCTTCTGGCGCTGCGCTTCGCGCCCGAGGAGAAGCCGACGCCGGTGCGGCTCGTGGGCCTGGTGATCGGCCTCGCCGGCGTCATCGCCCTGCTGGGCATCGACGTCGCCGGCCACCCGGAGGAGTTCTTCGGCGCCGTCTGCGTGCTCGTGGCGACGGTCGGCTACGCGTCCGCGCCGATCATCATCAACCGCAAGCTCTCCACCCAGCACCCCCTCGGGCCGGTGTCGGCGGGGCTCGTACTGGCCACGCTCGTGCTCTCCCCGGTGGCTGCGCTCACCACGCCGAGCGCGGCACCGTCGGCCGATGCGATCGCCTCGGTGGTCGTTTTGGGCGTGGGCTGCACCGCTCTCGGCCTGGTGCTGTTCTTCGTGCTCATCACCGAGGCCGGCCCCAGCCGCGCCAGCGTGATCACCTATGTCAACCCGGTCGTGGCGGTGACGCTGGGCGTGATCTTCCTGGACGAGCGCCTGGGTCCGGGCGCGGCAGTCGGGTTGCCGCTGATCCTGATCGGGTCGTGGCTGGCGACGATGCGGGCTAGGCGGGTACCGCGCGCGACGCGAGGTGAGCTCCGACCTTCCGCTTGACGCGCTGCAGCGCGTTGTCGACCGTCTTCGTGTCGCAATCGAGCCGCTCGCCGATCACCTCATAGGAATGACCGTCGAGGTAGAGAGCCAGGACGTGGCTCTCGAGGTCCGACAGCACGCTGGTCAGGCAGGCCACCAGGCTCTCGAGCTCCTCTCCGGCGATCACCTGGTTGGCCGGGTCCCGAACGGCTGGGCCCGGAAGAACCTCCTCCAGCGTGGTCTCCGAGTCAGGTCCGGCCGCGGCCGGCGTCTGGCTGAAGGAGACGTACTGGTTGAGCGGAGTGTGCTTGTTGCGGGTCGCGGTCTTCACCGCGGTGATGATCTGTCTGGTGATGCAGAGCTCCGCGAAGCCGCGGAAGCTCGATTCGCGCTCGGGCCGGTAATCCCGGATCGCCTTGAAGAGCCCGAGCATCCCCTCCTGCATCAGGTCGTCGGCGTCGCCGCCGAGCAGGAAGTACGACGAGGACTTGACGCGGACAAAGCGCCGGTAGCGGCGGACGAGCTGGTCGTACGCGTCGGTTCGACCATTCTTCGCGAGGGCGACGAGAAACTCGTCATCCGGGCCGGGGCCGGTATGTCGGGCCCCTTCCGGGACGGCGCGACCCTGAACGACAGCATGCTCTTCGGTGCTTGGGGTGGGAACTGCCACAGCAACCTCCTTGACGAGAGTTGTGTGGCGCCCAGTTCCTCCCCTGAGGCGCCGAATACGGGTGCTCCATCAGGCTCCACCTGAGGTTCACCCATTTCGTCGCGAGGAGCCTACTTGCGGATCGGCGAATGTCAACCACAGTTCGGAGCCGATGCAATTCGGCTTGCAGGATCCATGCCTGGGACCCCGCGGAATGCCCCATCCGTCCGCGGTCGCTGTTAATCGGTGACGCGCTCGGCGAGCGGCGCCGGACTAGTCCGGGGTGCAGTCGGATCCTCCGGCGTCGCCGAATCGCCCGAGGAGCTCGGCGAGAGTCTTCATCTCATCCTCACTGAGCACGGCGCTCAGGCGGCGCTCGATGTCCTCGATATGTCCCGGGGATGCCTCCCTGAGCTTCTCCAGGCCCGCATCCGTGAGAATCGCGTAGCTCACCCGCGCGTCCGACTTGCATTCGCCCTTCCCGACAAGGCCCTGAGCCTCAAGCCGGTCGAGCAGGCGGGTGATCCCCGATGGCGAGAGGTTCAGCTCGTTCGCCAGGTCGATCCGCCTCATGCCCTCCTCGCCGGCGCGGTAGAGGAGGAGCAGCGTCCCGTAGTCGTTCACGGTGAGGCCGTGGCGCGCAACGAGGGCAGCACTGAGCTCGCGGACGAGCGCCGCGTGGGCGTTGATCAGGTTGCCGAACGCATCCGTGGACGGCAGTGCTTGAGTGTTCAACTGTTGTGTAGTCAAGTTTCTCTGCTAAACTGTTTGACAGGTCAACTAAGTCTACTCCACCCGAAGGAGACCTTCAAATGACGACAGCACAGGCAGAGTCAACCATTCCGACCGGCACATGGCAATCCGATCCGGTTCATTCCCATGTCGGGTTTGCGGTGAAGCACGTGGTCGGGACATTCCGCGGCAGCTTCGGCGAGTTCGAGGCGAAGCTCAGCGATTCATCCGGCAAGCCCGAGCTCTCGGGTCACGTCCCGGTGAAGAGCGTCGAGGTCAAGGAGGAGAGCCTCCAGGGCCATCTGCTCTCTCCTGAGTTCTTCGACGCCGAGAAGACGCCGCAGATCTCATTCCGATCGACCCGGATCGAGATAGAGGAGGGCCAGGTCGTCGTCGACGGCGAGCTCACGGTGAGGGACATCACGAAGCCTGTGGTGGCCCGCGGCGAGGTGAACGGCCCGGCGCCGGGACCGGACGGCAACGAGCGGATCGGGCTCGATCTCGAGACGAAGGTCGACCGCCACGACTACGGCCTCGACTGGCAGATGGAGCTCCCCGGCGGCGGCAAGACCCTCGGCGACGAGGTGACGCTCTCCGTCCACCTCGAGCTCATCAACGAGGCGTAACGAGATGAAGGTGCTCGCGATCTCAGGAAGCCTGCGTCGCGACTCCCACAACGGGACGCTGCTGCGGGCGGCGGCGGAGCTGCTGCCGCCGTCCGTGGAGCTCGACGTCTTCGATGGCCTGAAGGCCGTCGAGCCGTACGACGAGGACGACGACAGCAGCCGCGGCCCCGTCGGGGCCCGGCGGCTGCGCGACGCCCTCGAGGCCGCGGACGCCGTCCTGATCGCCACGCCGGAGTACAACTCCTCCGTCCCCGGGCAGCTCAAGAACGCCGTCGACTGGGCCTCGCGACCGCTCGGCGAGAACGTCCTCTGGGGCAAGCCCACCGCCGTCGTCGGCGCCAGCACGGGGACCTTCGGCGCCGTCTGGGCGCAGGCGGAGTTGCGCAAGGCGCTTG
>JBJMKX010000111.1:0-26544 GCA_045805605.1 Solirubrobacteraceae bacterium
TTGGCGAACGTCTTCGACATGAACGTCATGACGTCCGGATCGTTGTTGGCGAGGTTGTCACACCACCGGAACGGGTTGTCGACGCAGCCGCCGTCGGTGCTCGGGATGAGGCCCTCGTAGTTGCCGGTGACGCCGCCGAAGAGGCCGACCTCCTCCTGGGTCTTGCAGCAGTCCTGACCCGTCAGCACGCCGCTGGCCGGAACGCCCGCGACGTTGAAGCTGAACGCGTCGGTGCCGACCGGCGAGAAGAACGTGTGCGGCTTGAAGATCGAGTCCAGGTAGTCGACCGCCTGGTCGCGACCGACCAGCGACGGCGCGTACACGTTGTCGGGGAACTGCGGCGGGGTGCCTCCGAAGAGGTTGTCGGCCGCCGGGTCGAGGACCGCCCAGTCGCCGTTCTTCGTCGCGGTGACGTCCGCGTCGAGGTCGTAGCCGATCTTGGCCAGCTCGGCCGCCGGGAGGTTGTCGACGTAGAACGACGAGCCGAGGAGCCCGAGCTCCTCACCGCCGAACCAGATGAACCGCAGCTTGTTGCGCGGATTGACGTTCTTCATCTGCTCGGCGATGTCGAGGATCGTCGCCGACCCCGACGCGTTGTCGAGCATGCCGGCACCGTAGATCGCGTCCAGATGTGCGTCGACCACGAGGACGTGGTTGGGGTCGCCGCCCTTGGACTCCGCGATCACGTTGTAGTCATCGGCATTGGGTTTGACGATGACGTGGATGTCGAGGCTCATGACCGGTGGCGTCCCAGCCTGGTACTCGTTGAAGAGCGACTGGCCGATGTCAAACGACGTAAACGCCACCGGGATGTCCGGTGTGAACGGTTGGTCGTTCGCGTCCAGCAGGGTGCCGTTAATCACCGACGTGCGGCCCGGGTTGCCCTCATTGAAGATGACCACGCCGACGGCGCCCGCGGCCTTGGCGTTGAGCACCTTGACGCCGTAGTTGCACCCCCCGCGCTGGATCAGCGCGATGTGGCCCGCCGTGAAACCGTTGAAGTCGGCCGACGTACAACCGCTCGTCGAGCTCGAGGTCGGCGTTGGCGGCAGGATGATGCCGCCGGCCGGCTGGAGCTCCTTGTTGGTCACCGTGCCGTTGCTCGTCCCTGCATTCCAGTCGTCGACAACCGTGAAGGAGCGCGCCGTCGGGGAGGTCTCGCTCCACGTCGGCGTCCCGGTGAAGGCGGCGTAGTCGAACTTGTACGTCTGGATCTGGACGTCGTATCCGGCCTTCGTCATCTTATCCGCGACATAGTCGGCCGAGGCCTTGTATCCCGGCTCGCCCGAGTTGCGCGACGGGTGGCCGTCCGCCGGACTCGGGTTGGCGTCCGCGATCGCCTGGAACGCCTGCATGTGGCTCCAGAGATCGTCGGTCTGGACGCACTCGATCAGCTTCGCCGGCGTGTCGTTGACGCGCGCGTCGCACTGAGCCGAGGTGATCGCGCTCGCGCCGGCCGGCGCGAGAAGCCCTGCCGCGACGAGGCAGAGCAAGACGAGCCACGACTTCGACAGCCGGGAGCTCAAGGGGTTTGGCTTCAAGACTCTCCTCCTAGAGAGCTGGACGGTGGCCGGCGAGCTAGCGCTCCGCCGGCGTCGCACCTATCCCCTTGCGACCGTGAGTCGAAACTCCGCCGGTCCGCGCAACGGCGGGCGACGACCGCGATCGCCGCCCGCCGTGGAGGGAGCCATGCCTACCCGATGCCCGCCGCCGAGCAGGCCCCGGCGTACTTGCCCGTGCAGATGTCGCCCGGCGAGTAGAACTGGTCCTTGAGCACCGTCGTCTTGACGTTGTCCTTGGTCACGGCGACCGGCGTGAGCAGGACCGACGGGACCTGCTCCTTGCCGTTGTCGACCTTGGCGTTGATGACGTTGCTCGGCGGCGGATCGCCCTTGGCCGCCGCCACGGCGAGGTCGGCCGAGACCTGTGCCTGCTTGCGGATCGTCAGATAGATGGTGCTGAACTGGTCGCCGGCCAGGATGCGCTGGATCGCGGCCACCTCGGCGTCGCCCCCGGTGATCGGCACCGCGCCGGGCCTGATCCCGGCCGACTCCATCGCGGCGATGGCCCCCCCGGCCATCCCGTCGTTGGCCGAGTACACACCGACGAACCCGTTCTTGCCGACCGCGGTGATCGCCTGCTCCATCTCGCGCTGGGCCTTGTCCGGGCTCCAGTCGGAGGTGTCGTACTCCTTGGCGATCGTCACGCCGCTGCGGTCGAAGACCATGTGCGCGCCCTTCTTGTAGTCGCCCGCGCTCGGGTCGGTCGGCGCGCCGTTGATCATGATGATCTTCTTGCCCTTCACGTTCGGGCCGAGCTTCTTGAGCAGGGTCTGAGCCTGGATCTGCCCCTGGCGCACGTTGTTGAACGAGACGTACGCGTAGAGATCGGCGTCCGGGATGAGGCGGTCGTACGCGATCACCGGCACCTTGGACTGTGCGGCGCGGTTCACGATCGTGACCGCCGACTTGACATCGACCGCGTCGAGGACGAGGACGTCGGCCCCGTCGGTCAGCGCGGACTCGGCCTGGGTCTGCTGCTTCTGCGGGTCCTGCGTCGCGTTGGCGTAGATGACCTTGCAGCTCGGGCAATCGCGCTTGATCTGGGCTTCGAAGTCCGGGCGATCGTGGGCCTCGTAGCGCGTGGTCTTGGTCTCGGGGAGCAGCAGGGCGATCGTCTTGCCCTTCGCACCCGAGCTCGAACCGGTGCTGCTCGACTTCTTGTCACTGCTGCCGCACGCGGCCAGGCCGCTGACCGCCAGCAGGGCCAGCGCGGCGACAACCAGGTGTCGATGTCGTCTGGGCATCCTCTCCTCCTCAGTGGGTTTCGGTGACCTTGGAGATTCCGGCCGGCGCGTCGGGGTCCAGCCCGCGCGCCAGCGTCAGGGCGAGCGCGAGCTGCTGGGCCCGCACGACGGCCGCGATCGGCGCGAGCGCCTCGGGGACCGTGGCGGGCAGCGTCAGGGCCCCGACCGGCACGCCGCGCGCCTCGAGCGTCGCGACGAGGTCGCGGACGTCGTGCTGCGACGGTCCGGCGTGTGCGAGCGCGAGCACGGGTACGTGCTCGTCCACCGCCGCGATCGGTCCGTGCCGGAAGTCGGCGACCGACATGCCCTCCGCGAAGATCCGGGCCGTCTCCTTGACCTTGAGCGCCGCCTCGAGGGCGGCCGCGTAGAGCAGGCCGCGGGCGACGACGAACAGCCGCTCGGCCCCGGCGAGCCACTCGGCCAGCGCGCGCGGCTCGGCGGGGTCGGCGAGCAGCGCGCGGACCTCGCCGGGAAGCGCGACGAGCGCGCCGCTATCGAACGGCACCGGACCGAGCGCGGATGCAACGGCGGCGACCGCCAGCAGCTGGCCGGTCACCGTCTTGGTCGCGGGTACCGCGCGCTCGTCGCCCGCCTCGATTGCGACGACCGCCTCGACCGCCTCGGCCAGCGGGCTCCCCGCATCGTTGACGATGGCAACCGTGCGGGCCCCGGCGGCGCGCAGCCGCTCGCAGACCGTGACGATCTCCGGCGTCGCGCCGGACTGACTGAGTGCCACGACGAGGTACCCGTCGTAGTCGAGGCGCGCGTCGTAGAGGGTGAGCAGGCTCGGCGCGATGAGTCCGGCCGGTCGCCCGCCGGCGAGCTCGCACAGGTAGCGGCCGTAGACCGCCGCGTTGTCGGACGAGCCGCGGGCCAGGAACGCCACCCCGGCCAGGCGGTCGGGAACGATGGCGCGCACGCGCGCGGCGTGGTCCTCGAACCGCTCGGCGAGGCGGCCCAGCACCGCCGGCTGCTCGTCCATCTCGGCGGTCATCAGCGCGCCGCTCACCCAACCGCCTCCTCAGCCCCCACCGGTTCGATCGCACCGAGGGCCAGCGCGATCGCGCCGCGCAGCCCGCCGTCGTGGACGAACGCGGCGGGGACGAGCTCGGGCGGGAACGGCACCGCGGCTCGCAGGCGCCCGTCGAGCGCGCCGAGCACGCGCTCGGGTTGGCTCATCAGTCCGCCCCCGACGGCGATGCGCTGCGGGTCGATGGCAATGGCGAGGTTGGCGACATGCGCCGCAAGCTCGGCCAGCGCCTCGTCGACGAGCGCCTGGGCGCGGTCGTCGCGCGAGGCGAACACCTCCGCCGCGCTCATGGACCCGCCGAGCAGGCGGCCCCCCCGCTCGCCGATCGCTCGCCCGCCGACCGCCTCCTCGAGCGGCGCCCGGCCGTCGGCGGCGCCGGCCCCGTCGTGGGCGCCGCGCAGGTTGTAGCCGATCTCCCCGGCGGCGCCGTGTGCCCCGTCCAGCACGTCGCCGCCGACGACGATCCCGGCCGCGACGCCGGTCCCGAGCTGGAGGAGGACGCCCGGATCGGCGCCCGCCAGGCTTCCCCAGCGCGCCTCGGCCAGGGCCGCCGCCTTGACATCGTTGCCGAGCGCGATCCGATCGATGGGCAGCCCTTCCCTCAGGGCGGTGGGCAAAGCGAGTGCGCCCCAGCCCGGAACGTTCGGCGCCAGCAGGACGCCGTCCGTCCGGACGATGCCGGGGCTGACGGCACCGACCGCGATGCACTCGCCGTCGGTGGCGGCGATCAGGTCGTGCGCGCAGGCAAAGGAGCGGTCGAGTACCTGGGATGCGCCTGCGACGGCGTTCGTGGCGAGGCGCGCGGAGTGAACCGGCGCTCCGGCCGTGGTCGCAGTGGCGAGGGCGACCTTGGTCCCCCCGAAGTCGATGCCGAGCACGAAGTCCGAGTCGCCGGCAGCCATTAGAAGGATAGTTTCCTAACTAAAGCCGCATGTCAAGGTTAGGACCCCTTACACTTGCGCGGCATGTCCGCCGGCGCCAACCCGCGCCTGATGCGCACGCTCAACGAGCGGACGCTGCTCGACCACCTCCGCCGCGCCGGTCCGACCTCGCGGGCGCAGCTCGCGCGCGACACCGGGCTCTCGAAGCCCACCGTCTCGCTCGCGCTGGCCAACCTGGAGCGAGCCGGGCTCGCGCGCGCGGCCGGCCGCCTGCCTTCGGCGCGCGGGCGCGCCGCCGTCCTCTACGAGTCCGATCCGACCGTCGCCTACGTGGTCGGCATCGACATCGGCCGCGACTGGATCCGGGTGGCCGCCGCGGATCTCGCCGGCGCCGTCGTCGCCCGCAGCGACGCTCGCAACCGCGCCCGCAGCGGCGCGGCGCTCGTGCGTCGGGTCGCGGCACTCGCGCACCAGGTCGTCGAGGAGGCCGGCCTGACGTGGGCCAAGGTCGCCCACACCGTGGTCGGCGCGCCCGGCGTGGTCGACGCCATGACCGGGCGGCTGGAGCTCGCCCCCAACCTGCCCGCATGGGGGCGTCCGGGCGTGCTGAGCGAGCTGCGTGACGCGTTGCCGCCCAGCGTCACGCTCGAGAACGACGCCAACCTGGCTGCGCTCGGCGAGCGGACCTACGGCAGCGGCCGCGACGCGACGACGTTCGTCTACGTCTCGGTCGGGACGGGCATCGGCATGGGCATCGTCATCGACGGCGAGCTGTACCGCGGCGCGCATGGCGTGGCCGGCGAGGTCGCCTACGTGCCGATCGCGGGCGACGGGGCCGGCGCCGACGCGCGGGCGCGCGGCATGATCGAGGAAGCGGCGTCGGCCGACGCCGTGGTCCGCACTGCCAAGGCGCTCGGCATGGAGGGCTCCCCCTCGGCCAAGGAGGTGTTCACGGCCGCGCGCGCGGGCGATTCCATCGCGATGGCCACCGTCGAGGCCGAGGCAGACCGCCTCGCCCTCGTCGTCGGGACCGTCGTCGCCGTGCTCGACCCCGAGTTCATCGTCCTTGGCGGCGGCGTGGGCGGCAACGTCGACCTCCTGCGGCCCCGGCTGGAGGAGCGCCTCGGCCGCCTGACGCCGCTGCGCGCGCGTGTCGCCGAGGGCGAGCTTGGCCGGGACGCGATCGTGCTCGGCGCCATCGCGACCGCCCTCGACACCGCGCGCGAGCGCGTCTTCGAGGAGCGGGCGGGCAGCGCCGCCTGAGTCCCGCCCGCGCTGACTGCTCGTGGTTCCCTGGAGCGCGCGCCGCGCGGCCGAGGGTCCGCGGCGCCCGGGCGCGAATGGGGTCGCCATCGGCCGCGGATGGTCGGCGCCCCCCATCCCCGGCGGAGCAGCGGTTTCTACGCTGTCGGGCGTGGTCAACCGCCGCCGGCACGCGCCGTTGTTCCGCCAGGTGGCGGCCATCAACGGCATCGTCCTTGTCGTCGCGTGCCTGCTCACCGCGGTCGTCCTCGCACCCGGCGACCTCGGGTCGGTCGCGCCCGAGGAGGCCGCGATCCTCGTCGGGGCGCTCGGCGCGATCGCGGTCCTCAACCTGCTCGTCCTGCGGCGCGCGTTCGCTCCGCTCGAGCGGCTCGCGGCGCTCAGCCGCCGCGTCGACCCGACGCGGCCGGGCCAGCGCGTGCCGACGACCGGGCCCGCGTCGGAGGCGACCGAGCTCGCCCACGCGTTCAACGACATGCTCGCCCGCCTCGAGGACGAGCGGCGCGAGAGCAGCCGCCGGGTCCTCGAGGGCCAGGAGGCCGAGCGGCTGCGCGTCGCGCAGGAGCTCCACGACGAGGTCGGCCAGACGCTCACCGCCGTCCTGCTCCAGCTCGGCCGGATCGAGAAGGCGGTGCCGGACGGCCTGCGCGACAGCGTCGGCGAGGCCCAGGAGAGTGCCCGCGCAAGCCTGGAGGACGTGCGGCGGATTGCGCTCGAGCTGCGCCCTGAGGCCCTCGACGACCTAGGGCTGGCGAGCGCACTGCAGGCGCTGGCGGCCCGGATGTCCGACGGCACCGGCGTGCGCGTGACCTGCAGCGGCGTGCGCGACCTGCCGCCGCTCGACCCCGACGCCGAGCTCGTCCTCTACCGGGTGGCCCAGGAGGCGCTCACCAACGTCGTGCGCCACTCGGGTAGCGCCACCGCCGATCTGCGCCTGCAGCGTGCGTCCAACCGGCTGACCCTGGCGGTCCGCGACGATGGGTGCGGCCTGGCGCCCGACACTCCCGACGGCACCGGGATGCGAGGCATGCGCGAGCGCGCCAATCTGATCGGCGCCAGGCTGGACGTCGGCTCGCTTCCCCAGGGCGGCACCGAAGTGCGGCTGAAGCTGCCAGTTTCCGTGGACGGCCGATGGGGGCGCTGACGACGCGGATCCTGCTGGCCGACGACCACACCGTCGTGCGGCGCGGGCTGCGGTTGGTGCTCGAGGCCGAGCCCGACCTCGAGGTCGTGGCCGAGGCGGCCGACGGGGCCGAGGCGGTGCAGCGCGCCGGGAGCGGCGATGTCGACCTCGCCGTGCTCGACGTGGCGATGCCGCGCATGACGGGCCTTCAGGCCACACGCGAGATCCGCCGCCGCGCGCCGGAGGTGCGCGTCCTCATCCTCTCGATGCACGACAACGAGCAGTATCTCTACGAGGCATTGCGCGCCGGCGCCTCCGGCTACGTGCTCAAGACGGTCGCCGACCGCGACCTCGTCGAGGCGTGCCGGGCGACCGTGCGCGGCGATCCCTTCCTCTACCCCGGCGCCGTCAACACCCTGATTCGCGACTTCCTCGACCGCACGCAAGCCGGCGAAGAGGCGCGGGAGGACCGGCTCACCCCGCGCGAGCAGGAGGTGGTCAAGCTCATCGCGGAGAGCTACAGCAGCAAGGACATCGCGCGCGAGCTCGTGATCTCCGAGAAGACGGTCGAGCGCCACCGGGCCAACATCCTCGAGAAGCTGGGGATGAACGACCGCGTCCAGCTCACGCGCTACGCGATCCGGCGCGGCCTGATCGAGCCCTGACCCGATTGGGGGACCTCCCCCCTCGGAGATGGGGGGCTTCCCGGATGGTCGGGACCGCGGCTCGCGGCCATGCTGCGCGCCATGACCACCACCGCGATTGGCCACCTCGACGTGTTGGTCGTCGACGACCACCCGGCCGTCCGCGCCGGCCTGATGGCGCTGCTCGGCGACGAGCCCGGCATCCGCGACGTCGCGGCCGCGGCGACCGCCGAGGAGGCCCTCGACCATGCCGCCCGCAACGAGCCGGCGGTCGCCGTCCTCGACTACCACCTCCCCGACCGCAACGGCCTCGCCCTCACGCGTCAGCTCAAGGCGCTGCACCCCGCCCCCGCGGTCGTCGTCTTCTCCGCCTTCGCCGACGACGAGCTTGCCGTCGCCGCGATGATCGCGGGCGCCGACGGGCTGGCGAGCAAGGGAAGCCGCGGCGACGAGCTATGCCGCGCTGTGCGCGCGGTGGCTGCCGGCCGCGGGGCGATGCCGCCGATCAGCCCGGCGACCATGCGGCTGATCGGGGAACGCCTTGGTGCCGACGACCTGCCGATCCTCGGCATGCTCGTCCACGGAACTCCGCCGGCCGAGGTCGCGCAGACGCTGGGCATGACACCGGAATGGCTCGAGGCGCGCCGGTGGGCGATGCTCAGCCGACTCACGCGCGACCCGGTCCGGCGGGGGCGCGACCCCGCCCGCTCGGTCCCCGCCTAGGAGGTCGCGAAGCGGGGCCGGAAGCGCACGTGTGCGAAGGTCGTCGTCGGTCTCACCTGCCGACCAAGCGGAGGGAGCTCTACCCCATCGTCGCGCCGCCATCCTCGGCGGACGCGTCGAGCGGCGAGTAGTAGCGGCGCAGCCACGCGGCCAGGCCGTCCAGGCCGGGCATCAGGACCCGCTCGGTGACGTTGGCTTGATCGAGCCGCGCACGCACCTCGCTCTTGACCTCGGGCGGGATCCGCCAGGCCCGCCACACGTCGTCGTGCTCGTGGAGCCAGTCCTCGACGCGCAGGTCCGGGGTCGACGCCACCGACAGGACCGCCCCCTGGTTGTCGATCCGGACGTTCAGCGACGGCGGCTCGAAGAAGAGCAGGAACGGCTCGTCGTCGGCTAGCTCCCGCAGGGCCTCGAGGTCGGGGGCGTGGTGGTCGAGCAGCTCGGTCGTGAAGACGCGGGCGCCCTCGTCGCGCAGCGCGTCGAGCATCGGCTCGGGCAGACGGCGGTGCGCTGCCTCGCAATCGATCTGCCACAGGATCGCCTCCTCGTCGGGCGCCGAGGCGGTGGCGAAATGGAGCGCCACCAGCGGGGAGTACGTCCAGTCGAGCAGCCGCGTCGGCAACCCGTGGTGCTGGGCGAGCGAGAGCCAGTCCCACGTGGAGTCGCCGGGCGAGGAGCGGTGCGCGTACTTGCGGAAGCTGCGCAGCAGATGGCGCTCGAGCTCCGCATAGTCGGTGTGGAGCCGGGCAAGGCTGTGCACGTTGCGGTAGCTGGAGCGGGCCAGGCCGCGGAAGACCGTCGGCGCATGGGCGATGTCGCGGTCCCCGTACCACCCCTGGCCGCCGATGGCGTCGTCGAGCTCCCGCCAGGACCCGACGGTCGCGATCGAGTCCACCGTGGAGGACATGCGCTCCCCTTACCCCACCCCCAGGGGCCAGAACATGACGTCCTGGCGGGCCGCGTAGTGCACGAGCGGGGGCGAGCCTTCGAGCTCGAGGCCGTAGGGCGCGGCCATCGTGTTGCGGTCGAGGGTCAGCTCAGCGGCTCGCAGCCGCCACGGCGCGTGGCGGATGTCGGCCCGCCGCACCCTCCGTCGCTCGTCGAACGTGTAGAGGCAGTAGCGCTCGGTCAGCCAGCGACCGAGCTCGTCGCCGGCCGGCTCCCCGGGCATGTAGCGCATCCCCACCTCGGCCGACGGCCCGCCCCGACGGCGCGACTCGAACCGCACATCGCCGCCGTCGCGCTCGATCCGTATGGCGGCGTGGAAGTACGGCAACCGGTACCCGCGCCGCGCGGCCACGACCGCCGCGCGGCTGGCGGCGTCGAGGCTGAGGAAGTAGATGCCGGGCTTGCCGTCGTACGTGACGTAGGTGCGGACGTTGACCTCGGCAAAGCGCGAGAGCCCCGGGATCGGCGGCATCCACCGCCCGCGCAGCCCGGTCACCTCGAACGGCGTCACCCCGATCCATGCCGTGCCCTCGCGAACGTCGATCGGCAGGGCGGTCGGGACGGCGGGAGCAAGCGCCTCGACGGGGACCGGCCAATGCGCGAACAGCAGGTCCTCCCACGTCTGGCGCATGATCCACCGCCCTGCCATGGCGGCGATCGCCGTTCCTAGCTCGGCGCGCCGACCTTCTGCGCCGCGATGTGGTGGGTGGCGTTGCGCACTTCCTCGAGCGTGTGCTTCTCCTGCTCGAGATTGTGCTCGAGCAGCTCGACGACCTCGCCCTTGCCCATCGCCTGGGCGAACGTGATCAGGCCTTCGTAGACCGCAATCTCGTGGTGCTCCGTCTCGGCCGCGCCGGACAGCAGGACGGCGTCGACGAGCGAGTCGTCGGTCTTCTTGGCGTTCGCCTTGCCCTCCTTCTCGATGCCCTCGATCGCGGGACAGGGCGAGTCGTCGACCTCCCACCCGAGGGCCTGGAAGGCCTTCTCCAGGTTCTGGATCTGCTCGCGGGTCTCGTCCTGGTGGTGGCGGAAGAGCTCCTTGACCTTCGAGTCCTGCGCCTCCTCGGCGTTGGAGTCGAGCATGTCGAGGACGGTCTGCTCCATCTTGAGCGCCGCCCCGAGCTTGAAGTGGTACAGCTCTTCTGGGGTGTTGAGTCGTTCGAACATGGTCGCCCCAGTACCCGACGGCCATGTCGCGCATTCGACAGAGCAAGCGATCGCGGCCGGCGGTGGCGCAGCCCCGTGGGCGGGAGCCTTCCGGCAGACCCAATACGGAGGCTCACATGCTCAAGCGACGCACCACACTGATCATCATCTCCCTCTTTGCGCTGCTCGTCCCCGCGGCCATGGCCCAGGCCAAGCCCGAGGTCGCCGTCCAGGACGAGGATGTGTTCGTCGACGGCAAGTCGCTCAGCCCGGCCCAGGGCTATCAGCGGCTGGCCGAGCTCGGCGTGCACCGCATGCGCACCCTCGTCAGCGCGGAGTCGGTCGAGACCGGAGGCGGCGGCTTCGACTTCCGCCGCTATGACGGCGCCGTCAACCAGGCCATGCAGAACGGCGTGCGCGTCCAGTTCACGCTCGTCGGCAAGCACCCGCGGCCCGACGTGGCCTCACCGAGTACGGCTACCTGGCGACGGGCCGGCGCGGCCTGAGCGAGCGCAAGCGCGCGAGCTACCTGAAGCAGGGCCTGCGCATCGCCCGCAAGAACCGCCGGGTCAAGGAGGTCGTCCAGTAACTCCTCGTCCAGCCCAACGACGGGTCGCCGTTCACGACCGGGATCATCTCGGCCAACGGCGTCGCGACCCCGTCGTTCGCGGTCCTGCGCGCCGCCGCCTGATCAAGTGCGCGCGCCGGCCAGCCGGCCGCAGGCCGGTTGAGCCGGCGTGCGCAACTGGCGCACAGGAAGGAACCCGCTACGCGCCGCCCGCCCCGCCGAACGATGGACTTGGCGGGGCGGCGGCGCGTTCGCTTGCGATCTCGCCCAGCAGCGCGTCGGGCGACGTCCCTCCGTCGACCCGCACGCGTGGCAGGCGGTAGGGGTCGTCCGAGCGCGTCGCCCAGCCCGGCAGCGTGGTCGTGGCGCCCACGAATCCGGCCCGTTTGACGGCGGCCTCGACCGTCGGGTCGTAGCGCCCGGCCGGGTAACAGAACCAGTTCACGGGCGCGCCGAAGCGGCGTTGGATGATCCGCCGCGAGCCCGCGACCTCGCGCTGCAGCGCGGCGGCGGGGAGCGTCGTCAGGTCCGGGTGGGTGATCGTGTGCGCGTCGACCTCCCAGCCGGCCGCCATCATCGCCCGCACCGCGCTCGGCGTGAGCCCACCCTGGGATGGCGGCAGGTCGATCTGCAGGTTGAGCTCGCCCGGCCAGGCCACCCGCCGCAGCTCCGGCATCGCCTTGGCGTACTGCGACCGGTAGCCGTCGTCGAAGGACAGGACGATCGGCTTGGGCGGAAGCGGCGTCCCCTTCGACCACGCCGAGCGCACCTGGTCCAGCGTCACCCCGTGGTAGCCCGCTCGCTTCAGCGCGGCCACCTGGGCGACGAACTCGGCCGGCGGCACGTAGAGCGCCGGGTAGCGGACGCCGGCCGGCGGCGAATGGATGACGTGGTACATGAGGATGGGGACTGGCTTGTGGCTCGGCGGACCCGTCGGGCCGGCGGGGGCAGCGGGATGAAAGAGCGCCGCCACGAGCGGGATCGCGAGCGCGCCGCGGCCAGGCACGGCGGCGTTGCCATCGCGCGGCCACAGCAGCCCCACCAGCGCCGCCAGCACCAGCATGGCGAGGGCGATGACGATGTAGATGCGGCGCCGCTCGCGGGCGCGCATCGCGGCCAGCCGGCGCTCCTCGCGGCGGCGGGCGGCGTCCTCGTCCAGGCGGCTCCAGTGCGAGGGCTCGGTCATCAGGGCGCGGCGTCGAGAGCCGCGTTGACCAGCCCGTCGGCGCGGGCGTTCTGCGCCCGGGGCACGGACCGCACCGACCAGCGCTCGAATCCACGGAGGGCCGTCATCGCCTGATCGTAGAGCGGCCGTAGGCCGGCATGCTTGACCTTGTAGGCGCCGCCGACCTGGCGCGCCACGAGTTCGGAGTCGTTGATGACCTCCACCTCGGTCGCGCCGAGCGCGCGGGCTCGCTCGAGGCCGAGCAGCAGAGCCCGGTACTCGGCCACGTTGTTGGTGGCCACCCCGATGCGCTCGGCCGCCTCGTCGAGCACGTCGCCGTCCGGCGTCGACAGGACGACCCCGATCGCTGCCGGACCGGGATTGCCACGCGCTCCCCCGTCGACGTGGACGCGGAGCTTCAAGCCAAAGGCGAGACTAGGCGCTGGCGGCGGCCTGCAGCACGCCGCGGTCATCGGCCGCGGCGTTTGCGACCTGCTCGCTTTCGGTGAGCTCGTGCAGCTCGTAGCCCTGGTCGGCCACCCGGACGCCGCCGCGCTCGTCGGCCAGGTCGACCTCGTAGCGGTACCAGCAGAGCTCCCACGCCACGGTCACCATGACCACGCTCGAGCTCTCGACCGGCAGCACCGCGACCGCGGGCGGACCGAGCGAGCGCGCGACGCCGGCAACCGTGCGCGGATGCTCGGAGACGTTGAACAACTCGAGGGCGCGCGTGATCTTGAGCTCGTCGCTGGTCGGCACGGCGTGCACGTGGCGCTCGCCCTGCGGTTGGGCCGTGACGAGGTCGTTGGAGGCATGCGGCGAACCGCGGATCTCGTCTCCCAACGAGCCGTTGGACTCGCCGATCTCCACCTCCGGCCGGACGCGCGAGCGCTGCCATTGGCGCAGGCGCGAGATCAGCCCGCGCCGGTCGCGGGCGGCGCGGGCGCCGATCTGGGCACCCTCGGCCTCCCGGATCCAGCCCTCGCGCTCGGCACGGCCGGTGCACAGCTCGCAGACGTCGCGGCGCTTGCCGTCGTGGAGGTAGTGCTCCGGCTCCTCGCCGCGCAGCAGCGAGCGGCCGCAGACGGCGCACTGGATCGAGACGTCGTCCGTGCGGATCTCCCGAGGGGTCATCCAGCGTTCGAGACTAGCAGCGGGCGACACCCCGGGACCACCGTGAAATGGGCCTTTCTGGCCGCTATTTAGGCGGTTGCGCCCTCCTCGGAGCGGGCTTCTTCGACCACCTTCTGGGCCAGGTGGCCGGGCACCTCCTCGTAGCGCTCGAAGTCCATCGTGTACTCGCCCTGCCCGGCGGTCAGCGACCGCAGGTCGGGGGCATAGCTGAGCATCTCCGCCATCGGAACCTCGGCCTTGATCTCGGTCATGCCGCCGACCGGCTCCATCCCGAGCGGGCGGCCGCGACGGGAGTTGAGGTCCCCGATGACGTCGCCCACGCTGTCCTCCGGCACCGACAGGGTCACGAGCATGATCGGCTCGAGCAGGACCGACCCGGCCTCTTCGAGCGCCTGCTTCATGGCCATCGAGCCGGCGACCTTGAACGCCATCTCCGACGAGTCGACGGAGTGGTATTGGCCGTCGTAGAGCCGCACCCGCACGCCCTTGACCGGATAGCCGGCCACGGTGCCGCTCTCCATGGCCTCGCGCACGCCCTTCTCGACGGCGGGGATGAACCCAGTCGGGATCACGCCGCCCTTGATCGCGTTTTCGAACTCGAAGTCGCCGTCCGCGAGGGGTTCGATCTCGATGTGGCAGTCGCCGAACTGGCCGCGCCCGCCGGTCTGCTTCTTGTGGCGGCCGTGGGCCTTGGCGCCCTTGCGGATGGTCTCCTGGTAGGGCACGCGCGGCGGCTTGAGGTTGACCTCGGCGCCGAAGCGATCGCGCATCCGCTCGACGATCACCTCGACGTGGATCTGCGACAGCCCGGCGACGATCTGCTCGCCCGTCTGGGGGTCGCGGTGGACGTCGATCGTCGGGTCCTCCTCCTGCAGCCGGCGCAGCGCGGTCGAGACCTTCTCCTCGTCGCCCTTGGACTTCGGCTCGATCGCGAACGCCATCACCGGGTTGGGGAGTTTGATCTGCGGCATGACGACGTCGTGCGCCTTGGCCACGAGCCAGTCGCCCGCGCGCGTCTCCTTGAGCTTGGCCACGGCGCCGATGTCGCCGGGCCCGAACTCGTCGACGTGCTTGTTGTCCTTGCCGCTGAACACGAGCAGCTGGCCGATGCGCTCCTTGTTCTGAGTGCGCGCGTTGACCACCTGGGTGTCGTGGTTCATGACGCCCGAGTAGACCCGGAAGAGGTTGATGCGGCCGGCGAAGGGGTCGGCGCGGGTCTTGAAGACGTAGGCATGCAGTTCGGCATCCTCGGACGGCTCGAGCGTGAGCCCGTCGAGGTCCAGGGCGCCGTGCTTGACCGGCGACGGGAGGTCCTCGACGATCGCGTCGAGCAGTCGGTTGGTGGCGAGGTTGCGGGTGGCGACGCCGCAGGTGACCGGGAACAGGTCGCCGTGGTTGGTGCCCTCCTTGAGCGCGGCGACGATCTCGTCGTGCGAGATCTCCTCTCCGTCGAGGTAGCGCTCCATCAGCGAGTCCGAGGTCTCCGAGACCTCGTCCATGAGCTTTTCGCGGTACTCCTGGGCCTGGGCGGCGAGGTCGTCCGGGATCGGGACCTCGCGGCAGTTGTCGCGCCCGTTGCCGTCGTACTCGTAGGCCTTCATGTCGACGAGGTCGATGACGCCGCGGACCTCGTGCTCGGAGCCGATCGGGATCTCGGTGGCGACGACGTGCTGGCCGAAGGCGCTCTTCAGGGCCTCGAGGCTGCGGAAGAAGTCGGCCCGCTCGCGGTCGAGCATGTTGACGAACAGCAGGCGCGCGAGGTCGAGCTCGTCGGCGCGCTGCCAAAGCCGCGTGGTGGTGACCTCGACGCCCATCACGGCGTTGACCACGAAGATGGCCGACTCGCAGACGCGCAGGGCGCCGAGCGCGTCGGCCACGAACGACGGCTCGCCGGGAGTGTCGAGTAGGTTGACCTTGCGGTCGTCCCACTCGAACGAGGACAGGGCCGCGGAGATCGACATCTGGCGCGCCTTCTCGTCGCTGTCGGCATCCGACACCGTCGTGCCGTCCACCACCGAGCCGAGCCGATTGACGGCCCCCGCCTGGTGGAGGAGCGCCTCGTGCAGCGACGTCTTGCCCGAGCCGCGATGCCCGACGAGGGCCACGTTGCGGATCCGATCGGGGGGCTTGTGCATCCGGTCTCCTCTCTAGCCTCCGGAGCCGATCACCCTACCCAAACGCGGTCTGCCCGCCAGCCGCCTCCGGCGGCGCCGGCTCGACCGCCAACCGCGGTCGCCCGTCAGCCGCCTCCGGCGGCGCCGGCTCGCCCGCTCTCGATTTACGCCGCCGCCTTCTCCTCGCCGAGCCTCGAGCGCAGCCTCAGCACGGCCTTGGTGTGCAGCTGCGAGATGCGCGACTCGGTCACGTCGAGCACCTCGCCGATCTCGCGCAGGGTCAGGTTCTCGTAGTAGTAGAGGGCGATGACGAGCTTCTCGCGCTCGGGCAGGCGGGCGATCGCGTCGGCCACGCGGTCCTCGAGCTCGGACTCGTCCATGACCTCGGCCGGGTCGGGCGCCTCGGGGTCCTGGAGGGTGTCGAGCAGCGAGACCTGGTCGCCGCTCGTGTCCGAAACCGTCCAGAGCTCGTCGAGGGCCGCGATGGTCGAGTTCGAGATCTGCATCAGCGCGTCGTGGAAGTCCTCGGGGGTGATCTCGAGCTCGGCCGCCATCTCATCGTCGGTGGGGGCGCGATGCAACCGGTGCTCGAGCTTGACGTTGGCCCGCTCGATCTCGCGCGCCCGGGCGCGAACGGACCTCGGCACCCAGTCCAGCGCGCGCAGCTCGTCGATGATCGCTCCCTTGATGCGCGGAATGGCGTAGGTCTCGAACTTGATGTCGCGGTCGGGCTCGAAGCGCTCGATCGCCGAGATCAGGCCGATGAGCCCGTATGAGATGAGGTCGGCCGCCTCCACGTGCGTGGGCAGGCCGGAGGCGAGGCGCCCGGCCACGTACTTGACGAGCGGCGAGTACGCGACGACTAGACGCTCCCGCGCCCGTTCATCGCCCGCCGTCCGATAACGGCGCCACAGGTCCTTCAGCTCGACCGCTGTGACGTTCGTGTCCACTTGGGTGCGTCGACGCCGCTACGCGCGAGGATGGGCGCGAGCGTACGTGGACCTCAGCCGCTTCGACTCTACCCGAGTGTAGATCTGGGTTGTTGAGAGCGATGCGTGCCCTAGGAGCTCTTGAATCGCCCGCAAATCCGCGCCTCCATCAAGCAAATGTGTCGCAAATGAGTGCCGCAGCCAGTGCGGTGACACCCCCGCGCGCGTCGCGGCCAGCCTCGCCCACACGCGCAGCCTTCGTCGAATGTCCGACGTCGATAGGCGTCGCCCGGACTTGGATAGGAACAGCGCTTCGCATCCGTTGCCCCCCGCCAGCGTCGGGCGTCCGCGCTCGAGGTACCGCTGCAGCGCGCGCAACGCGTGCTCGCCGACGGGTACGACTCGGGTCTTTCCGCCCTTGCCCTCGACCCGCACCTGCTCGGCGTCGAAGTCGACCCTGCCCAGGTCGAGTCTCACGAGCTCCTCCGCGCGCAGCCCGCAGGCGTAGGCGAGCTCGAACAGCGCCCGGTCGCGCTGCTCGAGCGGCGCGCCGGCCGGGATGCCGTCCAGCAGCGCCGCAACCTCCTCGCCCTTGAGCGCCCGGGGTAGCCGCTGCGGCCGCTTGGGGGCGGGCACGAGCTCGGCCGGGTTGGCGTCGATGGCGCCGCGGTCGACGAGCGTGCGGAAGAAGGCGCGCTGGGCGGCGAGCTTGCGGGCGACGGTGGTGGGCGCGGCGCGCTGTTCGGACAGGGCGGCCGCCCAGCGGCGCAGGTGGCGCATGGCGACCGCCTGGGGCTCGAGGCCGCGGGCGGTGGCCCAGCCCCCGAACTGGCGCAGGTCGATGCCGTAGGCGCGGCGCGTCTTGGCTGCCGCGCCTCGGCGGCGGAGGTCGTCGTCGAACGCCTCGAGCGCCTGCTGCCAGGCGGCCGACAGGGGATTTGTAGGGTGCGGCGCCGTGGCGGTGTTCTTCATCGACACCTCGTCGGGTCGCGTCGCGACTCAGCGCCAGCTGGTGGAGGCCGGCATCGCAAGCGACGACGGCTCGGTTGGGGCCCCGTGGCACCGCATCCAGGGCACAAGCGACGCGTCGACCATGTGGTACGCCGTGATGCGCAAGCGGACGCGAGGGGTGTACATCGGCGCCCTCGTTCTTCGCCACGGCGGCCAACACTCCTCGCTTCTGCAGGAGGGCTGGGAGGACGTGCCGGTGGGGGAGATCGGCTAGGAAGTGCTGGATCCGCTCGTCGCGACGAGGACGGCGATCAGGACCACCCAGGCCGCCAGGCCGGTGATCGACAACCAGAATCCCCAATTGGCCATCCCACGGCCGCCGAGTGACGGGTTGGCGGCGATCTCCTTGCGTGCGAGCGTGCCGAAGACGATCCCGAGCACGGAGAGGATGAAGGGCGCGACGAGCCAGCCGGCGATCCCGAGCACGAGCGCGGCGACCGCCTTGCCGCTGGTGCGCTGCGCAGCCGGGGCGTGGGCATAGCCGTAGGGCGAGGGCCGCGGCGACGCCGCGTACGCGGGCGGCGACGGAGAGTCCTCGCCGGGCGGCGCCGGCGCCTGGGCGGGCGGCGCCGGCTGCTTCGTCGGCGGCGGAGGGGTGGGCGGCGCCCCGGGCGGCGGGCCGGGCGTCGGCGTCTGCGGCGGGTCGAACCCGGGCTGCTCGTCCTCGGTCACGGCGTCACCGTACTAGGCCTCAGGCATCAGTTCTCAGGCACCAGGAACGGCCCGAACCCTCGGCCTGATGCCTGATGACTGATGCCTCTCAGATGATGTAGACCGGCGTTCCGACGTCGACCTTGTCATACAGGTCGATGACGTCGGGGATCGCCATGCGGATGCAGCCGTGCGAGGCGGCCGAGCCGAGCGAGCCGACGTCCTCGGTGCCGTGGATGCCGGCGCCGCCGTTGATGCCCATCCAGCGCGCCTTGAGCGGATCCTGCGGTCCGGGCGGGATGACCTGGCCCGCCAGCGACCCGGCCCAGGACGAGTTGGGCACGTGCCAGGACGGGTTGACCTGCTTGTCCTGGACGTCGTAGAGGCCGGCCGGCGTCTCGAGGCCCTGCTGCCCGACCGCGATCGTGTAGGTCTTCTGCAGCTTTAGGCGGTGGTAGTAGCGCAGCTGGAAGCCGTTGCGGTTGATGATGATGTAGTCCGGATACTTCCGCACCAGGTCGCGGCCGGTGACCTTCGGGGAGACCTTGCGGACGGCGACGCTGACGCGGCGCTCGCCCGACGGGACGGTGAGCATGTGCCGCAACTCGCTGCGGAGCTTGGCGCCCTGAACGATGAGCCCGTTGTGGGCCGGCTCCTTCTTGAGGCCGGAGGCCGTCGGGTGGACGGTCGCGTCCTGGGGCGAGGTGTTGATCGTCTTGCGCACGCGCCGGATCAGGTGATTGACCGCGGAGGCCGAGTAGTCGACCTTCGGGGGCAGGTCGGCGTTGATCGTGCCGCCGGTTACCCCCCGCCAGGCGCGCGTGACGATCGACCCCTGGCGCGAGCGCTCGACGGCAGCGTCGGCCATGCCGTCGACATCCATCTCGACGCGCGCACGCTTGGCGCTGAGCGTGAAGTGCTTGCCGCCCGGCCCTGTGACCTTGACCGGCTGGTTGAGCGGCCCGACCAGCTCGTTGTGGATCTTCTCGCGGGCCTGGTTCTTGGTCAGGCCCCCGACGTCGACCCCGCCGACCTTGATGCCGTCGGCGATGTCGTCACTCTGGCTGGAGTCGTAGAGGTAGACGGCTCCCGCCCCGACCAGCAGGACGAGGAGGAAGCCGGCCACGAGGATGAACGTCTTGTTTCTCATGGTCGAAAAGGGGTCGAGCGGTTCGGAAGTGTAGGAGACAACCCGGTCGTCTCGTCAACGACTGGGTGGGACACACCACGTACACCCTTACTCCCTACCCGTCACCGGGCGGGTACGCGCCAGATTCCTTCCGATTGCGGCAAGAACGTCGGGGCGGCGGGCGTTGGCGGACTCGTGCCGCCCCAGCTTCTCGAGGTCCGGCCTGGGCAGGCTGGGCAGCAGGTCGATGAGCTCGCGGGCGTCGAGGCCTTCGTAGGAGTCGAGGTCGGCCTTCGGGCGCTGCCACCGCGGCTCAGGCCGGTTGCGAACGGTCGGGCTCCGGCGCAGGAACTCCTCGACCTCGCGCTCGTACCGGTAGGGCTCCTCGCCACCACGCAGAAGCGGCCGCAACCGCATCGCCTCGGCGTGGGCCTGAATGGCCTCGCGAGTGGTGTATCGGTAGGCGTAGCCGGCCGCCTTCAGGCGCCGGTTGTCGAGCCCGCGCCCGAACTTCAGTTGCTGGACCATCTCGGGCGGGATGCGGATGCCGACACGGCGGGCCAGGCCGGCCGCCACCCCCGTCCCCCACGGCGGCAGGACGGGCGCGAGCGGCTTGCCGAGCAGGTCGGCGACCTCGGAGAGTGCGAGCACGCCGTCCCCGGCGCAGTTGTAGACGCCCGGGACGTCGTTGCGGGCGACGAACTCCAAACACCCGACGATGTCGTCCTCGTGCACGAACTGGTAGCGCGGGTCGAAGCCGAAGATGCACGGGATGGCGGGCAGGGAGAACAGCCGCGTGTGGCCGGTGCGCAGCGTTGGCCCGACGCCGTTGGCGAAGCGCAGGACGGTCACCGTCGCCCGCGGCGTGGCCTGCGCGTAGGCACGCACCGCCCGCTCGGCCTCGACGATGTCCTTCTCGATCGGCGCCCGCGGCGGGTGCGGCCGGTCCATGTCCTCGGTGAAATAGGCCGGGTCGTCCTGTTCGCAGCCGTACCAGTGCGCCGACGACTTGAAGACCACCTTGCGTACCGGCGACTCGGGGCCGCTGCAGGCGGCCAGGATGTTCATCGTCCCGATCACGTTGTTCTCGTGGGCGAGCCGGGGCGCGGTCGTAGTCGAGTCGACCACCAGGCGCGTATCGACGACGGTGTCGATCTCGGCCGCCTGGACGATCCTGCGTAGCAGCGCGTGCTGGTGTCCCACCCGCACGTACTCGGTGCGCTCGAGCTCGACGGTCGGGTCGTGGGCGTCGACGCCGACGATCGCCTCGACGTCGGCCTCGCTTTCGAGCGTCTGGGCGACCCGGCCGCCCCAGTACGTCGACAGGCCGGTGACGAGGATGCGGCGGGCGTTCATCCGAACCAGATCGACCGCCGCTTGGCCAGCATCCCGTAGAGCTGGTCCTGGATCAACGACCGGATCTCCTCCGCGACGGTCTGGACGAGAGCGGTGTCGCGCCACGGCTCCTCGCCCCACTGCGTCGTCGGTATCGGGTCGAGGAAGCGGATTCGGAACTTGGCCGGCAGGTAGCCGAACATTCCGAGCAGGCCCCCGTGGGGGAAGGTGGGCGTCAGCGGGAAGTAGAGGAAGCCGGTCAACCGCTGCAGCGCGGTCAGATGGGCGAAGATCGGCGCCGCCTCCTCGGCCCCGACCACGGCGATGGGCACGATCGGACGGCGGGCGCGCATGGCGGCCGCCACGAACCCTCCGCGCCCGAAGCGGCGCAACCGGTAGCGGTCCTTGTAGAGCTTCTCCGTCCCCTTTCGCCCCTCGGGGAAGACGAGCACGAGCTGCTCCTCGTCGAAGAGCAGGCGGTGGACGTTGGCCGGGTGGGCCGGGACGCCGCCGACCTTGGGCAGGAGCATGCTGAACAGCGGATAGCCCTTGAAGAAGTGCTCCATGGTCAAGTGGACGGGCCGCGGTCGGGCGTGCTCCTCCTTGATCGCCTTGGCGATCATCGGTGCGTCGGGCGGGAGGGCCCCCGCGTGGTTGGACACCAGCAGCGCGCCGCCGTCGGCGGGCACGTTGTCGATGCCCTCGACCTCGACCCGGAACCAATAGCGGTAGAGGAACTCGGACAGCGTGGCGTCGAGCGCGCCCTCGATGCGCTCCGAGCGCCCCCAATCGGTGACCTGGCGGTCGGGCTCGAGCCCGGGCAGATAGTCGCGCAGATCGCCGTCGGCGCGGTCGGCGCGGGCGGGCAGGCGGGACGTCGGGTCGGTCGTCACAAGGGCGTAGGTCTACCAACTACGCGCAGCCTGCCCGGATTCCGGACAGGCCCCGCGCGAAACCCTTACCGGTCCGGTACGGGTACGTTGTTCCGGTGGCGATTGCGGCCGACATGCCCACCTCGGCTTCGCGCGACCGGTACGGGCCCCCGCCCGACTCGGCGTGGCGGCGAATCGACTGGCAAGAGCACCTGCACTGGATCGAGGTGGCGGGACGGCCGGTCAACTACGTGGAGATCGGCTCGGGGCCGCCGCTGCTGCTCGTACACGGGTTGGCCGGGTCGTGGCAGAACTGGCTCGAGACCATCCCGCACTTCCTGGGCACCCACCGCGTGCTCGCGCTCGATCTGCCCGGTTTCGGCGAGTCGCCGATGCCGGCGGATCGGATCTCGATCGCCGGGTACGGGCGGCTGGTCGATGCGTTCTGCGAGGCGGTCGGGGTGGAGCGCGGAGCGGTGGTCGGCAACTCGATGGGCGGCTTCATCGGCGCCGAGATGGCGATCCAGCATCCCCATCGGGTGGAGAAGCTCGTGCTCGTCTCGGCCGCGGGGCTGACCATCGAGTACCAGCGCAACGAGCAGGCCCTGGCGCTTATGCGGCGGCTGGAGGCAGTGCTGAGCTGGGCGGCGACCCACCCTCGGGCCGAGTTCTACCTCCGCCCGCGGGCCCGCCGGGGCCTGCGCTACGTGTTCGCCCACCCCGAGCGGCTGCCCGGGCCGCTGGTGGTCGAGCAGGTGCGCGGCAGCGGCAAGCCCGGGTTCATCGACGCGCTCGACGCGCTCAGCGACTACCCGATCCGCGACCGCCTGGAGCGGATCGCGGCGCCGACGCTCATCGTGTGGGGCGACCGCGACCTGCTGGTGCCGGTCGACGACGCCGACGCGTTCGAGGAGCTCATCGCGAATTCACGGAAGATCGTGTACGAGGACACCGGCCACGTCGCGATGCTCGAGCGGCCGGAGCGATTCAACCGCGACCTGGAGGAGTTCCTCGCCGCTTAGATGGTTGATTCCTCGGCCGCGTGCGCGGGGTCGTGGAATCAACCATCTAGCCGGTAACGGCGCCCACGCTCGCGCTGCTCACGAGCGTGGCGTATTTCGCCATCACGCCGTGGTCATAGGCGGGCGGCGGCGAGGCGTAGGCCTCCACCCGGCGGGCGATCTCGTCGCTTGAGAGCTCGACGCTCAGCGTGCGGTTGTCGACGTCGAAGACGACGGTGTCGCCCTCCTGGATGGCGGCGATCGGGCCGCCGCGCGCGGCCTCGGGCGCGACGTGGCCCGCCATCAGACCGTGGGTGGCGCCCGAGAAGCGCCCGTCGGTGAGCAGGGCGACCTCCTCGCCCAGTCCCTCGCCCACGATCGCGGCGGTCACCGCCAGCATCTCGCGCATGCCGGGGCCGCCGGCGGGGCCCTCGTTGCGGATGACGACGACGTCGCCGGCGTTGATCCGCTTGCCGAGGACGGCCGCCATGCAGTCCTCCTCGGACTCGAAGACCCGCGCGGGGCCGCGCTGGTGGCGGCGGGCGTCGTGGCCGGCGAGCTTGACCACGCAGCCTTCGGGGGCGAGGTTGCCGCGCAGGATGGCGAGGCCGCCGGTGGGCGCGATCGGGTCATCGGCGGGGCGAACGACCTGCTGGCCGGGCGCCTCGGTGGCCGCGGCGGCGTGCTCGCCGATCGTGCGGCCGGTGACCGTCAGGGCGTCGGTGTGAAGGAGGCCCAGCTCGGCCAGGCGCCGGGCGACGAGCATGATCCCGCCCGCCTCGTAGAGGTCGACGGCGAGGTACTCGCCGCCGGGCTTGAGCGAGCAGAGCTGCGGCGTCTTTTCGGCGATGCGGTCGAAGTCATCGATGTCGAGGTCGACGCCGGCCTCGGTGGCGACCGCCAGAAGGTGCAGCACGGCGTTGGTCGAGCCGGCGCTGGTGGCGACCGCGGCGATGGCGTTCTCGAGGCTCTCGCGGGTGATGATCTGGCGCGGCCGCAGGCCCCGCTTGAGAACGTCGACGGCCATGCGGCCGGCCTCCTTGGCCGCCTCGCGCTTGGCCCCGTTCTGGGCTGGGACGTAGGAGGCGACGGGCGGGCAGATGCCCATGACCTCGAAGGCCATCGCCATCGTGTTGGCCGTGTACTGGCCCCCGCAGGCGCCGGCGCCGGGGCTCGCGACGTCGACGAGCTCCTCGAGCTCGACGTCTGAGATCTTGCCGGCGGCGTGGGCGCCCACGGCCTCGAAGACGTCCTGGATCGAGACGTCGCGGCCGTGGTAGCGGCCGGGCGAGATCGAGCCGCCGTAGAGCATCACGCCGGGCACGTCGAGGCGGGCAAGGGCCATGACGGTGCCGGGGATGGTCTTGTCGCAGCCGCTGAGGGCCACGATCCCGTCGAAGAGGTGACCGCGGGCGACGAGCTCGATCGAGTCGGCGACGACCTCGCGCGAGACCAGCGAGGTCTTCATGCCGCTCGTGCCCATCGTGATCCCGTCCGAGATCGCGATGGTGTTGAGCTCCATCGGCGTGCCGCCCGCCTCTCTGACGCCCTCCTTGACCGCGGCGGCGAGCGCACGCAGGTGGAAGTTGCACGGCATGGTCTCGATCCAGGTCGAGGCCACGCCGATGATCGGCTTGGCCAGGTCGTCGTCGCTGTAGCCGATGCCCTTGAGGTACGCGCGCGCTGCGGCGCGGCTGGGGCCCTCGGTGACCTGGCGGGAGTTGTGCTTGAGGTCTTGCGCTGGGGGGCCGGTCGTCACGGGGCCGACACGCTCATGGTCCTGGGCGACCGCGAGCATCCGGCTCGCTTCTGAGGTCCCCCGCCCATGTACTCCGGCTGCCCCGCTCCCACTCGCTCAGGCGCCAGAGGTCGCGCCGGACCTGCCGCGGGTCGACCTGGCGGCCGGGCTGGTGCATGTTCGCCCGCCGGATGAGGCCGTGCTCGTCGCCGGTCAGGGCCATCCACTTGGCCAGCACGTCGTCGGAGTCGGGCAGGCGGGCCGAGCCGTAAGGGCGGCTCAGGTCCGGGAACTCGACGCAGTACTCGTTGAGCAGCTCGCGCGTCTGGGGGATGAAGGCGACGATCGGCTTGTGGGGGTAGATGAGGTAGGCGTAGCCGTCGCCCCTCCCCCACACCCGCAGGAAGCCCAGGTCGCGGTACATCGACCACTCCTCGTCGTTGACGCAACTGCGCAGGAGCTGGCGGGCGCGCTGCTCGGCGCGGCGCTCGCGCCCGGGGTCGTAGCCGACGAGGCCCGACTCGCCCCGCGCCCGGCGCTCGCGGCGGCGCTCGAGGAAAGCGTCGATGCGCGGGATCAGCACCTCGGCCAGCAGCGCGCCGACGACGATGCCGGTGGCGCAGAGCGCGAGCAGCACCGCGGGTGACCCTCGTTACCGCGCGCCGCCGGCCGCGCGGGGGAAGAAGATCACCCGCTCGGCGTCGCGCGGGATCTCGTCGAACGACTTGACCATGGACGCCTCGCGGCGCCCGTTGTTGGTGGTCTTGGGGACGGCGGCCCAAAGGCCTTCGTCGAGCTGGCGGCGGAAGGCCTCGATGAGCTCGCGCTCCTCGTCGGGGACCTCGACGTCGCCCTCGGCCACCAGCACCTCACCGTGCCCCGGCTTCATGCGCAGGAACCTCATAGCCGGGGTCGATTATGTCAAAGGAAGCGCGGACTCCCGGTGGGTCCTGATGCCCAGCGCGTCCACCGGGCCCGCCCCGGCCCCGATGTCCTGCAGCCCGTTCCGCACCGCTTCCCCCGCCGCCTTGCGGGCCTTTTGCGCCGCGTCGAGGGGGCTTTGGCCCCGCGCGAGACATGCCGCAAGGGTCGACGAATGGGTGCAGCCGGACCCGTGCGCGGCCCCGTGCTCGTAGCGCTCGCCCGCGAGCTCCTCCAGGCGGTCGCCGTCGAAGAAGACGTCGACGGCCTGCTCGCGATGCCCTCCGGTCACTACGACGACCTGAGCACCCAACGCGAGCACCTTCCGTGCCAGGTCCTCCGGTTCGCCCTCTTTCGCGCTCGCGAGAACCCTCGCCTCCGGGAGATTGGGCGTCACCACGGTCGCGCGGCTGACGATCTTGCACCGCAGCGCCTGCACGGCGTCCTCGTCGAGCAGGCGGGCGCCCGACTCGGCCACCATCACGGGGTCGACGACGATCGGCGTCCCCTCGGGCAACAGGTCGAGCGCCTCGCTCACGGCGGCGATCGTGATCGTGTCGCCGAGCATCCCGATCTTGACCGCGTCGACCCCGATGTCCTCGACGACCGCCCTGACCTGCGCGATCACCATCTCGGGCGCGATCGGCTGGACGGCGTCGACGCCGACGGTGTTCTGGGCGGTGATCGCGGTGATCGCGGTCATTCCGTGCACGCCCGCCGCGGCAAATGCCTTGAGGTCGGCCTGGATGCCCGCGCCGCCGCCCGAGTCGGATCCGGCGATCGAAAGCACGCGCGGCGTACGTGTCATGGACGTTGACGTTAGGGCTTGGCGCGTAGGAGGCTGTAGGAGGGCTTGAGGCAGGCGATCGAGCAGCGAGCGTCCTGGGTCGCCGGCCAGTGGGGCGTAACCGCTTCAGACCCGCGAGGTGGCGGCCACCCTCTCGTATGAGCCGATTCCGCTGCGGCGGATGAAGCCCTGGGCTTCGAGCATGCCGAGGACAACCCGCACCTTCCCCGGATCCCCGCCGGACTCCGAGGCGATCCGCGCCGGATCGGCGCCACGCTCGATGGCGTCGAGCACAGTGCGTTCGTCGGTGGTGAGCTGCGCGGGATCCGGGCCGGCCGCGACCAGCCGATCGGCGCCGCCGACGCCGAACAGTTCGTCGAGCGCGTCGGCGGCGTCACGGATCACCGCCGCGCCGTCGCGGAGCAGGCGGTTGCTGCCCGCGGCGTTGCTTGCCGTGACGCGACCCGGCACGGCCGCGACGCCACGACCGAGCTCGGCGGCGAAGCTGGCCGTGATGAGCGAACCGCTCGGGTCTGCCGCTTCGACCACGACGGTCATGGCCGTGATCGCGGCCATGATCCGGTTGCGCGCGGGGAACGTCCAGCGGAAGGGCCGGCGCCCCGGC
>JBJMKX010000112.1:0-7743 GCA_045805605.1 Solirubrobacteraceae bacterium
CGGCGCCGTTCGGCGCGGCGGCGCTGGGCGGCGGCGCGGCCTGGGCTCGGGCCGCGGCCTCGGAGCGGGCCTTCACGGCGGCGAGGTCGACGGCGCCGGCCAGCGAGGCGGCCATCTGGGCCTGCTGCGCCTGCGCCCGCGGGTCGGGGCGGCCGGGACGGGTGGGCTGCATGGCAGCCATGATCCCACTCGTTCAGAAGCGGGCGGGCTCGGTGTACGTCCCCCACTCGGCCCGCAGGGCGTCGCAGATCTCGCCGAGCGTCGCCTCGGCCCGGACGGCGTCCAGCATCGCCGGGATCATGTTGGCGTCGGTACGCGAGACCTCGACCATGCGGGCGACGGCGGCGCGCGCGGCGTCGTCGTCCCGGGTGCGCCGCCGTGCGGCGAGCTCGGCCTTCTGGTCGACCTCGACCTGGTGGCTGACCCGCAGGATGTCGAGGGTGTCGTGGGCCTCGACCGAGCCGGTGAGCGTGTTGACGCCGACGACCTTCTTCTCGCCCTTCTCCAGGGCCCGCTGGTAGACGAACGCGGCCTCGGCGATCTCGCCGGTGAACCACCCGTCCTCGATACCGCGCAGGATCCCGCTGGTCATCGTGCCGTCGGTGCCCATCTCCCGGATGCGGGTGAAGATCTCCTCCGCCTGCCGCTCGAGCTCGTCGGTGAGGGCCTCGACGTACCAGGAGCCGCCGAGCGGATCGGCGACGTTCATGACACCGGTCTCCTCCATGATCACCTGCTGGGTGCGCATGGCGATCTGGGCGGCCTTGGCGCTGGGCAGCGCGAGCACCTCGTCGAGGGCGTTGGTGTGCAGGCTCTGCGTTCCGCCCAGCACGGCGGAGAGCGCCTCGACCGCCGTCCGGACGATGTTGTTGTCCGGCTGCTGCGCGGTGAGGCTGACGCCGGCGGTCTGGGTGTGGAACCGCAGCTGCTGCGCCCGGGCGGTCTGCGCCCCGTAGACGTCGCGCAGCCAGCGGGCCCAGATGCGGCGGGCGGCCCGGAACTTGGCGATCTCCTCGAAGAAGTCCAGGTGCGCGTCGAAGAAGAAGGACAACCCGGGCGCGAACTGCGCGAGACCTTCGGCGCGCGCAAGCCGGAGTCGTGGCGGATGCGCTTCCACACCCAGACCGCCGGGGTCTCGCTCACCGCCCAGCAGCCGCTGAACAACATCGTGCGCACCGCGATCGAGGCGCTGGCGGGCGTGCTCGGCGGCACCCAGTCGCTGCACACCAATTCATACGACGAGGCGCTCGCGCTGCCGACCGAGGACGCGGTGCGCATCGCGCTGCGCACGCAGCAGATCATCGCCCACGAGACCGGCGTGCCGAACACCATCGACCCGCTCGGCGGCAGCTACTTCGTGGAGGCGTTGACCGACGAGCTCGAGGCCCAGGCCTACGCCTACTTCGACAAGATCGACGAGCTCGGCGGCATGGTCGAGGCGGTCAAGCGCAACTACCCGCAGCGCGAGATCGCCGAGGCGAGCTTCCGCTTCCAGCAGGAGGTCGACGAGGGGCGCCGCAAGGTCGTCGGCGTCAACGCCTTCACCGAGGGCGACGAGGGCGACCGGATCCCGATCCTGCGCATCGACCCGGCGCTCGAGGGCAAGCAGATCGAGCGCCTGAACCGGGCGCGCGGCGCGCGCGACGACGGCGCCGCCGAGCGCGCGCTCGCGGCGCTGCGCGACGCCGCCGCCGATCCGCGGCACAACCTCATGCCGCTGCTGCTCGACGCCGCCCGCGCGCATTGCACCGAGGGCGAGATCGTCGGCGCGCTGCAGGCGATCTTCGGTACTTACACCGAGACGCCGGTTTTCTAGGTAGCGTCGAACCGCGAGCGCATCGCTCGCGTACCCCGCCCTACACCCCCCTCGGAGGAGAGCCGATGCGAAAGCTGCTCGTCGTCGTATCCGTCGCGGCCGTCGCGGTCACCGCGTTCGCCGTCGTGCCGGCCCAGTCCGCCACCCGCGGCGTCTCGGTCAAGGACAACGTCTTCTCGCCGAAGTCGCTCAGCGTCAGCAAGCGGTCGACGGTCAAGTGGTCGTGGAAGGGCCAAGCGCCCCACAACGTGACCTTCCGCACCGTTCACTCGCCGACGAAGCGGTCGGGCTCGTATTCCCTGAAGTTCAACCGCGCGGGCAGCTTCAGCTACCGCTGCACGATCCACCCCGGCATGACGGGGAAGATCAGGGTCAAGTAGCGCGCTCGACGACTAGCGGCTGGCTGGGACCTCGGCGCTGGGTGCGCAGGTCCCGTCCGGCTGGCGCAAGGGCGACCTGATCGGGGTGGTCGGCGGGCGCGTTGACGTCGGGGGAACGGTTGAGCAGGACGGAGCCGTCCCGCTTGCTGGATCGAACCACGAACTACAATCCCGCCGCCTCACATGCCTGCCACCGAGAAGAAGATTCGCGTGGTGGTGGCCAAGCCGGGCCTCGACGGCCACGACCGCGGGGCCAAGATCATCGCCCGCGCCTTGCGCGACGCGGGAATGGAGGTGATCTACACCGGTCTCCACCAGACGCCCGAGCAGATCGTCGAGACCGTCATCCAGGAGGATGCGGACGCGGTCGGCCTGTCGATCCTCTCGGGCGCGCACATGACCCTCGTGCCGCGCATCCTCGAGCTGCTGCGCTCAGAGCAGGCCGAGGACGTCGTCGTGACGGTGGGGGGCACCATCCCGGCCGACGACATCCCCGAGCTCGAGAAGCTCGGCGTGCGCGGCGTGTTCACCCCCGGGGCCTCGACGCAGCAAATCGTTGACTTCATCAGGGAAGAAACCGCGGCCAAAGCCTGAGACCGTGCCCGCCCGGGCGGCCGTACGGACTATTGACTGACTAGTCAATCGCTACCATTGCCCGCCGCGACTTATGCCTAGAGGAGGCTGTACGTGAAGATTTGCGTCCTGGTCAAAGAGGTCCCGGACGCTGCCGTCGAGAAGCGCATCGATCCCTCGACGGGGCGCCTGGACCGCACCGGGGAGAAGAACCTCAACCCGTTCGACACCCACGCGATCGAGGCCGCCATGCAGATCAAGGAAGGCGGCGCCGTCGACGTGGACGAGGTCGTGGCGGTCACGATGGGTCCGGAGAGCGCGGTCCGCGCGCTCCACAAGGCGGTGTCGCTCGGCGCGGACCGCTCGGTTCACCTGACCGACCAGGCGCTTGCCGGGTCTGATGTCGCCGCCACCGGCTACGCGCTCGCGCAGACCCTGGAGGCGGAGTCGCCCGACCTCGTGCTGCTGGGGCAGCAGTCCGACGACGGGGAGTGCTACACGATCGGGGCCGTCGTGGCCGACCACCTGCGGATGCCGTCGCTGACGCAGGTGATCAAGGTCGACGTCTCCGACGGCAAGCTGCGCTGCGAGCGCCAGGCCGAGTACGGCTACGACACCGTCGACGTCGAGCTGCCGGCCGTCATCTCGGTCGGCGACGCCATCAACGAGCCGCGCTATCCGTCGCTGAAGGCGATCATGGGCGCGAAGAAGAAGCCGCTCGACACCAAGGCCGCCGACGACGTCGGCATCGACGCGTCGATGGTCGGCGAGGACGGCTCGCGGGTCGCATGCGGGAACTTCCACGACCCGCCGGAGAAGGAGCCGGGCCAGATCATCGAGGACGAGGACACCGCGCAGACGGTCGAGAAGATCGTCGTCTGGCTCGACGAGAGGAAGCTGATCTGACATGTCCCTTCCCGAGCCCCCGCACCCGCGGATGACGCGCAGCACCGTCGCTGGAGCGTCGTCCTCGGGCTCGCCCATGCACCAGGCATGGGCTTCGCCCCGCGTCCTTGCCCAGCTCGGCTCTGCGCGCCCCCGCGGGCAGGCGGACCCGGAAAGGAACATGTCATGAGCAACATCCTGGTGTACGTCCTCCACTACGAGGGCGAGTTCAACAAGAACTCCCTGGGTGCCGTCTCAGAGGCCGCGAAGCTCGCGTCGGAGCTCGGCGGCGAGGCCCACGCGATCGTCGTGGGCGAGGGCTCGGACTTGACCGACGACTTCCTCGCCGGCCTGGGCAAGTACGGCGCGACCAAGGTCTACCGGGCCAAGGGCCCCGACGGCCTGGCGCAGCCGGTCATCGACGCGATGGCAAAGGTCATCGACTCCGACGGGCACCAGTACGCCCTGTTCGGCGGCGGCCTGCTCGGGTTCGAGATCGGCGCCGGCCTGGCCGCGCGCAAGCGCGCCGGCGTGACCATGGAGGTCACCGAGGTCAAGGCCGACAACGGCGAGCTCGTCGCCGCGCGGCCGATCCTGCAGGACTCGATGATCTCCGAGTCGCGCTACAAGGGCGACCTCGGCGTGATCATCGGGCGCCTGAACGCCTTCGAGGCCTCAGAGCGCGACGGCGGGGCGGCGACGGTGCAGGACGTCGAGTTCGAGCTCTCGCCGTGGTCGACCAAGGCGACGATGGTCCAGCGCGGCGAGCAGCGCGGCGCGGACGTGAACATCGAGGACGCCGACGTGCTGATCGCCGGCGGCCGCGGCCTCGGCAAGCCCGAGGGCTTCGAGCAGCTGGAGGAGCTTGCGAGCGCGTTCGGCGGCGCCGTCGCCGCCACGCGCGCGGTGGTCGACGCCGGCTGGTTCCCGTACGCGGGCCAGATCGGCCAGACCGGCAAGACGGTGGCGCCGAAGCTCTACCTCGCGGCGGGCATCTCGGGCGCGATCCAGCACAAGGTCGGCATGCAGAGCTCGGAGAACATCGTCGCGATCAACAAGGACTCCAACGCGCCGATCTTCGAGTTCTCCGATCTCGGCATCGTGGGCGACCTGAACAAGATCGTGCCCAAGCTGACCGAGGCCGTGAAGGCCAAGAAGGGCTCGTAGCTCGATGGCCGCCGCCAACGGATCGCGCAACGGCCTCGTCGTTCCGGCGCAGTTCCCGCCGCCGGTAAACCCGGTGCAGGAGTTCGTCTCGCCGCCGACCGACCCCGAGGACGAGCGCATCGAGGTCGGGGTCGCGATCGTCGGCGGCGGGCCGGCCGGGCTGGCCTGCGCGAACCGCCTGCTCCAGCTCATGGCCGACGACGAGGCGCTGACGGAGCGGCTCGGCGAAGTGCCGGTCGCCGTGGTCGAGAAGGGCAAGGTGTGTGGGGCGCACAATCTGAGCGGCGCGATCATGCGCCCGGCGGCGATGAGGGAGCTGTTCCCCGACGTCGATTCCTCCGAGTGGCCCACCTACGGCGAGGTGCCCGGCGAGGCGGTGTACCTGATGCTGTCCGGGCGGCAGTCGGTGCGCCTTCCGACGCCGCCGCCGTTCAAGAACCACGGCAACTACGTCGTGTCGGTGGCGGAGCTGTCGCGCTGGCTGGCCAACAGGGCCGAGGAGGCCGGCGCGTACATCCTCACCGAGACCTCCGCCGCCAAGCTGCTGGTGGGGGACGGCGCGGTGCGGGGCATCCGCTCGGGCGACAAGGGCCGCGGCAAGGACGGCGAGCCGCTCGGCAACTTCGAGCCGGGCTCGGACGTCGTCGCCCAGGCCACGGTGCTGGCCGAGGGGACGTGGGGCCACCTGACCGGCGCCGCGATCCGCGCCTTCGACCTCGGCACCGAGGACCCGCAGGTGTGGGCGCTCGGGGTCAAGGAGGTCTGGGAGGTGCCCAAGCCGCTGACCAAGGTCATCCATACGCTGGGCTGGCCGCTGCGCACGGGCGCGAAGTACAAGGAGTTCGGCGGCTCGTGGATCTACCCGATGGGCGACGACAAGGTCTCGATCGGGTTTGTCGCCGGCCTGGACTACGCCGACGTCGAGTTCTCGGTCCACGACATCCTGCAGCAGTTCAAGCAGCACCCGCGCATCCGCGGGATCCTCGAGGGCGGCAAGCGCGTCGCATGGGGCGCCAAGGCGATTCCCGAGGGCGGCTACTGGGCGATGCCCAAGCTCGCCGCCCCGGGCATGGTCATCTGCGGCGACGCCGGCGGCATGGTCAACGTGCCCGAGCTCAAGGGGATCCACTACGCGATGCACTCCGGGGTCCTGGCGGCGGAGCACATCTACCGGCGCCTGAAGGCCGGGTCGAACGACTTCTCGTCGTACGACGAGGCGGTCCACGACTCGATCATCGGCAGGGACATGTACCGGACCCGCAACATGAAGCAGCCGTTCTCGCGCGGCTTCTTCCTCGGCGGCGCGATCACGAACGCCATGGTCGCGACCAAGGGCCGCTTCCCGGGCGGGCACTGGAAGACCCATCCCGACAAGGACCAGCCGGTCTTCCGCGCCGGCCGGGCCAAGGGCTATCCGAAGCCGGACGGCAAGTACACCTTCGACAAGCTCTCGAGCGTCTACATCACCGGGAACGAGACGCGCGACGACGCCCCCAACCACATCCGGGTGCAGAAGGAAGTGCCGCGCGAGCTGGCGGAGATGTGGCAGTGGATGTGCCCCGCAGCCGTCTACGAGGTGCCCGACGACGCGCCGCCAGACGGCTCGGTCGACGTGATCGTCAACTACACGAACTGCGTGCAGTGCGGGGCGATCACGGCGAAGGGCGGGCGGCTGACGACGCCGGAAGGCGGCGACGGCCCGCTGTACCAGATCACCTGACGGCATCTGGACGCGCCTGACGGGAGCCGCGGGGGAAGGCCCGTGCAGAGCACTGTGCCTTCGCCGCGTCTCACGCCAGCCACGCCCAGCTGCTCGTCCGGAGATCTGGTAACGCGCGCAACACTTCGACCGCGCCACTGTTTATGGAGACCCGTGCGTCGCTTGGCTCTGATCGTCGCCGCCTCCCTCGCTTCCCTCGCCGTCCCGGCGCAGGCGGCGGAGTCGCCCGAGGCCGCGCGGCTGATCCGCTGCCACCCGCACCTGAGCCAGGCCAAGCGGTTCGCGATCTTCGAGGGCGAGATGACGGGCAGCACGATGACGCGGATGGAGATCCGCTTCGATCTCCTGCGCGCCGACCCGGGGGGCGAGTTCCTCCGGGTGGAGGCGCCGGGGCTCGGCGTGTGGAACCGGGCCGAGGCCGGCGTCGTCGACTACCGCTACCGCAAGCGGGTCGAGAACCTGCCCGCGCCGGCCAGCTACCGGGCGCTCGTGCGGTTCCGCTGGCGCAAGCCCGGAGGCGGCGTCGTGCGCCGCGGGCATGCCCTCACCGAGGTGTGCGAGCAGCCGGATGAGACGATCACCCAGCCCGCGACGCAGGTGCTGCCGCAGCCGTGATCGACCCTTGGGTTCGCCACTAGACTGAATCGTGAAATGAAGACCGAGATCCATCCCGAGTACGTCGAGGCCCACGTGCGCTGCACGTGCGGCAACGAGTTCACGACGCGCTCGACCCAGCCCGAGATCCACGTCGAGATCTGCTCCAACTGCCACCCGTTCTACACCGGGCGGCAGAAGCTCGTCGACACCGGCGGCCGCGTCGAGCGCTTCCAGCGGCGCGCCGCCAGGCGCGCCCAGGCACGCCGCTAGCCCTCAAGGCTCCAGGGTGTCCGCCAGCGAGGAGACGCGCCTCCCCGACGGCGCCCTGATGGCGCAGCGTGATGCCCCCGTGGGCGGCCAGGCCGTCCTCGAGGGCGTCATGATGCGCGGCGTCCGCACGTGGTCGGTCGCCGTGCGCCGGCCGCTGCCCTCGGACCGCGACGCCGACGGCGGGGTCGATCCCGAGCGCGGCGCCCACGGCGACGTCGAGGTCCAGACCTTCCCGCTGGACCCGTGGCTGCGCCGCCACCGGGCCCTGCGGCTGCCGATCGTCCGCGGCGTCGTCGCGCTGGCGGAGTCGCTGAGGCTCGGCTTCCGGGCGCTGT
>JBJMKX010000113.1:0-13152 GCA_045805605.1 Solirubrobacteraceae bacterium
CTCTGCCCCGATCTGATGTTCGGCTCGCGCGTGGAGGAGGCGCTCCGCGCGGCGGGCCACGAGGTCACGCGCTACGCCGGCGAGGACATGGCGCGCGCGGCGGTCGACCGGTCCGAGCTGCTGGTCCTCGACCTGACCGCCGACGAGTTCGACGCCGCCATGCTCGTCGAGTCGATGCACATGGGCCGCGAGCTCGAGGGAACCGTGACCGTCGGCTTCTACCCGCACGTGGAGCAGGAGGTGCGCCGGCGCGCCGAGGAGGCCGGGGTGGACGTGGTCGTACCGCGCTCGCGGATGGCGCGCGAGGGAGCCGCGGTAGTCGACGCAGCGCTCGCTCGGCACGCCCGTTCGTAGCAGGACACTCGCCCCCGATCACGAACAGACGACCGACCGCGCGCACGGTTAGAGTGCCGCGCGCCAATCTTCCTTCCCACTAGGAGGGCGTAGCGTGGAAGCAAGCCGTCCCGACGACGACACCGAGATCCGGAGCCGTCCGGGCTCCCGGGCAGACGAGGAGGCGGAGCTCGATGCGGCGGCCGCCGTGAGCACCGTCGACGACATCCCAGAGCGCGGGCCCGCGGCGTATGTCGCGGAGTTCATCGGCACCTTCGCGCTCGTCCTGTTCATCACGATGGTGGTGTCGCAGTTCGCCCATGCGGCGCCGAGCGCGTCGGAGCTCGCGCAGGGCGCTCAGCAGCAGTTCGTCGACTTCTCCGTGATCGGGCTCCTGCACGTCTTCGTGCTGTTCTTCCTGATCCAGACGCTCGCGATCATCTCGGGCGCGCACTTCAACCCGGCCGTGACCGCGGCGCTTGCCGCAATCCGCCAGATCCGGCCGATCGACGCGGCGATCTACATCGTCCTGCAGCTCGCCGGAGGCGTGCTCGGCGCGCTCGTCACGAAGGCCATCCTCACGGAGGACAACTTCCCGAACGCGGACGCGGTCCACTACGGCGCCCCGACGCTCAGCGACGCGATCGACCAGAGCACCGGTCTGGGCATGCTGGTCGAGGGCCTCGGCACGTTCTTCCTCGTCTGGGCGATCGTCGGCGTGGCCGTGAACCCACGCGCGGCGAAGGACTGGGCGGCGTTCGTGATCGGCGCCACGCTGGGCGCGGTCGTCCTGATCGCCGCCCCGCTGACCGGCGCGGGCGTCAACCCGGCGCGCGCCTTCGGCCCCTCGCTGATCGCCGGCGGCGAGCCCGCCGGGACGTTCCTGCTCGTCTACGTCGTTGCGCCCGTGATCGGGGCGCTGATAGCGGCGTTCGTCTACTTCCAGATGTTCATCCTGCCAGGCAAGAAGGGACCGGCGGGAATGGGTCCCGTGGGCTGACGGAAGCCCGCGCGTAGACTCCGCCGCGTGCGGCGGGTCACGTTTTCGCGCAACTTCACGCTGTCGCTGTCGCGGACGTGCCAGTGCTACTGCAAGTACTGCGCGTTTGCCACCCACCAGGCTCACCTGCACGCCCCCGACGAGGTGCTGGGGCTGCTCGACCGGGCCGCCCGCCGGTCGGTGAAGGAGCTGCTCGTGCTCACCGGCGAGCGCCCCGAGGTCAACGACGAGGTGCGCTCACGGCTGCGGGAGTGGGGTCACCCGGATTTCGTGTCCTACGTGATCTGGGTTTGCGAGCGCGCGCTCGAGCGCGGGCTGCTCCCGCACACGAATCTGGGCGTCCTGCAGCGCGACGACCTCGCGCGCTTGCGCGAGGTAACCGCCTCCCAGGGCCTGATGCTCGAGAGCGTGAACCCCGACCTCGAGGTTCACCAGGGCTCGCCGACCAAGCACCCGGAACGGCGCCTCGCCACCATCGCTGCCGCCGGCGCGCTGCGCATCCCCTTCACCAGCGGGATCCTCGTCGGTATCGGCGAGTCCGAGGACGAGCGCGTCGCCGCGCTCGAGGCCCTGGCCGCCGTGCACGGCGAGCACGGCCACCTGCAGGAGGTGATCCTGCAGAACTTCGTGCCGCACCGTCGCTACTACGGCGAGGAGCCGGCCGACATCGCGACCGACGCCGCCGAGCGCTTTTGGCGCAGTGGGGTCGCCGACGCGCCGCACCGCGACGCCCCCCGGTGGGCCACGCCGATCAGCGTCGACGAGATGAAGCGCCTGATCGCGGAGGCGCGGCGGCTGATGCCCGGCGTCGGCATCCAGGTCCCGCCCAACCTGGCCGAGTGGTGGCCGGAGCTCGTGGCCGCGGGCGCGACGGACCTCGGCGGCCTGTCGGCCAACGGGGACCACATCTCCCCCGAGCACCCGTTCCCGTCGCCGCACCAGGTGCGCAAGCGGCTCGCCCGCGACGGCGTCGCGCTGACCGAGCGGCTGTGCGTCTACAGCCAGTACATCGACCCCGGCTGGGTCGACCAGGGCGTGCTCGACGTCATCAAGACGCGCTACTGGAGCTTCATCCCCCGGCGCGGCTCGGGCCGGGGCGAGCCGCCGCGCCCGATCGTGCGCGACGCCGTCGCCGGCGCGATCGCCCGCGCCCGCCAAGGCACGGCGCTGACCGCGGACGAGATGACGGCGCTCTTCGCCGAGGACCGCCGCGAAGCGATCGAGGACATGCGCCAGGCCGCGGACGAGCTGCGCGCCGAGCTCGCCGGCGACACCGTCACCTTCGTCGTCAACCGCAACATCAACGTCTCCAACGTCTGCATCGTCGGCTGCGCGTTCTGCGGGTTCGGCCAGGGCAAGCGCTCGCCCGACGCTTACGAGCACTCGCGCGACGAGTTCGTGCGCCGCGTGCACGAGGCGGTCGACTACGGCGCCACCGAGATCTGCATGCAGTCGGGAATCCATCCCGACTGGGGGCTCGAGGACTACGAGGGCTGGCTGCGGCTGGCCAAGGCGACGGCGCCGCAGGTCCACCTGCATGCGTACTCGCCGATGGAGGTCGCCCACATGTGCGACGTGTCGGGCCTCTCGGCCGACGCCGTGTTCGCGCGGCTGCGCGAGGCCGGCCTGGACTCCACGCCGGGCACGGCGGCCGAGGTGCTCCACGACGGCGTGCGCGAGCGCATCAGCCCCAACAAGCTGCCCGTGGGCCGCTGGGTGGAGATCATCGAGGCCTCGCACCGCACCGGCCTGCGGTCGACCGTCACGGTGATGTTCGGCCACATCGAGGAGCCGTGGGAGCTGGCAGAGCACATGCGCGTGGTCCGGGCCGTGCAGGAGCGCACCGCCGGCTTCACGGAATTCGTGCCCCTGAGCTTCATCCCGTTCCACACGCTGCTCGGGCGCACGCACGGCATCGAGGAGATCTCGCGCGAGGAGAACCTCAAGCACACCGCGGCGTTCCGCCTCGCCCTCGGCAAGACCGTCCCGAGCCTGCAGGCCAGCTGGGTGAAGATGGGGCTCGACGCCGCCACCGAGGCGCTGCGTTGGGGGGTCAACGACCTCGGCGGCACGCTGATGGAGGAGTCGATCTCGCGCCTGGCGGGGTCCTACCACGGCGTGCGCCTCGATCCCCCCGAGCTCATCGCGGCGGCCCACCGCGCCGGCCGCCCGGCGGCCGAGCGCACGACGCTGTACGAGATCCGCCGCCGCTATCCGCTGGCCGCTGCGGCGGCCTAACGGAACAGATCCTCGTCCGGCGGCCGCACCACTGCGCCCGCCCCGGGGCCGTCGTCGTCGGCGATCACGTAGCGCTCGAGCCCCCGCACGACGACGGCGGGCTGGCGGGAGTCCTTCGTGCGCGCGAGGTCGGCGGCGGCGGCAGCCTCGTCCGCGATGGCGATCCAGGTCGCCCGCAGCTCACGGCCGCGCGCGTCGGCGCGCCCGCGCCAGTCCTCGAGCGGGCGCAGGCCGGCGCAGCCGATGGCGACGTCGCACTGGCCATGGCGCCACGCGCGCCCGAACGAGTCGGCGATCACGACGGCCGGCGCCACCCCGGCCCGCGCGCGCAGGGCGGCGCGCAGCGCGCGTGCGGACCGATCCGGGTCGGCCGGCAGCAGGACCAGGGTCTCGTCGTCGGGAGCGTTGGACGCGTCGACCCCGGCATTCGCGCACACGAACCCATGCCGCGTGCGGCAGATGAGGACACCGCGCCGCGCGCGGATGACGGCCTCGCTCTCGTCGAGCACCACCTGGACCGCCCGCGGGTCCTTGTCGTGCTCGGCCGCGAGCGCGACCGCCCGCTCGCCCGGCTCGACGTCGGGCAGCCGGCGGAGCCGGCCCTCGGACTTGGAGACCGCTTTGTGCGCGAGGACGAGCACGTCCCCGTCGCGCAAGCCGTCGGAGGCGGCGAGCACGAGCGCGGCCAGGTCGTCGCCCGGTCGCACCTCCGGCAGCGGCGCGAGTGCCGTGACCGAGATCCCGGTCACCCAACCGCCGGCTGCCGGCGCAGGTCCTCGAGGGCGGCACGGGTATGAAGCGCGAAGCGCTCCTCGAAGCGCGCCAGGGCCGCCTCGAGCGCGGCGAGATCGTCCGGGGTGTCGACGTCGAGGCCGAGCGACACGAGCGGCTCCACGGCGGGCGTGAATCCCGCGTCCAGCGCCTCCCGCAGGTGGCGGCGGCGGCTGCCCTCGCCGAAGGCCGGCGCGATCGCGTCGGGCGGTGCGAGCAGCAGCGCGTTCGTGCCCAGTCCGTGCCGGTCGGGTACGACCACGACGCCAGGCCCGTCGTCGTGCCGGCGCAGCATGGCGTCGACCTCCTGCGGCCACAGTGCCGGGCAGTCGCCCGGCACGAGCAGCACGCGCTCGGCCCCCCGCCGCTGAGCGGCGGCGATGCCGAGCGTGGCCGCCTCGGACTGGCCGGCCTGCACCGGGTCGTCGACGACCAGGTCGCCGCGCGCGGCGGCCAGCGCGCGCACGGGTTCCTCGGCGGTGACGACGACGATCCGGCGGAGGCCGCGCACCTGGTCGAGCGCGTCGAGGACGTCGTGCACCATGGCGCGCACCAGCGCCCGCCGCGCGCTTGCCGACAGCGCCCTCCCGAGCCGCTGCTTGGCGGCGTCGAACCGCTTGACGGGCAGGATCGCGAACGTCCGCATGCGTCTCCGCGGACCCTAGCGAGCGGTGATACCGGCACGATGGCGCGTACTTCGAGCCCGACGACGCGCGCCGCGCCGTCGGCATCTAGCGCAGTGCGGCAGCGAACCGCAGCGTCTCGCGCGCCACCGCCCGGCGCTGCTGGCGGGTGGCGAGCAGCACCGAGGTCTCGAGCACCGGCACCCGGTCGGTGTGCTCGTCGGTGACCAGGCCGTCGATGACCCACGCGTAGACGTCGGCGACGCCGGCGGCGTCGACGGTCAGCCCTGCCCACTCCATGAACGCGGCGGTCGGGCCCTTGAGCACCTTGCCCTCGACCAGCGGCGAGACCGCCACCACCGGCGCTCGCGCGGCCCGCAGCGCTCCGCGCATGCCCGACAGAGCCAGCATCGGGCCGATCGAGATGATCGGGTTGGACGGCCCGATGACGATCGCGCGCGCCTCGGCGATGGCGCCGAGCACCTCGCTCGTCGCCGCCGCCTTCGAGGCGCCCTCGAAGCGGACGTCCTCCACCGGGCCCTCGCCGTGCTCGCGGATGAGGAACTCCTGCAGGCCGATCCAGCGTCCTCGCGCGCGTACGTGCGTGCGCACGGGCGCGTCGCTCATCGGCAGCACGCGCGCCGTGACGCCGAGCGCCTCGGCGAGCTCGGCCGCCACCTCGGTCGGCCGCGCGCCCTCGGCCAGCCGCCGGGCTCGCCGCAGGCCGATCGCCAGGTCGCGGTCGCCGAGGTTGAACCAGACGTCCTCGCCGAGCTTGCGCAGCGCGCTCATGACGGCGAACGTGTCGCCGCGCAGGCCCCAGCCGCGGCGGTCGATCTCGTCGGCGAGCCAGAACGTGATCAGGTCGGGGTCGGGCGAGACGTAGGCGCCGTGGACCTCGACGTCGTCGGCGGTGTTCGCGACCACGACGAGCTCGTCGCCGGCCACGTCGAGCATGCCGCGGGCGAGCTTCGCCCCGCCCGTGCCGCCGGCTAGGACGACGACGGGTGCGGCCACGCCTCGTGCGGGTGGTCGGGCAGGTTGGCGATGCGCACGCCGGCGTGGGCCTTGTACTTGGCGTTGATCGAGATCATCAGCGCGGTGAGCGCTTCGGCGATGCGCGACATCTCCAGCCGACCGGCGTCGACCGCGCGCAGCCCCGGAATGCGCTGGAGGATCTCGGCCGCCTGGACCTTGTCCGCCCGGCGGTCGCCGCAGATCAGCACGTCCTCGTCGAGCGGCTCGTCGATGCTCGCCAGGGCGTGGGCGCTGACCGTATGCAGCGCCGAGACGACGCGCACGCCGTTGGGCGCCATCTCCTCGGCCTGCTGGGCAGCCGAGCCTTGCCAGACGCCGAGCATGCGCGTCGCGCGCCCGCTGACCGCCGCGGCGAGCGGCACGGTGGCGTCGACGAGGAGCTGTCCCACGCGCAGCGCCTCCTGCAGGTTCGTCAGGTTCTCGGACTGGTTGCGGAACGGAACGCAGAGGAAGACGGCCTCGCTGCGCCGCGCCGCCTCGGCGTTGACCGCGCCCTGCACCGGCGCATCCGCGACCAGCTCGCGCACGCGCTCCGCCGCCTCGCCCGCGCGCCCGGCGTCGCGCGAGCCGATGACGACCGGCGTGCCGTGCTGCGCGAGCCGCGCCGCCAGGCCGAAGCCGAGCGCCCCCGTCCCGCCGATGACCGTGACCGGTTCCAAGAGGGAGGGGACTCTAGAGTCCAGCTCATGCGATTGGACGCACGCAGCGCCCTCGTGACCGGCGCGGCCGGCGGGATCGGCGCGGCGACGGCGCGGCGGCTGGCCGCCGAGGGCGCGCGCGTGGCGCTGGCCGACGTCGACGAAGACGGCGCCCATTCCGTGGCCGGCGAGATCGACGGCTACGCGGTCGGGATGGACGTCGCCGACCCGGACTCCGCCCGTGCCGGCGTCGACCAGGCGGTGGCGGTCGTCGGCCCGATCGACGTGCTCGTCAACAACGCCGGCACCGACCGCTTCGCCTTCTTCCTGCACTCGACGCCCGACATGTGGGACCTCGTGGTCGGCGTCAACCTGCGCGGCACGATGGCCGTCACGCACGCGGTGCTGCCGTCGATGCACGAGCGCGGCGGCGGCACGATCGTCAACGTCGCGAGCGAGGCGGGCCGGGTCGGCTCCCAGGGCTCGGTCGCGTACTCGGCGGCCAAGGCGGGCGTGATCGGGTTCACCAAGGCGCTCGCGCGCGAGTCCGCCCGCTACGGCGTGCGCTGCAACGCGGTCGCGCCAGGGCCGATCGAGACACCGCTGCTCAACGCGGCGCCGCAGCAGCTCGGCGAGCTCGGGGTGCGCCTCAAGCAGGGGATGATCAACGCGACCGCGATGGGGCGCTCGGGCGAGCCGGACGAGGTCGCCGCGGCCATCGCCTTCCTGGCCTCGGACGACGCCGCCTACGTCACCGGTCAGACGCTGGGGGTCTCGGGCGGCCTGTCGATGTGGTGAGCGAGCGCTCCGACACCTTCATCGTCGAGGACCGAATGCTCACCGACGTCGGCGGAGAGCTCAAGGCGCCGGTCCTGTCGACGCCGGCCATGATCGCGATGATGGAGCGCAACGCCGCCCTGCTCGCCGCCGAGCACGTCGCCGACGGCCAGGCCACGGTCGGGTTCGAGGTCTGCGTCAAGCACGTCGCCCCCGCGATCGACGGCGCGCAGTGCACCGTTCACGCCCGCCTGCGCGAGATCGTCGACGGCCGCAAGCTGCGCTTCGACGTCGAGGTCCGCGAGGGCGAGCGCACGATCGGCGTCGGCACCCACGAGCGGCGGGTGGTATCGCGATGAGCGAGGGGTACCCCGACGCGGTGCGTATCCGCGAGGTCGGCCCGCGCGATGGGTTCCAGAACGAGCCCGAGATCATCCCCACCGACGCCAAGGTGCGGCTGATCGACGCGCTGGCGCGCAGCGGGCTGCGCCGCCTGGAGGTCACGAGCTTCGTGCGTCCCGATGTCATCCCGCAACTCGCCGACGCCCGCGAGGTCCTGCAGGCGATCGACGTGCCCGACGAGGTCGACGTCTCCGTCCTCGTCCCCAACGAGCGCGGCCTCGACAACGCGCTCGCCCTGCGCGACCGCTTCGACGAGATCAACTGCTTCCTGTCGGCGAGCGAGACCCACAACCGCCGCAACGTCAACCGCCCGATCGAGGAGTCGCTGAGCGGAATCGAGCGGGTACTCGGCCGTGCGCGCGAGGAGGGGCTGCGCTGCGAGGGCGTGATCTCGGTCGCCTTCGGCTGCCCCTACGAGGGCCACGTGCCCCGCGAGCGCGTGTTCGCGATCGCGCGCCGGCTGCGCGACGCGGGGGCCCGGGAGGTCGCCTTCGGCGACACCACCGGCATGGCCAACCCGCGGCAGGTCGGCGTCTTCTTCGCGTCTGCGCGCGAGGCGCTCGGGTCCGAGGTCGAGCTCACCGCCCACTTCCACAATACGCGCGGCCAGGGCCTCGCCAACGTGCTTGCCGCCCTCGAGCAGGGCGTCGACTCGTTCGAGTGCTCGTTCGGCGAGCTGGGCGGCTGCCCCGTCCCACCGGGGGCGACCGGCAACATCGCGACCGAGGATCTCATCTCGATGCTGCACGAGATGGGCATCGAGACCGGCGTCTCGCTTCCGCGCCTACTGGAAGCATCGGGCGCTGTGCGAGAAGTGTTGGGCCGGCCGCTTGGCTCGCATGTGCTCACGGCTGGTCCGGTGGATTGGCACGAGAGTCGTTAGTCGTTAGTCGTTAGGCCGCTCAGGCCGCATCGAGCGCCCGGTTCGAGGGTTGTAAGGGCCGTGCCAGGGACGATCCTGCTCGTCGAGGACGACCACAACATCGGCTCGGTCGTCCGCGCGTACCTGCAGCGCGACGGGTTCGACGTGATCTGGGTGCGGTCGGGCGAGGACGCGCTCACCGAGCTGGTGCGCCATCCGATCGCCCTGATGGTCCTCGACGTCGGCCTGCCGCGCATGAACGGCCTCGAGGTGTGCCGCCGCGTCGACGGGCGCGTGCCGGTGATCATGCTGACCGCCCGCGACGACGAAGCCGACCGCGTGGCGGGCCTCGAGCTCGGGGCCGACGACTACGTCGCCAAGCCGTTCTCGCCACGCGAGCTCGTCGCTCGGGTACGCGTGGTGCTGCGCCGTGCCCGCAACGGCCAGCCGATGGCCGAGACGCTCCAGCTCGGTCCGATCACGGTGTCGCTGCCGGCGCGCGAAGTGCGCCTCGACGGCACCGAGATCCCGCTCACGCCGAAGGAGTTCGACCTCCTCGCCTACCTCGTCCAGCATGCGGGCGCGGTGGTCTCGCGCGACGACCTCCTCGAGCGCGTGTGGGGGTTCATCTATCCGGGGGAGACCCGGACCGTCGAGGTGCACGTCGCGCAGCTGCGCAAGAAGCTGGGCGCACCCGACCTGATCCGCACGGTGCGAGGGATCGGGTACAAGGCCGTCGCGTAGGCGCCGCCGGACGCTGCGCCTCTAGAACGCGTTCCAGCCGAGGGCGCCCGACACCCGCTCGTGCAGCGTCATCGGGTCGAACGGCTTGGGGATCACGCCGGCCACGCCGAGCGAGGCGTACCGCGACAGCTCGCCGGCCTGCGCCTTGGCCGTCATGAACAGCACCGGGATGGCGCGGGTGTCGTCGCGCTCGCGCAACGCCTCGAGCGTGGCGGGGCCGTCGAGCTCCGGCATCATCACGTCGAGCAGGATTGCGTCGGGCTGCCGGGTCGCGGCAAGCTCGATTCCCTCGGCCCCGCCGCCGGCGGTGAGGACCTCCCAGCCCGCCACCGCGCCGAGCGAGAGCTGCGCGACCTCGCGGATGTCCGGCTCGTCGTCGATGAGGAGGACCGTCTTGCTCATGCCGGGCTTCGCCCGACCTCCTGGAGGAGGTCGGCGACGCGCCGCTCGAACTCCTCGGGTGCGATCCGCCCCTTGGTGAAGAACAGGGTCTTGCCCAGGGTCAGGCGCTCGCGGTCGTGCTCGGACAGATCGCGCACGGTGTAGACGACGACGGGGATGGGCGGGATGTCCGGGTGCTCGCGCAGGTGGTCGACGACGGTGCCGCCCTCGGCGCCGATGAGCTCGACGTCGAGCACGAGCAGCGAGGGCGGGTGCTTGTCGATGAGCTCGATCGCCTCCTCAGCACTGGGGGTGATGACCGCCTCGACGCCGTGACGACGCAGCATCGTGCGCAGGATCCGGGCCAGGTCGGCGTCGTCCTCGACCACGAGCGCCGCCGTACCGGCGGGTCCCGCCGGGCCCCGTCCCGCCGCACCGTCGCCCTCGACGATCGCCTCGCTCGAGCGGGGAAGGGTGAACCAGAAGGTGGCGCCCTTGCCCGCCGCACTGTCGACCCAGATGCGGCCGCCGTGCTGCTCGACGATCGACCGTGCGATCGGAAGGCCGAGCCCGGTGCCGCCCTTCTCGCGCGAGTCGGAGGCATCGACCTGCCCGAAGCGCTCGAAGATCGACTCCAGCTTGTCGGCGGGCACGCCGCGGCCGCGGTCCGAGACGCTGAACAGCGCCGCGTCGACGATGCCGTGCGCCGTCACGCGCACCTCGGAGCCGCGTGGCGCGAACTTGATCGCGTTCGAGATGAGGTTGGTGAGGGTCTGCTGGATGCCGTCGACGTCGGCGCGAAGGACGACCTGGTCGGCGTTGGTGACCAGCGCCACGCCCGCGGTCTCGGCCTGGCCGCGCATCGCCTCGACCGCCTGCGCGATGAGCTGGTCGGTGCGGCAGGTGACCTTCTGCATCGTCACGCGGCCCGACTCGATCCGCTCGAGGTCGAGGATGTCGTTGATCAGCCGGACCAGCCGGTCGGTGTTCGAGACCGCGATCTCGAGCATGCGCTTGCCCTGCTCGTCCAGCTCGCCGAACACCCCGCCCGCCATGAGCCCGAGCGAGCCCCGGATCGAGGTCAGCGGAGTACGCAGCTCGTGCCCCACGACGGAGACGAACTCGTCCTTCATCCGCTCGACCTGGCGGCGCTCGGTGATGTCGGTGAAGGTCACGACGATCCCGCCGCTGCCGCCCCCCTCCAGCTGGATCGGCGTGCTGTCGTAGATGACGGGAAACGTCGACCCGTCCTTGCGGCGGAACACCGCATTGCCGACGGGATCGGACTCGCCCGAGCGGATGTCGCCCTCGACCATCAGGCCAGAGAGGACGCGGCCCTCGAGCTCCGAGGGCTCGTAGCCGAGCATCTTCGCGGCCCTGGGGTTCACGAACGAGCCGCGCCCGTCGGGCGTGAGCGTGATGATCCCCTCGGCCGCGCTCGTCATCACGGCCCGCAGGTACTCCTCGCTGCGGCGCGCGCGCTCGGCGCCAAGGGCCGCCTCGCGGGCGCGGAGGCGCACGCGCTCGACCAGCCCTTGGGTCGCGAAGCCGATGAAGCCCGACACCAGGGTCAGCAGCACCGCGAAGCGCCAGTCCGTCTCCGGGTAGTGCTGCTTGTCGACGAGGATGGGGATGACGAAGGTCGACCAGACGCCGGCGAGCACCGCGATCAGCTCGGCGCGCTCGCTGTAGAGGGCGACCCACAGGACCGGCAAGAGGACGAGCGCCGAGTAGCCCGAGGCGCCGCCGCCGTTGGCGTCGCGAAGCAGCGCGACGAGCACGAAGTAGGCCAGCGGGGGGAGTACGGTCAGCGTGTGCGGGAGCCGCTCCCACGGGACGGTCAGGACGGAGAGCACGATGCCGGCGGCGACCGCCGCGGCCACGCCGACCTCGGCGGCGTCGATGTGCCTTTCGGCGCTGACCGGCAGCAGCGCAAAGGCCACCGCCGTGGCGGCCAGGAACGGCCATGCGCGAGCGAGCAGCCCCTCGCGGCGGAAGGGGTTGACCCACCCGGGCGTGCGCCGCGCTGCGCCTGCGGCCGCCATGTCCGACGACCCTATCTGCCGGCGAACTCCGGCTGGCGGCGCTCCGCGAGCGCCCGCGAGCCCTCGGCGAAGTCCTCCGAGCGCGCGCACTGCTCCTGCGCCGCGACCTCCATCTCGAGCGTGGTCGCAAGCGCCGGCCGGGCCGAGGCGTCCATGACGCGCTTGGCCAGTCCGACCGCCCGCGGGGCGCAGGCCAGCAGCTCGCCGACCAGGGCGTCGGTGGCCGCCTCGAGCTCGTCCGGCGGGGCGACGCGGTTGACGAGGCCGATGCGCTCAGCCTCCTCGGCCCCGATGAGCTTGCCGGTCAGCACGAGCTCCTTGGCCCGACCGAGCCCCACCACCGCCGGCAGGCGTGAGCTGCCGCCCACGTCCGGGATCAGGCCGACGCGCGTCTCGGGCATGCCGATGACCGCGTCGGTCGCCATCACTCGCAGGTCGCAGGCCAGCGCGAGCTCCATGGCGCCGCCGATGCAGCCGCCGTGGATGGAGGCGATCGTCGGCTTGGTCATCTCCTCGGCGAGGTTCCACGCTTCGAGGCACTCGCGGCGAAACGCGCGCAGCAGCGCAACCTGGCCGGGCAGCTCACCGAGCGTGTTCCAGTCCATGCCGGCCGAGAACATCGCGCCGTTTCCGCGCACGACGACGCAGTGGACAGCGGGGTCGTTGGCGGCGGCCCGCAGCGCGCGCCCGATCTCGGTCACGAGCTCCCCATTCATCGCATTGCGCTTCTCGGGGCGGTCGAGAACGACGTGCCGGACGCTGCCGCGATCCTCGGTGGTGACGAGTGGCATGGCCGGAGCGTACCCGGGTATGCTGCCCCGCCGCCGACCCCACCCGTGAGGACCTCGTCATGAATTACCAGCCGCAGGCACCGAACGCGCCCAACGCGGTGCTCGCACTCGTGCTCGGCATCATCGGGATCGTCGCGTGCACGATTTGCGCGCCCTTCGCGTGGTACTTCGGCAAGCAGGCGGAGGACGCGGTCGACGCGTCGGGCGGCACGCTGCAGGGCCGGGGAATGGCCACCGCGGGCAAGATCCTGGGCATCATCGGCAGCGTGCTGCTGGTGCTGGGCGTGATCGTGGGGATCATCGTGCTCATCGCCGCCGCTGCGGACTAGGAGGAGACCCTTGACCGACCCGCCCGACCAGCCGACTCCCGGCGATCCGCTGAACCAGCCCGAGGGCGGTCCGCCGCCACCACCTCCGCCGCCTCCACCGCCACCGCCGCAGCCCGGCCCGCCTCCCGCGCAGCAGCCGCCGCCCGGCCCGCCACCGGCGCAGCAGCCGCCGCCCGGCCC